>JAAYRK010000082.1 GCA_012518815.1 Candidatus Epulonipiscium sp. | reverse complement strand
TGTCATTTATGATCTACTTGATGAGCACTTAGGACGGAGCCGTCGAAGGTGAAGCCAATGACTGGGGTGAAGTCGTAACAAGGTAGCCGTATCGGAAGGTGCGGCTGGATCACCTCCTTTCTAAGGATTTTAATTCATCATACATTATTTTATATATACGGAGGGGTTCCCGAGTGGCCAAAGGGGGCAGACTGTAAATCTGTTGTCAACGACTTCGAAGGTTCGAATCCTTCTCCCTCCATTCTCTTACTTATTAAGTAAGAACTTTTGCGCCGGAGTGGCGGAACTGGCAGACGCACAGGACTTAAAATCCTGCGGTCCCTTAAAGACCGTACCGGTTCGATTCCGGTCTCCGGCATATCGCAAAAGAAGCCCAGATAGCTCAGTCGGTAGAGCAGAGGACTGAAAATCCTCGTGTCGCTGGTTCGATTCCGGCTCTGGGCACTTTGCGGGTGTAGTTCAATGGTAGAACACCAGCCTTCCAAGCTGGATACGTGGGTTCGATTCCCATCACCCGCTTTATGAATCTATGCGCGAGTGGCTCAGTGGTAGAGCATCGCCTTGCCAAGGCGAGGGCCGCGGGTTCGAATCCCGTCTCGCGCTTAATATAGATATAAAAAAGCTAGCACTTAGAAAAGTGTTAGCTTTTTTTTTGATGTTAGATGTTGGAGTTCTCATGTACTATATCTTTAAATAAAATCATATAGATTATTGAGGCATTATAGTAATTGTGCAAATTCTTTAGGGGGAGTGGGATGATTTTTTTATCGGATTTGCGTAAATATAAAAATATATTTTTTATTATTTTAATATTAATTGGTATATTGCTTTTTTTTCAGCGTTTTAACTTGATTATTACTGATATTGATGGTGATATGGCAGTAATTAAAATTAATTTTTTGGTTCCCATGAAACACTTAGGTATAGAAAAAAATATTAATATAAAATCTCATCTTTATAATTCAAAATTTCATTGTGATTTAAAATGGGATAGTGCAAATGTATTAAGGGTAAACTTAAAGGAAATTGGTGATTTTAAAGGACAAAAGGCTATTTTTACAATTAAGGGAGCCGAATCTAAAATTCCTTTTATCAATAAATCCCTATCTTTAAATGTTCAGTTTCAAACAGAACCAAAGCTAATTAAGGTTGAAAATGGTAAGAATGTACCTACTGATGGTCCTTTGATTTTGCAATTTAATACTCCTATTGATTTTAAAAATATAGAAGAATATATACAAACTGATGTAAAATTTGATATAAGACCTTACGAAATAGAAGCTTATAAAAAACATATAGATTATTGTAAATTAGTCTTGTATCCAAAAGAAAAGTTGAAAAATGAAAGTAATTATTTATTAGTTATAAAAAAGGGTTTGAAAGCACAATGTGGAGATATAATAAAAGAAGATATAAAAATTCAAATTACTACAGCTCCTAAACCATATATCATAAAGACTATGCCAAATCAATCTGCAAAGTGGGTAGCCTTATATCCCAAGATTTCAGCAGAAATGAGTGAAGAGTTATCTGATGCCATAGTAACTATGGAAGGTATAAAACAAAAAGTTAAGATAAAAGGAAATAAGTTAGAGTTTTTACCTTGGGATCTATTAAAGCCTAATAAAGAATATGAAGTTATTGTTCAAGGAATATCAAAACATGGTGAAAAGACAGACCCATATATCATAAAGTTTACTACCATGCCATTAAAAGAAGATGAATTATGGGTAGAGGTAGTGTTAAAAGACAAACATGAAGTTTTAATTCATAAAGGGGAAGAAGTCATTAAAAGAATGCCTGCTTCAGGGGGTAAACCTGAGGAACCCTCTGTCTTGGGAACCTTTTATATTCAAGATAGGGGACCAAGTTTTTTCTCTCCTAGATTCAATGAAGGTGCCCTTTATTGGGTAAGAATAGTAGATCAATTTTTATTTCATGGGATTCCACGGGATAATCACTGGAATATTATACAATCAGAGCTAGATAAAATAGGTAAACCAGCAAGTCACGGATGTATAAGAATGCTAGATGAAGATGCAAAGTGGTTTTATGAAAACATACCTCATGGAACCATGGTAATTATACATGAATAGCTAAAATAAAGGTGGTGGCTGTCAGTTGTTTTTCTTAGCCTAGGCAATAGTTAAGCAAGTTAACTGACAGACAGCACTTTTTGTTATATAATAAATGAAAATGGAAGTTAGAAGTTTTCTATTCTAATTTGTAAGGAGTTTTTTTATGAACATTATTTTATCAACCCTTAATGCAAAGTATATACACACTTCTTTAGCTTTAAGAAGTATTAAAGCATATTGTAACGATTTTAAAGATGATATTAAGATTCTTGAATTTACTATAAATCATCAAGAAAACTATATTTTGAATGAAATATTTAAAAACAAACCTGATATTTTGGCTTTTTCCTGTTATATATGGAATATTGAGCAAACTATTGATTTAGTTAGAGAACTTAAAAAAGTACTTCCCTCTACAAGCATCATACTTGGAGGTCCTGAGGTATCTTATGATGGTGAAGAACTACTAAAAAGTTATAAAGAAATTGACATTATTGTATCTGGCGAAGGAGAAGAAACTTTTTATGAACTTTTAAGGAATTATAAGGATAATAATGGAGACTTGTCTGATATTGAGGGAATAATTTATAGAATTGATGGAAAAATAATTAAAACTAGAGAAAGAAAATTATTAGACTTAGATGATATTCCTTTTCCTTATGAGGATTTTGATGATTTGTCAAATCAAATCCTATATTATGAATCCTCTAGAGGATGTCCTTATCAATGCCAATATTGCCTCTCTTCCAGGGATAAAAAAGTAAGGTTTTTATCCCTGGAAAGAGTATTTTCTGATTTACAGTATTTTTTAAAGGAAAATGTAAAACAAGTGAAATTTGTAGATAGAACATTTAATTGTAATAAAAAACATTCCTTATCTATATGGAAGTATTTAATGGAAAATGATAATGGCAAAACTAATTTTCATTTTGAAATATCTGCTGATATTTTAGATGATGAAACTTTAGAGCTATTAGCTAAGGCAAGGCCTAGCTTGTTTCAATTTGAAATAGGGATTCAAACAACCAATATAGATGTACTGAGTACAATTGAAAGAAAAATGGATTTTGATAAATTAAGTAATATTGTTAAGAGAATTAAAAGTAATAAAAATATACATCAGCATTTAGATTTGATTGCAGGTCTTCCAGGAGAAGATTATAACTCCTTTAAAAGGTCTTTTAATGATGTTTATAGTTTATATCCAGAGAAGCTACAGCTAGGCTTTTTAAAAGTATTAAAAGGTTCAAAAATGAGGCATAACAAAGATGAATATGGTTTGGTTTATAAAGATAAAGCACCCTATGAAATACTTTTTACAAAAGAGCTTAGTTACAGGGAATTATTAAAATTAAAAATGATTGAAGAAATGCTAGAAATTTATTATAATTCGGGACACTTTTATTATAGTATAAGATATATTAGTTCTTACTTTGATTCTCCTTTTGATTTTTATGAAGCTTTAGCAGATTATTGGGAGAGTAGAGGCTTTCATCATATAAATCATAGTAAATTATCCTTATTTACAAATTTACTTAATTTTTATCAAGAAAAAATAAATAAAAACGAAAAGATTTTTAAAGAGCTATTAAAATTTGATATGTACTTGCATGAAAAAGTAAAAAAATTTCCTGACTGGATGTTTTCAATCAATGAAAAGTACAAAATGGAAATAAGAGATTTCTATAATAATGAAGAAAATATAAAGAACTATTTACCTAAATTAATTGATTGTTCTCCAAAAGTTATTAGTAGGAGGGCTCATTTGGAGATATTTCCCATTAATATTACAGATATAATAAAAAATATAGAACTTGAAAGGGAAATAGGAGAAGTTAAGGAAGAAGCTGCTGCAGTACTATTTGACTATCTTTCTAAAGACGAAATTTTAGGACATGCCAGCTTTTACAAAGTAATTATATAATAAACAATATTTCCCAAATAATGCTATCATTTCCCAGGAAATAATAGGCACATAATTCTATTATTTCCCAGTTAATATATATTTTGTTTAAAAAGGCAATATAATATTTTATTATGCACTATTATGTCGAAAATGACAGAAGGGATTTTAAATGGATATGATAATAAAAGTAAAAAAGATATTAGAATTATTGGACGAGCATTATCCTGAAAACACTAAATGCTATTTAAATTATAATACTCCTTGGCAACTTCTTATAGCAACTATCCTAAGTGCACAGTGTACAGATGATAGAGTAAATTTGGTTACTAAAGATTTATTTAAGAAATATACTTCCTTATGGGATTTTGCTAGGGCAGACCAAAAGGAATTGGAAGAAGATATCCGTTCCACTGGTTTTTATAGAAACAAAGCAAAAAATATTATCTTGTGTGCTAGACAGTTAATTGAAAAATATAATGGGGAAATACCTGATGATATTGATAAATTAACACAACTTGCAGGAGTAGGAAGAAAAACTGCTAATGTGATTTTAGGCAATATCTTTAATATTCCCAGTATTGTAGTAGACACTCATGTAAAAAGAGTATCTTATAGGCTGGGTCTTACTGCTAACACAGATCCTACAAAGGTTGAATTTGATTTAATGAAAATTATCCCTAAATCTCATTGGATAAGATATAATACTCAAATTATTGCTCATGGAAGAAAAATATGCACGGCAAGAAAAGCAAAATGTGAAAATTGTTTTATACAGCCTTACTGTTCTTATGGATTAGGATTAGCAAAGGAAGATTTGGTTATAAACAATTAGTTAAGGCGGAGGAATATTTGTGAAAAATAATAAATTTAAAGCCATAAGTTTAGGACTGATAACTGGATTAGTAAATGGTCTTTTTGGTTCTGGAGGGGGGACAATTGCTGTTCCTTTTATGCAAAGATTTTTAAAAGTTGAAGAGCACGATTCTCATGCCAACGCTATTGCTGTTATTTTACCCTTGTCTATTATGAGTACTTTTATATATTCTAGCCATCTAAAGGTTGATTGGAACTCTCTTTTATATGTATCTTTAGGAGGTATTATTGGGGGTATTTTTGGTGCGAAACTTTTAAACAAACTTTCTGCTAAGTGGCTTCATAAGATTTTTGGATTTTTTATGATAGCTGCTTCTATAAGGATGATTATAGGATGACTTTATTTATTATTGGCTTATTGTCAGGTCTTATTAGTGGAATGGGTATTGGAGGGGGGACTATATTAATTCCTTCATTAACTATTTTTTTGGATATTAGTCAACAAAACGCACAAAATATTAACTTGTTGTATTTTATACCTACTGCAGTTGCTGCTTTAGTAATTCATATAAAAAATAAAAGAATAAAAAAAGAATTAATTAGTTTTTTAATTATAGGAGGTTTTTTTGGAGCTATAGTAGGTTCTTACATTGCAATTTCCTTAAAATCTTTAATTCTAAGAAGATTATTTGCTTTTTTTCTTTTATTTATGGGGATAAGTGAAATTAGAAAGTAATAATTCAATTTACAAGCAAGAAAAACTATAATAATATAAAATTAATTATAATTATTGTTAATTTGTAGGGGGAAAAATGAATACAACAAAAAATACGGCAATTGACTATTGTATATGGATTTTATTAATACTATCCATATTAGTTTCTATCTTTGCATCTGTATTGGTATATGATAGCTATGAATTTTTAGTAAAAAGTAGAGTTAATGAAGGTCTATCAGATAAGCCTGTTAATGAAGTTAAACTTGCTAAAAGAGAAGAAGTAGAATTGGTTATAAATAGAGGAGATAGCTATAAAAAAATAATAAATTTTTTAGAAAAAAACAATGTACTAACTAGTGAAGAAATGAATAGTTATTTAGAAAAAAAACAGATGAGCATAGAAGGGATAGTTTTTGAAGGAAGCTATAGTATTCCAAAGCCTAGTTCCCCAGAAGAAGTGATTAGCATTTTAACATACCCTTATAAAGAGTGGGTAGAAACAGAATATACTAAATATGAAGAGATAGATAAAAGCCCCATAGAAATAATTACTATTGCTTCTATGATAGAAAAAGAAGCAGCAGAAGATAGGGAAAGGGCGGTTATTGCAGGAGTAATATATAATAGGTTAAATAATAATATGAAGCTGCAAATTGATGCTACGGTGCTTTATGCTTTAGGGGAGCATAAAGCAAGATTATCAAATGAAGATTTGAAAGTTAACTCTCCTTATAATACATATATTTTTTATGGATTACCGCCAACTCCTATTTGCACACCGGGCCAAAAGTCAATTGAGGCGGCTCTTAATCCTGATACACATTCGTATTTTTATTATGTTTTAACTAGATATGGAGGTACTAGTCATAGTTTTTCTGAAAGCTATGAAGAACACTTAAAAAATGTAGAAGTCTATTTTTCAACAATAAAAAAATAGCATGAAAAATTCACGCTATTTTTATTGTAAAATAGAATAATAGACTTCTTCGATTTTTTTAGCAAAACTTTCTGAAGAAAATTCTTCTACTGTTTTAGCAGCATTTGCAGCTAAGATTTTGCAAGATTCATTATCTGTAAGTAATTCAAATAAAATATTTGCTAATTCTTCATCATTAGAAAATATTCTGCCGTTTATTTTATCTTGAATAATTCCTTCAATACTTTTATCGTTTTTTGCAACAACAGGTATTTGGGCAGCCATTGCTTCTGCAAAGGTAAGTCCCTGTGTTTCAGAGGTTGAAGCACTTACAAAGACATTTCCTAATTGATAAAACAAACCTATTGATTCCCAGGGTTGTTCTCCTGTGAATATAACAGAGTCCTCTAAATTTAAGTTTTTACAAAGCTTCAACAAGTCTTTTTTTATAGGTCCATCTCCAACAATAAGTAGTTTTGCATTTGCTAGTTTAGCAACTAAGCTTGGCATTTGTTTTATGATTATATCGATACTTTTTTCTTTTGCTATTCTACCAACAAATAAAATGACAGGATCAGACTCAGTTATACCATATCTTTTCCTTAGCTCAATAATTTCATCTTTATTAAAGTTTTCTCGTTTAAAGGGTTGGAGATTTATCCCTGTAGGAATGATTTGAATAGGTTTTTTTACACCATAATTTTCAAGCAAGTCTTTAACCTTATCTGTGGGTGCAATGATAGTATTACATTTGTTACAAAATACCCTGCTAAGGTTTGCAACCATTTTAGGAGTTAATCGATTTAACATTCCTTTAGAAATATAATGTACATATTCTTCATACATTGTATGGTAGGTATGTACCCAAGGAATATTCAATTGTTTTGCCATCATTCTTCCAAATAAGCCAAGGGAAAACTCAGTGTGAGTATGGATTATGTCTAAGTTAATTTTTTTAACTATACTAACGGCTTTAGGAGAATATAATACTCCTACCCTATGAGAAGGCAGAAAAACGAAAGGCATACTTGGCAGCCTGAATACTCTAGGGTAGGCTGTTTTTGCATTGGGATGTGAAACAGTAAAAACAAAGACTTTATGCCCTCTTTTTGCCAACTCTTTTTCGAGAGTCCTTACAGAAGTAACAACTCCATTTATCTGTGGGTAATAAGTGTCGGTAAAAATTCCAATATTCACAAGCTTACACCTCTGTTAATAAATTATTTATATGATTTATTACTTTTTTAAACATTAGATTATCACTTGTTTTTTTATTGACAATCTCTTTTAATTCTATGAGTTTGTTTTTTTGATTAGTCTTTTTATATAAGTCAGCTAGTAGTATATAATTTTTGCTTAAATATGATTCAATGTTAACACCTTTTTCTAATACGAGGATAGCATCATCAATTCTATTTGCTTTATGCAGTGAATCTCCCCATTTAAACAAGTTTTCTAGTAAATTTTGGTAGTTTTGTTCGTATTCGATTATAGTATTTAAGTTTGCAGATCCATATTCTAGTTTTAAATCTGTATTATTAATTCCAGTTAAATTGAGCATTGGTTTATCTAAATATTTAAAAGCATCTTCTTGATATTTAAAAGCTTGCTTTTCGTAGAAAGAGTAACTTTCTAAGTTGTCTTCTTTAAGTAAGGGAAGATTATCTAAAGATACTTTTATATAGTTAAGATTATCCAGAGGTTTTTTTCTTGCAAACATAGCTTTTCTTTCTTTTTCAAAAAACTCATCATTTGCTTTCCGGATTTTTTTATCTGCAAGATTAGCCTTAATATTGTAAAAGATTACAAATATTATAAATACACTAAGAAAAATAGGTAACTTCATTCGACCCTTCCTTTGTTTTTTTGACATTATTAATGAATATATTATATTCTTTTTTTGTTTAAATGAAAAGTAGTTTTATTTGACCATTGTTTACATAAAGAAAAAAATTACACATTATTTAATAACTTTTAAAAAAGTATTAATTATAATTAAATTAATTATAAAGCTGTTTTTTTTATGATATAATAAACAATCGAAACAACATATAAGATTAGAAGTTCTTTAACTATAAGGAAGATAGACAGTTTAACTATTATGATATTTTTTTGTTTGATTAATTAAGGAGAAATTATGTGCAAAATGGATTTGACAGAAGAATTTATAAGGATAAGGGATAATATAATTCAAAATGATTTAGAAAAACTAAATGAAAATCAAAGGCATGCTGTATTAAAGGGAGAAGGTCCTCAAATTGTTATTGCAGGGCCAGGGTCAGGAAAAACTCACGTTATTATGTATAGACTTTTATATTTAATAAAATATGGGCCAGTTTTTAATGCTAATAGAATTCCGCAAGATTTAACAAAAAAAGATTTAGAAATAATTAAGGAGACTCCTAATTCTTCTTACGCTAAGGCTATGTTACATTATTTTGGAATTAAGGCTGAAAATATATTAGTTATTACTTTCACAAAATCAGGAGCCGATGAAATGAAAGCAAGGTTTTTAAGTTTAATAAATAAAAATAATCTTGATTGCGGGAAAGTAACTTTTTCAACTTTTCATTCTATTTTTTTTAGAATCTTAAGAAGTGTATATGGATATTCATTAAAAGAGATTCTTACTGAAGATGAAAAAAGATTGATTATTAGAAGGATAGCTGAAGAATTAAAAATTAGTTACGATGACGAACAAGAATTTATAACTGAATTACAAAATGAAATTGGATTAATAAAAAATGATTTAATTGATTTATCTTATTATAATTCTATGGTATTACCTTCTGAGCAATTTAGAACTTTCTTTTTATTTTATGAAGAGTATAAAAGAAAGAACAATAAAATTGATTTTGATGATATGCTTTATGACTGCTATATATTATTAAAAAGCAATAAAAAAGTTCTTGATTTTTGGAGAAATAAATTTAAATATATTTTAATTGATGAGTTTCAGGATATTAACAAAGTTCAATATGAAGTTATTAAGCTCTTAGCTGCTCCTAATAATAATTTGTTTATTGTAGGAGACGATGACCAAAGTATTTATAGATTTAGAGGGGCAAGACCAGAATTTTTGCTTAATTTCCCTAAAGATTTTAAAGATGCTGGGAAAGTTATTTTAAATATTAATTATCGTTCTACAAAGAAGATAGTTAGTGCAAGTAATCTAGTAATATCAAATAACAAGAAAAGATTTAAAAAAAAGATGGAAAGTATTAATGATGAAGGAGAAGAAATTTTTCTTATACAATCAGAAGATATCGAAAATGAAGCAGTTAACATTGCAGACTGGATAAGTGGTTGTAGGAAAAAATCAATAGATTATAAGGATATAGCTGTTATATTTAGAACCAATCTTCAAGCTAGGGCTTTAGTTGATATAATGCTTGATTTAAATATGCCTTTTTACTTAAGGGATGAAATATCAAATATTTATGAGCATTGGATAGCTAAGGACTTAATTGCTTATATAAAACTATCAATGGATTACTATGATAATGAAAGTGCTGAAAGAATTCTTAATAAACCCAAAAGATATTTAAGTAAAGGTCTTATTTTTGAAGCAAAGAAGGAAAAAGGAACTTTATTAGACAATTTATATTACCTTCCAAGCATGAAAAGATGGCAGCTCGAAAAATTGGAAGAACTTAATTATAATTTATCTCGTCTTAAGAAAAAAAGACCTGCTGAAGCTATTACTTATATAAGAAAAGATATTGGTTACAATGATTATATTTTGGAATATGCCCAGTATAGAAATATCGGAGTAAGAGGTTTAAAAGAAGTATTAGATGAAATTCAAGAAGCTGCAAAAAGTTTTAATAATTATAAGGATTGGTTAAACCATATAGAAAATGTAGGAGAAGAAATAAACAAAGGCAAACATAAAAAAGGGGCAGCAAAAGAAGGAATTACACTTACTACAATGCATGGTGCAAAGGGATTGGAATATGAGGCTGTTTGTATAGCTGGTGCTGTAGAAGGAATTATTCCGCATTACAAAAGTACTAGTATTGGAGAATTAGAAGAAGAAAGAAGGTTATTTTATGTTGGAATGACAAGGGCAAAAAGATATTTAGCAATTTCTACAGTAAGAAAACGTTATGAAGAAGAAACAAAAGCCTCAAGATTTATTGATGAAATGATTTTTAGACCTTCACTAAATCAATTCCAAAAAGATACTGTTATAATCCATCAAAAGTTTGGTAAAGGCAAAATAACTAACCTACAAGGAAGTATTGCAGAAGTTAAGTTTAATAATGATTTCTTTAAAAGAAAAATTAATTTAGAAATTTGTATAGAAAAAAACATAATTAGTATAGAAAACTTTAAGAGTCTTTGAGGAGGGAATGTATTATGTACGGGCAAAAATGGAGAGGGCGACAAAAAAAGATTGGTGTTGTTCTTGTTACTATATTGATTTTTTCTATTGTTTTAGGCTCAGTTATTCCTTTTATAGTATATGGAGATGAAAAAGATAAGATTACAATAAAAGCAGAAGTGGGCTTTAGTAGTAAATATAAAATTGGAGGAACAACCCCTGTTGTTTTAGAAATAACTAACGAAGGAGAAGAGTTTAATGGAGAAATTCAAATCAATGTTTTAGTTGCTAATTATAGTAATGTAAAAGAATATGTTACATATGAGATACCTATCAATCTTCCCAAGGGAACTACAAAAAAAGTTACTATGAACATTAATCCTTTGACTTTACAAAAATATTTTTACGTGACTCTAGTATCAAATTCAAAAGAAGTTGCAAAAAAGATAATATATGCAACCCCTTTTGAACCTGAAAGAGGCTTTATTGGTGTTTTATCTGATGATATTGAAAGTTTGAATTACTTAAAGAACATAAAAATTGATATAGAAAAGACACAAGTTGTTGGAAATAGATTAGTAGAATTAAATACAGATAATTTTCCAAGTGATATTAGTATATTTGATAGTTTTGATCTAATAATTATTAATGATTTTGATACATCTAAATTAAATGATAATCAAAAAGAATCGTTAAAAGAATGGGTTTTAGAAGGTGGAGTTCTTGTTCTTGGCACAGGGGTTAATTCATCAAAGGTATTAAAAGGTTTTTATAATGAATTTATTAATATTAAAGATAAGGGAATTATTAGTATTAATGATTTTTCGCAGATGGAAAGCATTACGGGAAAAATTTTTGAAACTGAATCAATGGATATTGTTGATTTTGAGATTGAAAATGGGAAAGGTATATTGTTTTCAGATGATATTGCTATTAGTTCTTTAGTAAATAAAAATGAGGGTAGTATTATTATTCACCATTTTGATTTAGGATTAAATCCTATGGCAGACTGGCAGGGAAACTCTTCTTTGCTTACGGAATTGTATATGAATAATGTCCCTGATCTTGTAGAAGTTCTTATGACAAATAGTTATAGAAATTACGATTATCGTTTAAATAATTACGCATTAAGATTATTTCCAAGGCCTTCCCAAAGCTTATTGTTTATCTTAGTGGCACTTGTTATTATTATTTACATTGTAGCTTCAGGACCTATTCTTTACTTGATATTAAAATATAAGGATAAAAGGGAATATGGCTGGTTTATAATACCTTTAATTGCAATAGTATTTTCATCAATTATTTATTTAATGAGTAGTAGTTCTAGTATACGTAATCCTGTAGCTAGCAGTATTGGATTTGTTTCTTTAGAAGAAGGAGAAAACAGTGGTTTTATGGAAGTATCTTTAGCTGTATTTACTCCTAAAAGTGGCGAAAATAGAGTTGAGATATTAAAGGACATAAGCCCTAAATTAAGTAATTATGATTACTATTATTATTATGATAATTATCATAATACACTTAATGAAAGAGTTAAAGTTAAGATAAATATGGGGGAAAAAAATAAATTTACATTTTATAATAGTCAAAGTTGGGAAATGAATAATATTTCCGGTAAAACTATTTATAATACATCAGGTCCCCTTAATTCTTCTATTACTCTAAAAGATAATAAATTAGTTGGAACTATTGAAAACAATCTTGGTTTTGATCTTGAAAGCTGTATTCTTGTCGTTGGGAAAAATTATTATTACATTGATAGAATTAAAAACAATGAAACTATTGATATTGAAAAAGAGCTTGCTAGCAGTTTTAAAAGTAGATATGAAATTTTTGATGATATATTTGGAAAAAGCTATGATAAAAAGGATATGGAAGAAAAGTGGGGAAAAGATATAAAAGCTGAAGATTTACAAAGAATTATACAAAGAAGAAATATTTATGAGGGCTATCTTGATACTATGTATAATTCTATGTCATATTCTGTGAACAACAATACTCAAGCTTCTTTTGGTGATAATTATATTGTTCTTTATGGCTTTAATGAAGAAGAGTTTTTAGAAGGTGTAAAGATTAATGATAAATTAGTAGAACATTATAAACAGAATTTATTTATTATACCTTTAAAATTAGACTACGAAAATACTAATTATTTTGAAATCCCATATGGTTTTTTAAGACCCAATATCGTAAGTAATGCAGGTTATTATTTTGATTCCTATGATGATTCAATATGGATTCATAATAGTGGAGATTTAGACTTTAATTATATTCTACCTAAAGATATTAATATTTTAGAGTTTCAAATACAATTTACAAAGATTAATAGTATTGAAGAGGCATTAATATATAATAATGCAAAAGGAGAGTGGGAAGAATTAAGTCCTTTGGCTTATTCTCATAATACTAATGATTATTTAAATGATGAAGGAACAATGAAAATAAGATTTAAAATTACAATAGATAATGGTCAGGATGCCGGCATCCAAATCCCATATTTACGTTTGAAAGGAGATAAATAATATGCTGGAAATAAAGAATTTAGTAAAAAGATATGGCAAGTTTACTGCTGTTAATAATTTATCCCTTTCTATTAATGAAGGAGAGATATTTGGCTTTGTAGGACCTAATGGAGCTGGCAAAACAACAACAATGAAGATTGTGGCTGGCTTATTAAAAACAAGTTCTGGAAAGGTATTTATAAATGGTATTGATGCAACTGCACATCCTTCTAAACTTCGCGAAAAGATAGGATATATGCCAGATTTCTTTGGAGTTTATGACAACTTAAAAGTTGATGAATATATGGACTTTTATGCAGGCATGTATAAAATACCTTATAAAGAAAGACCTACAATAATAAATAATTTGTTGGAGCTTGTTGATTTGTCTTATAAGAAAGATGCTTATGTAGATAGTCTGTCAAGAGGAATGAAGCAAAGATTATGCCTTGCCCGAAGTTTGATTCATAATCCCGATATTCTTATTTTGGATGAGCCAGCTTCAGGCTTAGATCCAAGAGCAAGGGTAGAGATGAAAGAAGTATTAAAACAGCTAAAAAACTTAGGAAAAACAATAATCATCAGCTCTCATATTCTTCCTGAATTAGCAGAGCTGTGTACAGTTATTGGAATTATTGAAAATGGGCAGATAGTTGCTCACGGTTCTGTTAACCAAATTATGCAGAAGCTGACCCAAAAAAGAGTGATAAAAATAAGATTATTAGACAAAATGGAAGAACTAATAACAATCCTTAAAGAACAGCCAGATATTCATGATATCTTTGAAAAAACTGATGAAGTTGAATTTGATTTTGAAGGAGACGACAATAGACTTGCACTTCTTCTAAAACAAATAATGGGAAAAGAAATACCTATCGTTTCCTTCTATGAAAAAGAAGGTAATTTAGAAGATATCTTTATGAAAATAACTAAAGGAGGGGAGTAATATGATGATAAATCCCGTACTTCGTCTTGAGTTAAAAACAAAACTTAGAACTTGGAAAGCTCCTGTTTTATTATTAGTTTATCTAACTATACTAGCAGGTTTTGGTTCATTAATCTTATTAGCAACGTTATATCGTTCATATGATAATTCGTTTGACCCCCAAGATGTATTAACAGTATATGCACTTCTAGCGGGATGTCAGATGGGACTAATTATATTATTGATACCTGCATTAACTGCAGGAACCATAAGTGGAGAAAGAGAAAGACAAACTCTAGATCTCTTGCTAATTACAAGGGTTTCTTCTTTTTCAATTATTATGGGGAAACTTATAGCTTCTATTAGTCAAATTATGTTATTAATATTTGCTTCTATCCCTATTTTTAGTGTAATATTTATTTTTGGAGGAGTATCTTTAATCAACATTTTGTTGTTGTTTTTATATTATGCCGTAATATCAATTATGCTAGGTAGTATAGGAATATTTTGTTCTACTTATTTTAAGAAGACTACTGTTGCGACAGTTGTTAGCTATTTGTTTATTTTGATTTTTTCTATAGGAACTCTTGTTGTATATTTTATCATGCAAGAGTATTCTTATATGACAGGACAAAATGGATTGACATATTTACAATCCATAATTCTTGTTGGTGGAAATCCCTTTCTAGGCTTTATTTCTATTATTCAAAATCAGGTAGGTGCTGATATAATAAATTATTTGCTTAATGTTTATAACAATCCCAACAATGTTAAAATTGAATTATGGCAGTTTAATTTAGTATTTAATTCTGTAGTTAGTATTATTATGATTTTATTAAGTGTCATTAGAATTCGTCCTTTAGCAGGAAAGAATAGGTGATGAATTTGAAAGAGTTATATAAGGCTCTTAAACCTTTAAAAAGTAAAATTATCCTTGAAAAGTGGATTAATTTCATATTGATAAGTGTAATAATTGCCTTTGGATTAACTATCGGGCTTATACTATTATCAAAATTTACCTTGATTTCTAATATTTTTATAAAAGTTACTAGTATTTTTATAGCTTCTTTGCTTATAGCTTCCTTTATCCTTGTCTTAAGATTACCTAATATGAAAAACCTGGTTGATAAGGGTGATTCATTGGGCTATAAAGAACGCTTTTTAACTGCTTTTGAAATTCTTAATGATAAGGATAAAAATTTAAATTCCTTCGAAAAATTAGTAGTTGAAGATGCAATTAATAAGGCTAAAAAAGCAGACTTTAAGAAGGAATATATTATATATTTTCCTAAGGAAAAAGTTAAGATTATAGGGATAATGCTGATTGGGACAATGATTGTAGGTTTTGCTCCTAGTCCCCTAAAGGAAAAGTTAGATTATCAGATTCAGTTAAGAGAAAATATTGAAGAAGAAATAAAGGAAATTGAGAAGGTACAAAAGGAAACTCAAGATAATAAAGAATTGACAGAGGAACAAGTAAAGAAAATAAAGAAAGAATTAGAAGAATTAAAGAAAAACTTAAAAAAATCAAAAAATGAAGGAGATATTTTAAGAGCCCGTCAGAAAACACAGCAGGAGCTTAAAAAGATATCTAAAGATTCAGTTCAAAGAGATTTAAAAAAGGTTGGGGAAAGCTTATCTCAACATGAGTTAACAAGAGAATTAGGAGACCAATTACAAAAAGGAGATTTATCAGAAATAAAAAGAAGTCTTGATGCTTTAAATAAAGAACTTGAAAATATGGATGAGGATCAATTAAATGAACTTGCTAATGCTTTTAAAGAAGCTGCCTTGGCACTTGAAGAAGATTCTCAGCTTAGGGATAGCCTTATGAGTTATCAAGAGGCGATAACTAGTGGAAATCTGACAGAATTGCAAGGAAGTTATAAGCAACTGTCAGAACAATTAGACAATCTAGCATCTCAAAACAAAGAGTTAAGAGAAGCTATAGAGCAAATAAATAGGCTAATGAATGAAGAGGCTAAAAAAGAAGCTGCTAAAGGTCAGGAACAATCTGACAATCAAGGCCAAGGCCAAGGTCAAGGCCAGGGAGAGGGCCAAGGTCAGGGAGAGGGTCAAGGTCAAGGTCAGGGCGAAGGTCAAGGACAAGGACAAGGAGGAGGCCAAGGTCAAGGTCAGGGCGGTGGTCAAGGACGTGGCAGAGGTCATATAGAAAATGAAAATATTTATTCTAGACAACTAGCAGATAAGGCAGAGTATGAAGCTCAAGTAGAAGGAGAAAAAAATCAAGGGGGACATATTCATCAACAGGATGAAAAAACCATTGGTAGCAAAGGAGAGTCTATTCCTTATCAAGAGGTGTTTCAAGAGTACAAGAAAGAAGCAATTAGTTTTTTAGAAGATGATAATATTCCTTATGGAATAAAAAACTTAATCGAAGAATACTTTACATCTTTAGAATAAAAATATCAAAGCAGAAAACTGTCAAGATTTATGATATTCTGGCAGTTTTTATGCTTGTTTTCTCGACTAAGACTTCATAGTTTTGATAGAACAATTATAATATGTAGTATTGAGGTGTACTTATGAATTTTTACAATCCTTGGGGTTTTTTAGGTCTTGTCTCAATTCCTGTAATAATATTAATGTACATATTAAAGCAAAAGTACGAAGAAAAAAAAGTTCCAAGCCTTTTTTTATGGGAAAAAGCTTTGAGTTATTCTGAGGCTTATAAGCCTTGGCAAAAGCTTAGAAAAAATATTTTGCTATTCCTTCAATTAATTATTGCTTTCTTGTTGGTTTTAATCCTTGCAAATCCATATATTGCAGGAGGAATGAGTAAATCGGGAAGTTATATTATTGTACTTGACCAATCAATAACTATGCAGGCTAAGGATGAAAGCCCCAATAGGTTTGAAGAAGCCAAGAATAAAATCTATCAGATGATTAATAGTCTGGAACCTTCTGCTAAAATATCTGTTGTAGTTATGGGAAAAGAGCCTTATATTTTAGTCAATCAATCTACGGACAATAATGCAGTTATAAAAAGGATTGAGGATGTAAAACTGTTAAATAGCGGTATTGATTTAGAAAATACTGAGTCATTGGTTAAGGCTATTTATGAAAACGTTAAAAGTAATATATATATATTTTCTGATAAAGAAATAAAATTTACAGATTTAAATTCTAATTTAATAAAAATAGGAAAAAACTATGAAAATTGTGGTATTACTTTGTTATCACATTCAAAAGAGGAAAAGCAAATTGCAGCTTTAGTTAGAGTAAAAAATTTTGGGACACAAATGAATGATTTTACAGTTTCTTTATATGGTGATGAAAAACTAATAGATATAAAAAGGGTCCAATTGCAGGCCAACGAAGAGAAAAATGTATTTTTTACTGGAATATCAAGAGAAGTTAATATTTTAAAAGCACAAATAGATGTAGAGGATATTTTAGAAGTTGACAATACTATGTATGATGTAGT
Organism: Candidatus Epulonipiscium sp.; assembly: GCA_012518815.1. Taxonomy (GTDB): domain Bacteria; phylum Bacillota; class Clostridia; order Lachnospirales; family Defluviitaleaceae; genus JAAYML01. The sequence goes on along the minus strand of JAAYRK010000082.1, from coordinate 61,107 downwards.
TTATGAAGATGCAAAGGAAAAGGTATTATTGTTAACTAATCAAAATGTTTTTCTAGAGCAAATACTTTCTCTATTACCCCAAGTGGAATTATACAAAGGAGATTTGGACAATATTGAAAACCTTCAAGGTTATTATCTTTATATATTTGACGGACTTATTCCTGATTCAATTCCTGAAGATGGACATATATTAGTATTTAATCCTCCTGTTTCTAATCCTTTAATAAATGTTGAAAATGATATCGAAGTAACATCTATTTATTCTTCAGGAGGAGCATTATTGGAGTTTATTGACCAGATTAAGTTTGATATAGCAGTGACTAAGAAAATGTCAACTCCTTCATGGGGACAGGTAGTTTTAAACTCTGAAGAAACGCCTTTAATCATTGCTGGCGAACGAGGAGAACAGAAGGTTATTGTTTGTGGCTTTGATTTGCATCAAACAGACCTTCCTTTAAGAACAGAATTTCCTATCTTTATTTATAATACAATTAAATGGTTTATACCTGAAAAGATTCATAATTTAGAAAAGGTTGCTGCCGGCGATACAATTGAATTTCAAATATCACCAGAATCAAAAGAAGTTAGCATTGTTAAGCCCGGAGGGGAATTTGAAAAGCTGGCACCTCCTTTTCCAGTTCAACCTTATAATAATACCAATGAAATAGGAATATATACATTGAGACAAAAAGGTGAAAAAATTGACAGTTTTCATTACTTTGCAGTTAACCCAGTGGTTGAATGGGATTTTAATAGTAATAATACAGTAGATAATGAAGAAAACATTGAAGAAATCTCACAAGCTAATGATCTTATGATAGAAACAAATAAAAACCTTAAAAATATCTTTTTAATGATTCTTTTATTATTTATTGCGGTAGAATGGTGGGTGTTTGTTCGTGGTAATTAATTTTATAAATATTGGTTATTTACTTTTAATTCCCCTTTTTGTTATATTTTTATTTTTTACAGCTAAAAAATTAACTTTATCTAGTTATAAGAAGTCTTTTCTTTTGTTTTTAAGGACATTGATAGTCATACTTTTGGTTTTTTCTTTGGCAGGCTTGCAAGTTAAAAAAACTATAGATAAGACTACTACTATATTTGCGATAGATTTATCGGATAGTTCCAAGTCCTCTATAAATGAGGTGGAGGATTTTATAAGAAAATCTATAGATTTTAAAGATAATAAAGATGAAATAGCCATAGTAGCTTTTGGAGCTAATGCCACAGTTGAAATCAGCCCAAGTACAGAGCCTGTTTTTACAGGCTTTTCTTCTATAGTCAATAGCAATTCTACAAACATTTCGGAGGGACTTAAATTAGCATCTACCTTAATTCCTGAAGAGTCAAAAAAGCGTATTGTACTTATTACTGACGGAAAAGAAAATATTGGTGATGCAATGAGTCAAGCAAAATTACTTGCTGGACAGGGTATAAAGATAGATGTTCTTCCTTTGATAAATCAAATTGAAGAAGAGGTTCAATTGACAGAACTTAATCTTCCAAAGTATTTAAATAAAAATCAAAAGTTTACTATTCAAGCAAACATAGATAGTTTAATAGATACAAAGGGTATTTTAAAAATTTACAATGGAAATAATTTGGTTGAAAGCACGGAAGTTCAAATAAGAAAGGGAAAAAACCGATATGTATTTTCTGATATTGCTAGTGAAGGTGGAGGAAGAATATATAAGGCGGAAATAGAGCCTTTAGTGGATACTATTTCTGAAAATAATGTTGCCTATGGCTACTCTTATGTGGAAGATATACCTCATGTTCTATTAGTAGAGCAAGATAACAGCGGTGCAGAAATAATGGAAATATTGAAGAATTCTAAACTTAAGATAGATAGGCTAGATCCTAATACGGTTCCCTTAAAAGCAGATTTACTTTCTCAATATGATGCAGTTATTATAGCAAATATTTCTGCTGATGACTTAGATGAAAGGTTTTTAAATAATTTAGAGTATTATGTAAAGCATGCAGGAGGAGGTTTAATTGTTTCAGGTGGAGAAAACTCTTATGCCTTGGGTAATTATTTTGATACTCCCTTAGAAACTGTTCTTCCTGTAGATATGGAATTAAAGGATAAGAGTAATATTCCAGACATGGGACTTATGCTTGTAACAGACAGGTCAGGAAGTATGTCAGAAGCTCCTTATGGCGTTTCAAAACTTGCATTGGCTAAGGAAGCTGCTATTCGTTCTACGGAAGTTTTGAATGTTTTTGATAAAATAGGCGTGATAGCTTTTGATGACAAGCCCATAATAATTGTTGAAATGCAAGAGGTTGAAGGTAATTTAGAAAAGATACAAGAAAGTATTTCTGGGATAACAGAAGGTGGTGGTACAAGCATAATTCCTGCTCTTAATAAAGCTTATGAAATTCTTAGTAATGCCGATACCAAGCTAAAGCATATTATTTTACTTACTGACGGTCAAGCTGAAAGATCTGGCTATGATAGTCTTATTAGTCAAATGAATGAGCAAGGCATTACCTTATCAACAGTAGCAGTAGGTCGTCACTCTGATACAAATCTATTAGAAAGATTAGCAAATCAAGGTGGGGGAAGGTATTATTATACTGATGAGTTTTCAGATTTGCCAAAGATTTTTATGAAAGAAACAATGATGGCTGGAAAAACCTATGTAAATAATGAAACATTTTATCCAAAATTAACAAGACTATCTCCTATCGTCGAAGGAATAGAAACTCTTCCACCCTTACATGGTTATGTTGCAACAACTCCTAAAAATCGTGCGGAAGTTATATTTAGCAGTGATAAAGATGATCCAATTTTAGCAGTGTGGAGATATGGTTTAGGAAGAACTGCTGCTTGGACTTCAGATTTGCACAATCAATGGAGTTTAGACTGGCTTTTTTCTTCAGAAGGGCAAGAAGTATTTAGAAATACAGTATCTTGGGTAATTAGAAAGCCCATGAGTGATAATGTAATGGTTGAAGGAATGGTAGAAGGGGAAAATATAAGAGTAAAAGCAAGGATCCCTAATATGGAATCAGAAGCCGAAATTAAAGTAAATGTTATAGCTCCTGATATGACAGAACATGAAATATATTTAAATGCTTCTGCACCAGGAGAGTATACAGGTCTTTTCCCAGGAAATAATTTAGGAGCATATATTTTAAACATTCAAGTGAACAATAATGGAGAAGAAGAAAGCATAAATACTGGAATAAATGTTTCTTATTCTTCAGAATATGATATTAATAAAATTACTCAAGATACTGGACTATTAAATAGAATTGCTCAAATATCAGAGGGCAGACTTTTAACTGAACCTAAGGAGGTTTTTGAAGAAATAGAATCATCTGTCTATGGTGAAAGGGATATTGATGAATTTTTATTCTTCCTTGCACTTTTATTAATTGTTTTTGATATAGCATTTAGGAGGATAGGAGTTCTTAATAATAAGATCGAAGAATTAATTATTTTATCAATTAGCTTCTTTAAAAAGAAAAATGTTGAAAAAGTTATAATTAATAAAAAGAAAAATGAAAAATTAGAGAAAAAGATTCAACCGCAAGAAAAGAAATCAAAAAATAAAATTAAGAAAGAGAAAAAAGAAGTTAAAGAAATCGAAACTACTACATCAACATTACTAGCCCATAAAAGAAAAATGACAGGGAATAAAAAATAACAAACTAATACAATTATTTATCGTATATATTATATAATTGGGAAAATCCTCTAAGATATTTTAACAATCAAAGGAGAATGATGTATGGTTGAAGAAAAAATGAAGATTTTAAAAATGTTAGAAGAGGGAAAGATTACAGCGGATGAAGCAGTAAATTTATTAAATTCATTAGATGGTAAAATTACTAATAAGAATAAGACGCATGAAAGCAGGGATAATCAACAACAAAAGAAAACAGAGTCTTATTCCATGGATATTGATAAAAAAATTGAAGCTTTGTCAAAAGATTTAGCACCTAAAATTGAAAAGGCTGCTAAAACGGTTATAGATAAGGCTAATTCTTTTGCAGACAAAATATCAAAATCTTTATCATCTTCTACCAGTAGTTCGCAAAAAAAGGTATTAAATTTTGAAATGTATGTAGTTAAGGGGGATAATAGCCAATTAAGATTAAAATGTAAGAATGGCAAGATTCATATTAAGGGCTATAATGGCGATAAAATTACTGCAAAGATAGGATATAATAATAACGAAAATTCCAGGATAGAATTACTTAGAGTGGACAATACCTATTATTTAAATTATGATGAGGCTTATTTTACTAATGTTGCTATAGAAGCATTTGTTCCAGAGTTTTTATTTAGTAAAATATATTTAGAAACTACTAACAGCAGTGTATTCGTTGATGGTTTAACTGGGGATGAAATAGACATAGCAGTAAATAATGGGCCTATTGAACTCAAAAATATTTCAGCTAAAAATGTTAAATTGGAAACAACAAATGGAAATATTCATTTAGAAAACATAACAGGTAGATTGCTTCATGCAGAAAGCTCTAATGGATTTATTGATATTAAATTAAGCGATGTTACAAATATGAATTTAATAACTTCCAATGGGGAGATTATTATTGACTCATCTATTAGAGAACTTAAAGAATCTAACACATATGAATGGAAGGCTGAAACTTCTAATGCAACCATAAAAGTCAATACTCTAAAAGGATTTGATATTGCTTACGATATAAAAGCTTTGACATCTCTAAATGAAATTCAAATAAATATGGCAAATATAGATTTTATTGAAAATGAGAAAAGTTATATAAAGGCAATAACAAACAATTATCATACTGCATTAAAAAAAGTTAATATTAATTTGGAGACTTCAAATGCTCCTATTACATTATTTTAGAAAACTCCCTATGGGAGTTTTTTAAAATAGAGATTATTGTAAAACACCCAAAAATATTATATAATAAATTAAGATAATTTTTACTTAATTCATAATAAGACGTAGCCTTTTTTCTTATTTATAAGTGATTTGAAACATCTTAATACCAATTATTGTTGTGTAAAATGTATATTTCATCGGAGTGAGAGATATGTCAAGCTTAGACGATAAATTATATGAAAAGAGTGTAGAATGTCCTGTATGTGGTAATCAATTTAAAGTTCTTGCGGTAAAGAGAAAAGCTTATATAGTAGAAAGCAGAGATACCGACTTTTGTGTTACTTACAAAGATATTAATCCTTTGTTCTATGATGTCTGGATTTGTCAATTATGTGGATATGCAGCTCAAAAGAGTACTTTTTCTAAAATTACATATAAAAGGTCTGAATTAATTAAAAAACATATAACTCCAAGATGGGTTGCTAAGGAAAGTCCTTCTGTTATAGAAAGTGAAGCAGCTGTTAATAGATACAAGCTGGCTTTAATAAATGCACAAATAAGCAAGGCAAAGTCTAGTGAAGTTGCTGGCATATGTTTGAAAATTGCATGGTTATATAGATTTATGGGTAAAGAAGAGGATGAATTACATTTTCTTAAGCATTCATTAGATAAATATTTAGAAGCTTTTTCAAGTGAAAGATTTCCGCTAGAAAATATGGACGAGGCAACAGTGATGTATTTAATTGCAGAGCTTCACAGAAGAGTTGGTAATCTTGAAGAGTCCGCTAGATGGCTTAATAAAGTAATAAGCCTTAAAGGAATACCCGATAGGATATCAAAGTTAGCAAGAGAACAATGGCAATCATTAAGAGAAACTTTAAAAGAAGAAAAAGCTGCAAATATGATATAAAAAATTTTATGTCTTTTATTTAAAATAATTATAATATAATGTAATGTTAATAAACTTGCATTTGGAGAGGACATAACATAAAATGAAAGTAGGAAAAATTCCCCCTAATATATTAAAAGATTATGTATTTCACAATTTAAAAAAAGATAAAAAAGAAATTATCAAAGGCCCTGGAATTGGAGAAGATAGTGCTGCTATACAATTAGAAAAAGATGAGGTTTTTCTTGTTTCTACGGATCCAATAACAGGAGCTGATAAAGATATGGGCTATTTGGCAGTTCATGTTTCATGTAACGATATTGCTTCTTGTGGAGGAGAGCCTATTGGAGTATTGTTGACCATATTACTTCCTGAAGGTTCAACTAAAGAAGATTTACTAAGTATAATGGATGATGCTAATAAGGCTTCAAATGAAATAAATGTTGAAATAATTGGAGGTCATACTGAAATTACTAATGCAGTTAACAGGCCAGTAATATCTGCAACAGCAATTGGCAAAGTAGAAAAAGACAAGTTAGTTCTAACTGAGAATGCAAAAATTGGACAAGATTTAATTATGACTAAATGGGCTGGTTTGGAAGGAACAACTATAATTGCAAAAGATTGCAGAGAAGAATTAGCTAAAGTGTTTTCTGAAGATTTTTTAAATAATGCACAAGACTTTACTAACTTTTTATCTGTAGTTCCTGAAGGAAGAATTGGAGCAGATTTTGGAGCAACTTCTATGCATGATGCAACAGAAGGAGGAGTGCTGGGAGCTATTTGGGAAATAGCTGAATCCTCAGGTGTAGGAGTCGAAGTTTACTTAGATAAAATACCCGTTAGAAAAGAGACAATAGATATTTGTAATTATTATAATATTTCTCCCTATAAACTCATATCTAGCGGTTGTATGATTATAGCATCATATGATGGAAGCAATCTTGTTGAAAAGCTTAGGACTAATGGTATAGAAGCAAATATCATAGGAAAAATAACAAAAAAAGACAGAGTTTGCATTCAAAACAAAAGAATAACACCCTTAAGACAACCTGATGTAGATGAATTATATAAAGTGATAAAATAAGCCTACACGGAAAATGGGGGAGGACTTATGAGTTTAAAAGAAAGGAAGCGAATAGAAAATATATTAATCCGTTTTAGATTAGTCGCTTTCTTATTTGTGTTTTTTTTGGTACCTTTAAACATTAGTATGAGCAGGCAAATGGAAGCACAATTATTAAATAGAATGTTTATTTTTATAACATACTATTTAATTTCTGTAGGCATTGGTTTTATTTTAATTAAACATCTAAATGATGATAAATGGTTTGATTTAGCAATCATAATATCTACTATATTTGATTTAATTGCAATTCCATGGGCTGCAACAATAATTTTAAGGGTTTGTGAAATACCAATTGAAATGGTTTATATTATTATACAGATTACTATGTTGGTTAGGTATCGTACTAGCTTATATTCTGTACTAGCAAATGCCATCATCTTAGCCAATATATGGTTATATGAACTAACTATTGGTTATAATTATTACTGGCGTTTTTGGGACATAAGAGGTATCTTTTGGACCATTGTTTTTGTTTTTAACCTTTCTATTTTATGGAAGGTTCTTAAAAAATATGATGAGTTATTAGAACAAAAAGAATTAGAAAACATTACCATACAAGATTCTAAAAGGAGTATTGATAACCTAATTCACATCAACAAAATAAGTGCATCATTGAATGAATGTCTTTCTCAAAATGAAATTATTAAAATACTCCTAAAAAATGTTTCTAAAATGTCTAATAGTGATGATTGTGCTGTTTTACTTTACTCTAAAAAGGCTTCTGACGGATATTTATATAATTATAAAAGATTTAAAGAAGCAGGAAATAAAAGAGATCTCATAAGATATGAAACCGTTGAGATAGGTAATGAAATCAAAAAAATTAAGAGCATGAAAGATTATAAACACGTTATCGGTGCTCATCAACCTTTTTATATGGCAGATTTAGTTAATATTTATCATATGGAGACTGTTGTTTTAAATCCAGAAAAGAAATGGTTATATATGTTTAAGATAATGTGTAGCTTGAAAGAAGGAGGTTTCTTGCTTATTTCTACAGATACTCAATTTCGTTCTGAAACAGGGCAACTGATTTCCTTATTAGTTGGACAAGCTGGAACATCATTATCTACTGCAGTTTTATATAATTCGGTTTATAAGAAAGCAAATACAGATCCTTTAACTGGTGCAAAAACAAGAAGATACTTAAAAACTTTTCTTAAAAAAGAAATTGATAGATCTCAAAGACATGGAAAACATTTTTGTATATTATTTTTTGATATTGATAATTTTAAATCATTTAATGATACATATGGGCATAATATAGGTGATGAAGTCCTTAAATTAATTTATAAGATTACTAAAATGACCATACGCAAAATTGATCTAGTATCTAGATATGGGGGAGAAGAATTTGTTGTTGTTCTCCCAGAGACAGAGTTTTGTAATGCATACATTACAGCAGAAAGAATAAGGAGAAATATTGAAAAATGCCCTATCAAAGACTTGCTTGATGTAGATAGAAATGTAACTGTAAGTATAGGTATAGCAGAATATGGTGTGGATGGTTTTTCTGATGAAGAACTGATTAATAAAGCCGATTGGGGAATGTACCAAGCTAAGTCTAAAGGTAAAAACAGAGTTTGTTTCTTTAGAGATTACAAAGTAGAATATGAACAATCTATAGAAGAACAGGCTTATACTGAACAGGAGGATAATAATGAGGCGTAAAATTTTAGAATTACTAGAAAAGAACAGTAGATTAGCAACAAAAGATATTGCTATCATGTTGGATATGTCAAAAGAAGAAGTTGAAAAAGAAATTGAGCAAATGGAAAAAGAACAAGTTATTTGCGGTTATAATACATTAATAAATTGGGAAAAAACTGATAAGGATTTAGTTACAGCATTAATTGAAGTAAAAGTAACTCCTCAAAGAGGAGAGGGTTTTGATAAAATAGCTGAAAGGATTTATCGTTTTAACGAAGTAAAAGCTGTTTATTTGATGTCAGGAGGCTTTGATTTAACTGTTATCATCGAAGGTAAAACCATGAAAGAGGTAGCTTTGTTTGTTGCACAAAAATTGTCTACCCTTGAATCAGTGTTAAGTACTAGTACACATTTTGTACTTAAAAAATATAAAGATCATGGGATTCCTTTCGAAGAATTTAAGAAAGATGAAAGGATGGTAGTTTCCCCATGAAAAAAGAAATGATTGCATCTAAGGTAAGAGGGATACCGCCTTCTGGGATACGTAAATTTTTTGACATAGCTAGTCAGATGAATGATGTTATTTCCTTAGGGGTGGGGGAACCTGATTTTGATACACCTTGGCATATTCGAGAAGAAGGTATATATACCTTAGAAAAAGGAAAAACTGTTTACACATCAAATTCTGGTCTTTTGGAATTAAGGCAGGAAATTAGTACATATTTATCAAGAAGATTTGATATATCATATAATCCCCAAGATCAAATATTGGTTACTGTTGGGGGAAGTGAAGCAATTGATTTAGCATTAAGGGCTGTATTAAATCCAGGAGATGAGGTATTAATTCCAGAACCTTGTTTTGTTTCTTATAAACCTTGTACGATTTTAGCAGGTGGAGCACCTGTTACTATTACTACAAAAGCAGAAAATGATTTTCGTTTGACTCCAGAGGAATTAGAAAGAGCTATTACTGATAAGACGAAAGTTCTTATTCTTCCTTATCCTAATAACCCAACGGGGGGGATTATGGAAAAAGAAGATTTAGAAAAAATTGCAGATGTAATAAGAGGTAAGGATATATTAGTTCTTTCAGATGAAATATATGCTGAATTGACTTATGGTAGAAATCATATTTCTATTGCTTCCTTGCCTGGCATGTACGATACTACAGTAGTTATTAATGGATTTTCAAAGGCTTATTCCATGACAGGATGGAGAATGGGATATGCAGCAGGTCCTAAAGAATTAATAGCTGCAATGACAAAGATTCATCAATATGCAATTATGTGTGCCCCTACTACGAGTCAATATGCTGGTATTGAAGCCTTAAAAAATGGTGACGATGCTGTTGCAGAAATGAGAGAAGCTTTTGATAGTAGGAGAAAATTTATTGTTAATGGTTTTAGAAACATTGGTATGGACTGTTTTGAGCCTTTAGGAGCATTTTATGTATTCCCTTCTATTAAAAAGTCTGGTCTAACTTCAGAGGAGTTTTGTAGTAAGCTTCTATATGAAGAAAAGGTTGCGGTTGTACCAGGGACGGCATTTGGTGACTGCGGGGAAGGCTTTATAAGATGTTCTTATGCTTATTCTATTGATAATATTAAAGAAGCTCTAAAAAGAATTGGAAAATTTATGGAGCAATTTCAATAATAAATAAAAAGACGGTATTTTAATTTTATTAATAAAATCAAAATACCGTCTATTATTAATGCTCTTTGCTTTCTTTGCAGTTAGGACAAACACCGTAGAAATATATTTTTTCATCTAAAATATCAAAATCAGAATTTTTTTCGACTCTTTCTCTAATATCATTTAAATAAATTGAATCCATATCTACAACTTTACAACAAGATACGCAAATTAAATGAGGATGGGAGTGTGTTCTAGCATCATATCTAAAGCAATCTTCCCCTACATTTAATTCTTGAATAAGACTTGCTTTTTTTAATGCATCTAAAGTTTTATATACTGTTGCTAAACTCATAGTCGGATGCGTGGTTTCCAAAGCCTTATAAATGGTTTCTGCACTAGGATGTTCTACAGTATTACTAAGCATTTGAAAAATAGCTAATCTTTGTGGTGTAACTTTGAGGTTCTTTTCTTTTAGCTGTTGCGCAAGTTCTTTCATAGGAATAACCACCTTACTGATAATAATTTTTATATAATAATAATAATAGAATTTTAACTATTCGTCAAGTTACAAATCTAAGGGCAATATTTAAGGATTGGCATAGTAAATAATTCTCGATTTTTGTATAATCCATTGTATTTAATAATTTAATATGCTAAAATATAAGGGTACGTTTCTTTAGGTTTTATTTTATTTTTTATAAATAAAGGTGGGGTTGTATGTCGATAAATGTAGACCTTATTAATCCTTTTGTTCAAGGAACACAAACAATTTTAAGGGATGTATGCAAAGAAGTACCCAAACTAGGAAAAGTTTACTTAAAAAAATCACCTTATGCTAGTGGTTCAATTGTTGTTATCATAGGTCTTACAGGAGATATTAAGGGACAAGTTATTTTTAGTTTAGATAAACAAGCTGCTTGCTCTATATCTTCAAAAATGATGATGGGTTTGGCTGTTGAAGAATTAGATGAAATGGCAAAAAGTGCAATTTCAGAATTAATGAATATGATTTTAGGGCATACGGCAACCATATTTTATACTAAAGGAATTTTTGTTGATATTACGCCACCTTCTTTATTCGTGGGGAATGATATCCAAATATCAATTTCAAAGATACAAACTATTTGCATTCCTTTACACTTAGAAGATGGTGCGATGTTTGAAATTGATGTTGCCATTCAAGAAAATTATAGCTAGTGAGATGATGTTTAGTAATGAATATAGTTTTATTAGAGCCTGAAATACCACAAAACACTGGCAATATTGCCAGGACTTGTGCAGCTATTGGTGCTGACTTACATTTAATTAAACCTTTAGGATTTTTTGTTGATGATAAATATTTGAAAAGAGCTGGTTTAGATTATTGGAACTTATTAAATGTTTCTTATTATGAAAATTTTGAGGATTTTAAATCAAAACATCCCAATAGTTTATTTTTTATGGCTTCAACAAAGGCTAATAATGTATATACTGATGTAAAATATACTAAGGATTGTTTTATTATATTTGGGAAAGAGACTGCTGGAATCCCTGAATACATATTAAAGGATTATCCAGAAACAACTATTAGGATTCCCATGAGAGCTGAGGCTCGTTCTTTAAACTTAGCTAATTCTGTAGCAATTGTTGCTTATGAAGCTATGAGACAATTAAATTTTGAAGGTTTATTAAACCAAGGAAAGTTAAGAGAATATGAATGGAACAAAACCTCGATATAGATTCGAGGTTTTTTATTTAAATACTAAAAACTGTTTGAATGAAAAAGCTTACAAAGACATATTCTAAAACTATAAAATTCTTTTGTCGGAAAAGAGGTATTTTATATGTTTTGGTCAGGAATTGTTATAGGTATTTTTATTGGAGCAGGACTTGGTATTTTAGTAATGTCAATGGCAATTTCCGTAGGTCGCAAGGACTATAATTCTGATTATCGATCGGCTTATGGCATGGAACACTCTGAAGAATTGGCCCCAGATATCGAAGATAAATATAAAAATTCAAGAGAGGCTAATGATGAAAGCTTATAGAAAATTCTATAGGCTTTTAATTTTTTAAAGCTTTAACTAGAAAAAGATAATATATTATAGTTTTGCCTTGTGATTTTCTTATGCTATATTAAAAATATAATTATTTTTAGCATAGGAGTTAATAAGGACAATGATTAAAGAAGTAATTTATTCTAAAAGAATGCTTATAAGAGATTTAGAAAATAATGATTTTAATTTTATTAATAGTTTTTACAATGATTATAGTTTTTATAAATATGCTATTGGTCCATCCATGGAAATGACCAAAGAAAAATTCAACTCAATTATTAAAAATAACACAAGCCATATTAATAATTTTTATTGTGTTTCAAAACTCATAGATAAAGATATTTATATAGGAACTATTAAGGGTTGTGTTTACAATTGTAATAATAAAATATTGTGGATTCATTCCATTATGATTTCTAAAGATTACTTAAAAAAAGGATATGCAAAAGAGCTGTTTGAAAGTATTGTTAACTATTTTAAATTAAAATTAAATATTGAATGGATTTATATTAGTGTTTCAGAGAAAAATGACACAGGAGCTATCTTTTGGCAAAGGCAGGGATTTGCAGAATTTAAGACTATTAATGGGGGAAAGAAATCTATTAGTTTTAACAATGAATTTGGAAAAGTTACGATTTATCGTAAAAGTTGCTCAATAAATATAAAAAATATATAACATTTTTTAAAAGTAATTGACAAACACTATAAATATTTATATAATAATCTTGTAACAATTACGTAACAAAATTCTTGGTGGGGGTTAACAATTATGAGCATACGCAGATTCCTTACATTTACTTTTGTTTGCGGAATTTTTTTAATGCTAACTATGTCGAATGTTTATGGACAAACACTAGCTCTTGTTAATAAAGATGATGTGGAAATTTGGGATGAATTAGATGATACAAAAGAAATAATTGCTACAGTAGATGAAGATGAAGAGCTGGAAGTTATTGGAACTAAAGATGAATGTTACATAGTATTATTAGATGATGATAATAAAGGTTATGTTTTAAAAGAAGATTTAAATATTAAGTCTATGAGTGCAGTTTCAACTGGAGATAGAGTTAATATAAGAGTAGAACCAAATACAAGTTGCAAAGTTTTAGGACAAGTAAACAGAAATGATTCATTAACTGTTACAGGAAAAACTGGAAGTTGGTATAAAATAAACTATAATAATCAAGAAGCTTATATTTTTGGAGATTACGTAAAAATTCTTGATGACGATGTTGTACCTGTTAGTTATAAGGAAGAAGTGAAAGTATCTTCTTATAATGGTAATGCCGATGAAATTATCGCATATGCGAAAAACTTTATTGGAACTCCATATAGATATGGTGGAACAGATTTGAATAGAGGGGTAGATTGTTCAGGTTTTACCCAACAGGTTATGAAAAATTTTGGGATTTCTCTTAGTAGAAGTTCAAGTACACAAGCTAATGATGGTTATTATGTAGCAAAGAGTGATTTACAGCCAGGAGATTTAGTTTTTTTTGATACTTCTGGTCCAAATAATGGAGCTATATCCCATGTAGGTTTATACATTGGAAATAATAGTATCATTCATGCAGAATGTAGCAGGGGAGTAACTATAAGTAGTTTAAGTGAAACTTATTATGCTACTAGATATGTAAAAGCTTGTAGAGTGTTAAAGTGAATATACATAAAAAAAGAGTGACTATATATAGTCACTCTTTTTTAAATGCTTCATATTGCTTTTTATAGGCCAATACTTTAGGAACATAATTTTGTGTTTCTTTAAAAGGTGGGATACCGTTATATTTTTCAACATTAGTTGGTCCGGCATTATAAGCAGCTAATGCTAGTGAAGTATTACCGTTAAATCTTATTAACATATCTTTTAAAAATCTAGATCCACCATCAATATTTTCTTCTATATCCCATGGATTTTCTACTCCAAGCATATTAGCAGTTGCAGGCATCAACTGCATAAGTCCTTGTGCTCCTGCAGAAGAAAGGGCATTGGGATTAAAATTGCTTTCTTGTTTTATAACTGCCTTAATTAATTCAGGACTTAAGTTATATTTTTTAGAGGCTTTAGAAATGGCATTTTCAATTAGTTTATTTATTTCATCGGAATTCAAATTCTGATTATCAATTATTGAATTTATTTCCTTTTCTAAGACTACTTTAAATGTACTTGTATTAACCTTATTATTTGAAGATGTTTTTATAGGGATACTAAAGCTAGATTGAATTGAAGAGTATATTTCGTAATATACATCCTTTGGATTAATGAATGCCATATACATATCCTCCTTAAAAAAGAGAAAGTAGTTTATAATATAATTTAATGATATAATTAACACATGTTTTAGTCAATGGTAGTTTATTATTATTTAGAAAGGAATTGCTTATGGAATTAAGAAGTTTAAAAACTCTTGAATATAATAAAATAATTGATAAGCTAGTAACTTATGCTGTTTCTCCCATGGCAAAAGAAATAGCAAGAAAATTAAAACCTACATCAGATTATGATAAAGTCCTTCAAAGACAAAAGGAGACCAGTCATGCATTAACGATGATTATAAAAAAAGGGAGTATTCCTCTAGGAGGCCTTAAAGATGTTAGAGATTCTATAAAAAGAGTTAATATTGGGGGGATTCTAACAGCAGCTGAATTAATTAATATGGCAGATTTACTCCATGTATGTAAAAAGGTAAAAAACTATTATAAAGATAATAAGAAAGAAGAAAGTTATGGATGCTTAGATTTGCTTTTTGAGGGAATTACAACTCTTCCTACTATAGAAAGTGAAATAACTAGATGTATTATTTCAGAAGAAGAAATTGCTGACAATGCCAGTCCAACCTTAAATAATTTACGGAAGGAAATAAAGGCTATTAATGAAAAAATCAAAAGTCAGCTTCAAAAAATAATTTATTCTTCAACTAATCAAGCAAAACTTCAGGAAGCGGTTATAACAATAAGAGAAGACCGTTATTGTGTACCGGTAAAGCAAGAATATAGAAATAGTTTTCCAGGAATTATTCATGATCAATCTTCTAGTGGTGCAACTTTGTTTATAGAACCAATGATTGTTGTGCAGATGAATAATCAGCTTCGAGAACTTAAAATAAAAGAAAAAAATGAAATAGAGAAAATACTAGGAAAATTAACTGATATGATAGCTGAAAATATCGAAATAATTGAAAGTAATTTAGAATTACTTACAAGCCTTGATTTTATTTTTTCTAAGGCACAGCTTGCTTTAGAAATGAATGGAGTTGAACCCCGCTTTAATAAAGAAGGAAGAATAAATATTAAAAAAGGAAGACATCCTTTGTTGGATCCAAAGTCAGTAGTACCTATTGACATATATTTAGGAGATGAATTTACCACTTTACTCATTACAGGACCTAATACAGGAGGTAAGACGGTATCTTTAAAAACTCTTGGATTATTTGTCTTAATGGGTCAGGCAGGTCTTCATATTCCTGCAAATGACAACTCTGAGCTTGCAGTATTTGATAATGTATTTGCAGATATTGGAGATGAGCAAAGTATAGAGCAAAGTCTTAGTACATTTTCATCTCATATGACTAATATAGTTGATATATTAGAAAAGGTTAGCCCTAATTCTCTTGTTCTTTTTGATGAATTAGGAGCTGGGACAGACCCTACAGAAGGTGCAGCACTTGCTATGGCTATTCTTGATTATTTATTAAAGATGAAAGTCCGTACTGCTGCAACAACTCATTATAGTGAATTAAAGGTTTATGCTTTATCTACACAAGGTATAGAAAATGCTTCTTGTGAATTTGATGTTGAAACCCTTAGGCCTACTTACAGGCTTCTTATAGGTATTCCAGGTAAAAGTAATGCATTTTCCATTTCAAAGCGCTTAGGACTTCCTGAATTTATTATTAATAATGCTGCTTTATTTATAACAAAAAAAGATAAGCAATTTGAAGACTTGATTGCAGATTTAGAAACTAGTAAGAAGACTGCAATTTATGAGCAAAATAGAGCAGAAGAATATCGAAGAGAAGCAGAAGAATTAAAAAAACAAGTGGAAGAGCAAAAAGAAAAGATTGAAAAACAAAGAGAAAAGCTTATTCATGAAGCAAGACAAGAAGCTAGAAAAATACTAGAACAATCAAAAGATGAAGCAGATAAGATTATTAAGGAAATTCAAAAGTCTGCTCGTGAAGCTCAAATGGTCATCGATTATAAGGATATGGAAGAAGCTAGAGGGAAACTAAGAGAGAGTCTTAAAGAATTAGATAATAAAATGATTAAGACTACTAATAAAGTTGTTTCTAGTAAAGTTCCTAAGAAATTAAACAAAGGAGATAGGGTATTTGTCACAAGCCTTAATCAAAAAGGGATTGTTATTCTTCCACCAAATCAAAATGGTGATGTAATAGTTCAAGTAGGAATTATGAAGCTTAATGTCCATATATCAAGTTTAGTTTTAGATGAAGATGAAAATGAGGATAAAGGAAGTAAGACCAGAAAAAGCAGTAGTAGTTCTTCAACAAGATCTAAAACTATTAATATAGGACCAGAAATTGATATTAGGGGGCAAACTATTGATGAGGCAATAATAAATACTGATAAATATTTGGATGAAGCATTTTTATCTAGTTTGACACAAATAACAATAATTCATGGAAAGGGAACAGGAGCTTTGCGTCAAGCTATACATCAATTATTAAAAAGACATCCCCATGTAAAATCATACCGCCTAGGAAAGTATGGTGAAGGTGAGACAGGGGTAACCATCGTAGAATTAAAATAGTAAATAATGAGCATACATTTTTGCTTTATAACCGTATATTAAAGAGGATATTGAAAAGTATAAATTTCAGCATCCTCTTTTTTTATAAAAAATTTCTAAAAAACACTTGACAAAAAACAAAAGAGTGAATATACTATAAAGTATAGAGCTACACACTACTATATACATATCGACGAATATGACGCAATAGAACATAAACCTTCACCGTGTAGAGAAGAACACTAGATACTGCCATTACTTTTTTAAAATCTAAAGGTGTATTGCAATATGCGGTATACTTTATATATAATAGATTATAATAACATATAAGGGGTGAGTAATATGGGAATCTTTAGTCGTATGGTAACACTAATCAAGTCAAATATTAACGACCTCATTGATAAAGCAGAAGATCCTGAAAAAATGTTGAATCAATTAATTTTGGAGATGCAAGAGCAGTATACAGAAGCCAAAAAACAAATTGCACAAGCAATAGCAGATGAGAAAAAGTTAGAAAGACAGTATAATGAACAATTAAAATTACAAGAAGAATGGGAACAAAAAGCAGAATTAGCTGTTTCTCAGCAAAATGACGAGTTAGCTCTAAAAGCAATTAAAAGAAAAAATGAACATCAAAAATTAGCAGAAGACTATAAGATGCATCTTGACAAACAAAGAGAAGTTACTGAAAAATTAAAGAATTCACTTGTAGAACTAAATAACAAAATAGAAGAAGCTAAAAGAAAAAGAGAGTTACTTTTAGCTAGGGCAAAAAGAGCAAAAGCTCAAGAATCAATTAATAAGACATTTGCTGAAGTAAACGATACTAGTGCATTTGATTCTTTTGAAAGAATGGAAGCTAAGATAGAAGCAATGGAAGATAAAGCCTTAGCTAGTGAAGAATTAACCAGTGAAATATCAGGAGATAGCCTAAAAGATGAATTTGAAAAGCTCGAAGAAGCTAAAGACGATATTGACGCTATGAATGAATTAGAGGCTCTTAAAGCAAAGTTAGCAAATAAGGAATAATTGATAGCCCCCTACATATTGTAGGGGTTACATTCTTGATATTGGGGGTGAAGTTTTGTCGACAAAGACTAAAATTCTAATAGTTGATGATGATGTGCATATTGCAGAACTTATTTCTCTTTATTTGAATAAAGAAGGTTATGAAACAAAAGAAGTATATTCCGGTGATAAAGCAATTAAAACTTTTTTATCTTTTGCTCCTAACCTTGTTTTATTAGACATTATGCTGCCAGAACTAAATGGCTATGATGTTTGTAAAGAAATAAGAAAAATAAGTAATATTCCTATAGTAATGTTAACAGCTAAAGGTGAAACTTTTGATAAAGTGTTAGGATTAGAATTAGGAGCTGACGATTACATTGTAAAACCTTTTGAACCTAAAGAATTAGTTGCCAGGGTTAAAGCTGTCTTAAGGCGTTATGAGCCAAAAGAAGACAATAGTAAAAAAATAGTAGTCCCCAATTTAACTATTGATTTGGGTAATTATTCAGTCTTTTATCACGGAAAGCAAATGGAACTTCCTCCAAAAGAATTAGAACTGCTTCATTTTCTTGCTTCAAATCCTAATCAGGTGTTTACAAGAGAACAACTTTTAGACCGTATTTGGGGCTATGATTATGTTGGAGATACTAGGACTGTAGACGTCCATATAAAAAGAATAAGAGAAAAGTTTGATAAAAAAGAAAGTTGGAGTATTAAAACTGTTTGGGGTGTAGGTTATAAATTTGATATACAATAAAAAGTACAGAAATTCTGTGCTTTTTTTCTTTTATTAATTGAGAATTTAATATACAATATATAATAAGTGCGTCTTAATGAGTACTTTTTTGACATACAATATTTAAAGTCTTTTAAGAGGGTGGGGAAATGGATATTGAAAAGTTGGAGAAGCTTCTTAAACAGCCTGAAGGCTTTAAACTTGATTTTAAAGAATTTTTACAGTTAGAAACAGAATCCGATAAAAAAGAATTTGTTAAAGATGTATGTGCAATTGCAAATTCAAGTGGTGGGAGAGGTCATATTGTTTTTGGAATAAGAGATAAATCCAGAAAAGTTGTTGGAGTAGATTTAAAACCTTTTAATGAAGAAAGGATTCAACAAATTATCTGTAACCGCTGCGATCCACCTGTTCCAATTAGGGTTGATGTGCTTGATTATCATGGGAAGGATGTTGCAGTCATTACGATTTTTAAAAGTAATCAGCGTCCACATCAGGTAAGACAAAATGGAACATTCTATATTAGAAGGGGTTCTACCACAGATGTAGCCCGTAGGCACGAAATTGCAAATATGCTTCAGGAAAACGGTTTAACAAGTTCAGAACAAATAATATTTAGAAAAGCACCAGTATCTGAATTAAAGGAAGAAATGTTAAAAAAATTTATTTTAGGATATGAAAACATGTTTGAGGAAAATAAAGATGTTTATTTAGAAGGCTTAGGTATCATAGGAAGGGATTCTAACAAATTTGAATATCATCCTACAGTAGGAGGTCTTTTATTATTTGGTAAGAATCCTCAAAATTATCTTCCTCACACAGGCATTAGAATTGAATATGATGGCAAAGTAATCCTAGCTAAAGGAAATATTTTAGAAATGTTGGATAAGTCAGAAGAAATTATTGCTGATATTTACAAAGAGTATTCATATCCAGTTCAATCTATATTTGATGCCTTGGCTAATGCTGTTGTACATAGAGATTATTGGGATATGTCTAGGGAAATAGTAGTAAAGATTGATGAAAATCAAGTATCAATATCAAATCCTGGAGCTATATGGTATAGAGGAAGCATTAAGAAATTAATGCAAGATCAAAACCCACCCAGGAGAAATCCCTGGCTGTATCAAAGACTTTTGCTGATGGACGAAAAAGAACGGTTTTTAAAGTATGGTTTAGGAATTAACAGAATTAAAAAACCTTTTGCAAATGTAGGTCAGGTTAAAGTATATAGTTTCTTAAATACTAACTTATTTAAAATTGTGCTTCCTGGAAGTAAGTATTTTCCAATAAGTAAATTACATTAATTAAATTTAGTAAATAAAATAAGAATTTTTAGGCTATTATTAAATAATTATTATTAATATACAGGAGGTTTATATGAAACTGGAAGAAGTTAAAAGAATTTTAGATGCAGAGGTACTAGTAGGAGAAGACCGCTTAGATAGAGAAGTAATTTTAGCTTGTGGTTCGGATTTAATGAGTGATGTTTTAGCCTTTGTAAAAGAAAAAGTTTTACTTCTTACAGGACTAACAAACCCACAAGTAATTAGAACTGCTGAAATGATGGATATTAAAGCTATTGTTTTTGTACGGGGGAAAAGACCTGATAAAGAGACTTTAGAATTAGCAGAATTAAAGAAAATGGTTGTTTTAACTACAAAACATCCTCTTTATATATCTAGTGGATTATTATATAGTAATGGATTAACAGGAAAAGATCCAAAATAGGAGGAAGTATATGAAGCTTAGTTTTACAGTAGACGGAGATGAGTTTCTATTAGCTGGAGAAGCATCGAGTCAAGTAAAAAAAGTATTAAAACAATTAGGTGTTTCATCTGCGATTATCCGTAAAATTGCCATAGCAATGTATGAAGCAGAAATTAATATGGTACTTCATGCAAACGGAGGAAGTATTGATGTAGATATAACTCCGGAAAAAATTTATATTTTATTTCAAGATGAGGGACCAGGAATTAAAGATATTGAATTGGCAATGCAAGAAGGCTATTCTACGGCATCTGATGAGATAAGAGAATTAGGTTTTGGGGCAGGTATGGGTCTTCCAAATATGAAAAGATATAGTGATGATTTAAAAATATCATCAGAACTAGGAAAGGGGACTAAGGTAGAAATAACAGTATATTTAAATAGAGAAGGTGATTAAATGATGGAATATTTACATTCCGTAACACTACGGGAAGAAAAATGTGTAGGTTGTACGGATTGTATTAAGAGATGTCCAACTGAAGCCATCAGAGTAAGAAATGGAAAAGCAAAAATTATTGATGAAAGATGTATAGATTGTGGATTTTGCATAAGAGTATGTAGGAATCGTGCCAAAAAGGCAATTACAGATAATTTAGATTCCTTATCAGAATATAAATATAAGGTTGCAATTCCTGCTCCGGCTTTATATTCCCAATTTAAAGATGTTTTGGATGTGAATGTAATTTTAACAGGCCTAAAGAAACTAGGATTTGATGAAGTCTTTGAGGTTTCAAGAGCAGCAGAAATTGTCACAGAAGAATCCAAAAGATTAATAAAAGAAGCAACATTTCAAAAGCCAATAATATCTTCGGCTTGTCCTGTTATTGTTAGATTAATTCAAATAAGATTTCCTGAACTCATTGATCATATTTTTCCTCTTTTGTCTCCTATGGAAGTAGCTGCTAGGATGGTTAAAAAAGATTTGACTAAAAGAGGAATTGACGAAAAAGATATAGGAGTATTTTTTATAAGTCCTTGTGCTGCAAAGGCTACTAATGTAAGAAATCCTATAGGTTTTGAGAAATCCTATGTGGATAAGGTTCTATCTATAAAAGAAGTATATAAGAAATTAGCAACTTTTATAAGAAAGATGGATGATATTGAAAATCTTAGAATGAGTTCAAGTGAGGGAATTAGATGGGCCATGACAGGAGGAGAAGGTAAGGGTTTAGGAATTGATAATTATATTGCAGTTGATGGAATAGAAAATGTTAATAAAATCCTTGAAGAAGTAGAAAATGGAAAGCTTGAAAACGTAGATTTTATAGAAGGTTTGGCTTGTACAGGAGGATGTTTAGGTGGTCCTTTAACTGTTGAGAATAGTTTTGTTGCTAAAAATCGGCTAAAAAAAGTCTTAAATTATACTAATAAAGAAAACATAGAAAAGAAAATCGACTCATCTTATGAAGATATATTTTTATCTTGGAATAAAGAGGTTATTTCTAAACCGGTCATGACCTTAGATAAAGATATGAATGTAGCAATTAAAAAAATGGAGGAGCTTGAAAAGATATACGAACAGCTTCCACAAATAGATTGTGGCTCTTGTGGAGCACCAACCTGCCGAGCTTTGGCAGAGGATATTGTAAGAAATAATGCCAATATAGAAGATTGTATATTTATGTTAAGGATGAAGGTTAGGCAAATGGCGGAAGATATGGTTGCTTTAGCTCAAAAGATGCCTCCGTCATTAAATAAAAATGATAGTTAGGAGGACATTAAATGCTAGTAAGAGATATAATAGAAAAATTAGATTTATCTATTGTTGCTGGAGAAAATGCTTTAGACAATGAAATAACTACGGTTTATGTGGGAGATTTACTAAGCTGGGTTATGGCAAATGCAAAACAAGGTTCTATTTGGATAACAATTCAAAGTCATGTAAATATAGTAGCAGTTGCCTCTTTACTTAATTTGTCTTGCATTATTGTTGCAGAAGGGGCTCATGTAGATGAAGAAGCTATTGAAAAAGCTAATAACGAAAACATTCCTATTTTTTCAACGGATAAGGACACGTATAATTTAATTAAAGAATTAATAAAAATTGGAATAGAATAAGGGACAAGTTATGAAATATTATTATGATTTTCATATACATACTGCTCTTTCTCCTTGTGGGGATGAAGATATGACTCCTAATAATATTGTTAATATGGCCTTATTAAAGGAATTAGATATGATTGCAATTACTGATCATAATAGCTGTGAAAATGTTGAAGCTGTTATGAAAGTAGCTCAAGATAGCAATTTATTAGTTATTCCTGGAATGGAGATAGAAACATCTGAAGAGGTACATATGGTTTGTTTGTTTCCAAGTCTGGAAGCTGCAAAAGAAATGCAAGAAATAGTATACAATAGTCTTCCACCTTTAAAAAATAGAAGGGATATATTTGGAAGGCAGTTAATTGTTAATGAATTTGAAGAAGTGATTGGAGAAAATGACAGGTTGCTGCTTACGGCTACATCATTAAGTGTTTATGATGTAGTTAAATATGTTGCTAGTTTTAAAGGTGCCACATATCCTGCTCATATTGATAGAAATTCTTATAGCATTATTTCAAACTTAGGATGGATTCCTGAAGATTTATCTATTAATACTATTGAAATATCAAAAAATGCTGATTTTGATAAATATATGTCAGAATACTGTTCTTTAAATATCATTATATCTTCAGATGCACATTATTTGCCAGATATATCAGAAAGAGAGTATTCCATAGAATTATCAGAGAAATCTATTGCCAAAGTAATTGAAGCGTTGAATTAGAATCAATGGAAAAATATTATTATTTATGTTATTATATTGACAATGTACTTGGACATGTGTTATTTTTAGATTATATTGTATACATTAAACCCATTTAACAAAATCACTTCGTATCTTAAAGATTTCGAAGTTTGATTATTATATTAACTATAAGAAAGGGGAAGGGAAATGTCTAATTGCGAAACTTGTACTAATAAATTGTCAGAGCGTGGTTTTCGTGAATTAGAACAATTTATTAATGATTTAGATGAAAAAACTGGAGCTGTTATTTCAGTATTACACAAGGCTCAAGAAATATTTGGATATCTTCCAAGAGAAGTACAACAGTTTGTTGCAAACAAATTAGAAATACCTGTATCTAAAGTATATGGAATTGTTAGTTTCTATTCATTTTTTACAATGATTCCAAAAGGAGAACATCCTATTTCTGTTTGTATGGGTACAGCATGTTATGTTAGAGGTGCTGAGAAGGTATTAGATGAATTTAAAAGAGCTCTTAATATTGAGGTAGGAGAAACAACTGCTGATGGCAAGTTTTCTCTTGATGCATTACGTTGCGTAGGGGCTTGTGGATTAGCACCAGTTGTTTTAGTTGGAGAGAAAGTATATGGTCGTGTTACTCCGGACCAAGTTAAATCAATTCTAAAAGAATATGAATAATAGGAGGAAGGACATGGGTAAAATCAAATCTTTAGATGAATTAAGACAATTGCGTGAACAATATAAGTCTAAAGTAGATATCAGAGAAAAAGGCGACCAAATTGAAAAAATGATTCAAGTTCGTGTAGCCATGGCAACTTGCGGTATTGCGTCAGGAGCCAGAGACGTTATGAATACTTTAGTTGATGAAGTAACTAATAGAAGGTTAGATAATGTAGTTATATCTCAAACTGGTTGTATGGGATATTGTTATGCAGAACCTACAATAGAAGTAACTATTCCCGGTAAAGACCCTGTTGTATTTGGTGAAGTAAATAAAGAAAGAGCAGTAGAAATCTTAGAAAAATATATTATTAATGGGGAATTATTAGATGGCATTATCCCTGTAACTCATAAGACTGTAGACGATTAATAGTAAAAAGGAGGCTTTTCGTAATGTCCAGATATAAAATGCATGTGTTAGTATGCGGTGGAACAGGATGTGTTTCTTCTAACTCTTTACAGATTGTAGACAATCTTAAAAATCATATAAAAGAAAATGGTCTGGAAAATGATATTCAAGTTTTAAAGACAGGTTGTTTTGGTTTTTGTGAAAAAGGTCCTATAGTAAAAATTCTTCCTGACAATACTTTTTATGTACAAGTTAAGCCTGAAGACGCTGAAATAATTGTAAAAGAACATTTAGTTAAGGGAAGAAAAGTAGATAAATTATTATATAAAGAGCCTAGCACCGAAAAATCTATTGATGATTCTAAACACATGGAATTCTATAAAAAACAAATGCGTGTAGCTCTTAGAAATTGTGGTTTTATCGATCCTGACAATATTGAAGAGTATATTGCAAGAGATGGTTATCAAGCTTTAGGAAAAGCTTTAGTAGAAATGACTCCTGAGCTTGTTATTGAAGAAATGAAAAAATCTGGCTTAAGAGGACGTGGTGGTGGTGGATTCCCTACAGGACTTAAGTGGGAATTTGCACGTAAAAATAAAGGCGACCAAAAGTACGTAGTTTGTAATGCTGACGAGGGAGACCCTGGTGCATTTATGGACCGTTCTATATTAGAAGGAGACCCTCATTCAATTGTTGAAGCAATGGCTATTTGTGGTTATGCTATTGGTGCAGATAAAGGATTAGTATATATCCGTGCAGAGTATCCTTTAGCTGTTAAACGTCTTGAAAAAGCGATTAAGGATGCTAGAGAATACGGACTCCTTGGTAAAAATATATTAGATTCTGGTTTTGATTTTGATATCGAAATTAAGTATGGTGCAGGAGCTTTTGTCTGCGGTGAAGAAACAGCTCTTATTCATTCTATGGAAGGAGAAAGAGGAGAACCCACTACAAAACCTCCATTCCCTGCTGAATCTGGTTATTGGGGCAAACCTACAAATGTTAATAACGTTGAAACCTTTGCTAACGTTCCTGTAATTCTTCTAAAAGGAGCAGATTGGTTCCAAACTATTGGTACTGAAAAATCTAAGGGTACTAAAGTATTTGCTTTAGCTGGTAAAATTAATAACGTAGGTCTTATTGAAGTTCCTATGGGTACTACTTTAAGAGAAGTTATATTTGATATTGGTGGCGGAATTAAAGACGGTAAGAGATTTAAAGCAGTTCAAACAGGAGGACCTTCAGGCGGTTGCTTAACTGAAGAAGATTTAGATACTCCAATTGATTTTGACAACTTACTTGCTAAGGGTTCAATGATGGGCTCTGGTGGTATGATTGTTATGGACGAAGATGATTGTATGCCTAGTGTTGCAAAATTCTACTTGGAATTTACTGAAGATGAATCCTGTGGTAAATGTACTCCTTGTAGAATTGGAACAAAACGTTTGTCTGAGCTGTTAGACAAGGTTACAAAGGGCCAAGCAACAATGGAAGATTTAGAAATGTTAAAAGTTCTAAGTGAAACCATTAGAGATACTGCTCTTTGTGGTTTAGGACAAACTGCACCTAATCCAGTACTTTCTACTATAGAAACTTTCTGGGACGAATATGTTGCTCATGTTAAGGAAAACAGATGTCCTGCGGGCCAATGTACAGATTTACTTAAGTATTTCATTCTTGAAGAAAAATGTATCGGTTGTACAGCTTGTTCCAGAGTATGTCCTGTTGAAGCAATTTCTGGTAAAGTGAAATCAGTTCATGTAATTGATCAAGATAAATGTATTAAATGCGGTGCTTGTTATGATAAATGTAAATTCTCCGCAATTATCAAGAAATAATAGTAAAGGAGTGTAAAACCCAATGGCAGATATTAAAGTTACAATTGATGGTAAACAGGTTGAAGTTCCTGAGGGAAGTACGGTTTTACAAGCAGCTCATAAGATTGGAATAGATATACCTACTTTATGTCATCTTGATTTACATGATATTAAGATGGTAAATAAAGCAGCTTCTTGTAGAATTTGTGTTGTTGAAGTAGAAGGCAGAAGAAATTTAGCTCCTGCTTGTGCAACACCTGTATTTGACGGTATGGTAGTAAGAACTAATACCATTCGTGTATTAAATGCTAGAAGAATAGTATTAGAGTTATTATTATCAGACCATCCAAAGGATTGTTTAGTTTGTTCTAAGTCAGGTGATTGTGAACTACAAGATATGGCTGAAAGATTTGGCTTAAGAAAAGTAAGATTTGATGGATCACAATCAACTTATAGAAAAGATTATTCTAAAACAATTATCCGTGATATGGATAAGTGTATTATGTGTAGACGTTGTGAAACTATGTGTAATGATGTTCAAACCGTTGGAGCATTATCAGGTATTAATAGAGGATTTAATGCTGTAGTTGCACCTGCTTTTGAAGTTAATTTAGAAGATTCTGTATGTACTCACTGTGGTCAATGTGTTGCTGTTTGTCCTGTAGGGGCACTTAGCGAAGAAAATCTTACTTGGTCTGTTGTAGAAGCTTTAGCTGACCCTGAAAAGGTTGTTGTGGTACAAACTGCACCTGCTGTTAGAGCAGCATTAGGAGAAGAATTTGGTATGCAACCAGGTAGCCTAGTAACTGGTAAAATGGTTGCTGCACTTAGAAGATTAGGATTTGATTATGTTTTTGATACTGATTTTGCAGCTGACTTAACTATTATGGAAGAAGGAACAGAATTATTAGACCGTATTAAGAGATTCTTAGACGGAGATAAAACTGTAAAACTTCCAATCCTTACATCATGTTGTCCTGGATGGGTAAACTTCATTGAAAGTCAATTTCAAGATTTATTGGATGTACCTTCTAGTGCAAAGTCACCTCAACAGATGTTTGGTTCAATTGCAAAGTCTTATTATGCTGAAAAATTAGGCATACCTAGAGAAAAAATGGTTGTTGTATCTGTTATGCCTTGTTTAGCTAAAAAATATGAATCTTCCAGAGAAGAATTCACAGTAGATGGAAATCCTGATGTTGATGTTTCAATTTCTACTAGAGAATTAGCTCATTTAATTAAAAAAGCAAATATTGACTTTAATAATTTGGAAGATGAAGAATTTGATATGCCTTTAGGAGAATCAACAGGTGCTGCGGTTATTTTCGGTGCAACTGGAGGAGTTATCGAGGCAGCAACAAGAACAGCGTATGAATTATTTACAGGAAAAGAATTAGATAAAGTTGATTTTGAACAATTAAGAGGTATGGATGGGGTTCGTGTAGCAACAGTTAAAATGGGAGATTTAGACCTTAATATAGGTATTGCTCATGGCTTAGGAAATGCACGTGCTCTTTTAGAAGAAGTAAAATCAGGCAATCCTCGAAATCTTCATGCAATAGAAATCATGGCTTGTCCTGGAGGATGTGTCGGCGGTGGAGGACAGCCTTACCACCATGGAAATATGGAAATAATCAAAAAACGTGCAGAAGCTATTTACCGTGAGGATGCAGGAAAACCAATTAGAAAATCTCACGAAAATCCTGCTATCAAAGAATTGTATGAAACTTATTTAGGACATCCAATGAGTGAAAAAGCACATGCACTTCTTCATACATCATATACTCCAAAAGACAGAGTATAAAATTATAAAACTTCCGCCTTTGGCGGAAGTTTTTAAATAATAAGGAGGAATGAAATGGCTATTCTTAGACCTTTTAGAGCACTTCGCCCCCAAAAAGAATTAGTTCATAAAGTTGCAGCTTTGCCTTATGATGTAATGAGCAGTGAGGAAGCAAGAAAAATGGTAGTTGGCAATCCTTATTCATTTTTACATGTTGATAAGGCAGAAATTGATTTAGATCCGTCCATTGATTTATATGACAAGAAAGTTTATGAAAAAGCAAGAGATAATTTAAATAAAATGATTGAGGATGAAATATATCTTTTAGAGGATTCTTCTTGTTTCTATATTTATAAATTAATCATGGAAGGTAGAGAGCAGACAGGTATAGTAGGTTGTGCTTCTATTGATGAATATTTGAACAATACTATAAAAAAACACGAGTTAACTCGGGAAGATAAAGAACAAGACCGAATTAATCATGTTGATTATTGTAATGCCAATACTGGTCCTATATTTTTAACATACCGTTCAAAAAAAGAAATTAATAATCTTGTAGAAGACTGGATGAATAGTCACGAGCCAGTATATGATTTTACAGCAGAAGATGAAGTTCGGCAAATGGTTTGGGTTATTGATGATGATAATATAATAAAACAAATAAGTAATTTTTTTAGTGAAATAAATTATTTGTATATAGCTGATGGTCATCATCGTACTGCTTCTGCAGTAAGGGTAGGTTTAAAAAGAAGAAAAGAAGCTGGCAGTTATATTGGAGATGAAGAATTTAATTTCTTTTTAGCTGTTTTATTTCCTGATGAACAACTTCATATTATGGAATATAACAGAGTTGTTAAAGACCTAAACGGACTTAGTGAAGAAGAATATTTTAAACTTATAGCTGATAAATTTATAGTAGAAAAATTAGAAGAAAACAAGCCTTACAAACCTAAAGTTAAACATGAGTTTGGAATGTACATAAATAAAAGTTGGTATAGATTAACTGCAAAAGCCGGCAGCTTTAATGAAGAAGATCCAGTAGAAAGACTAGATGTTTCTATCCTACAAAACAATTTATTAGGTCCTATACTAGGCATTAAAGATCCAAGAACAGATAACAGGATTGATTTTATTGGAGGTATAAGAGGTTTAAAAGAATTAGAAAGAAGAGCAGATTCCGATATGAAGATTGCTTTTTCAATGTATCCAACTAGTATAGAGGATTTAATGGATATCGCTGATGCAGATAAAATTATGCCACCAAAATCGACTTGGTTTGAGCCAAAACTAAGAAGTGGTATTTTTATTCATTCATTAGAATAATTCTAAATAATAAAAAAGCTAGGATAACCTAGCTTTTTTTATTTAGATATCTTCTTCAACTATTGAGAGAATATAAGGATTTGATTGTTCATCAATATAAATAGATAAAATAATAGATTTTGAAAGATTTTCTTCTTTGTTATTCTTAGATGAATAAGTGTAGTCAATTTTACCTTTTATAGTGTAGATATTATTTAGGTCTTTGCTTATTGAGTTACTATCTGAACTAAAGCTTGCTGTGACAACAACTTTTTCTTTTTCTCTTTTATTTATAAGGTCATCTACTGAAACAAGCTCATGATTAACATATAAACCTGTTTCTGGAATGTATTGGGATAATAATTCTTTCCACTCGTCATTATTATTTTGATAATTATAGTTGTACATATGGCTCACAAAATCATTGGAAATAGTAAGTATATTTTCATGAGAAAAAGGTTCATTAGAATAAAGGATATTTCCATTTTTAACAATTTTAATGGCAGAATCTTGATTAGTATATTTTGCTATGAATGCTCTTGCATCTTCTTCATTTTCAAAAACTTGTGTTAGTTTATTATCAACATAGACATCTGTATTATAAGAAAATCTTAAGTTATAGGCTTCTTGAGCAAAAAGAAGTCCTAGGGCTTTTGCAGGTTTATAGATTGAATCAAAGTCTTTTTCAGTATAAGGATTTGATGCAAATTCCATAGTAAAACCAGGTTTTTTTAGTTCATCTACAGTCCAATCGGTGTAGCCTGCGTAACTTTCAAAATAGCTATTATAATTTAAAGAAGGAACTGGATTAAAGCCTGTTAGGGCTGTAATTTTTTTAGAAATATTAATTGATTGATTTAACAGATTTCCTTTTTGATTTTTACACCAATAAAAAATCTTACCTTGGGTATGGTATGCTACGTGAATCACAAAGGGATTATCAATAGTTAATTGATAGATTGCCTTTGCTTCAGGTTCTGATAAGGGTGTTGATCCTTTATAAAATGCATTGGCAGGTTTTCCTGGGTCATATTTAAGATTTTTATCCCAGTCAGAATCCCACTGTCTATTTAAATCGACTCCTCCTATATTAGCTTTCCAGTTATTGGAGCTATGATTCCAACCAGCTTGAGGAGAACGGTAAATAGAATCAATAGTAGCTTTTAAATAAGGGTCTCTAATACTTTCTTTACCTAATATCGTGTAATCTACTCCGTCAGGATTTACCATAGGTACATAGTAAATGGTTACCTTATCTAAGATATCTCTAACATTATATCCACTTATACTGCTGTAATTCACATAGGCATTACAGTAATCTTCTATATTTTTTAATATAATATTTGTTGTTATTCTTTCCCTGGCATGCATACTTCCATTAATATGTATAAGAGTATCGCCTTTTCCAACTTTAACAAGAATAATATCTCTTTGGTCTAAAGACTTACCAATTACTTCTACATCTACTAAGTCATCAAAATTTTTTTCTAAGTTATTAATGTATTCTAACATTTTAGAATACGTAATTGCTTCATAAGGATTAACAATATTAGTAAATTGAGCATAAGCTAGATTTGTTGGATAAGAATATAAAAAGGATAATATAATTGCAAATAAAAAACAAAAAACTCTCTTTTTCATAATAACCTCCTATGAAATAATAAAATAACTTGAAATGAATAAATATCTTTCAATGATATATACTAATTATGAAAGATTTTATAATAATTTTCAAACATATATAATTATATATATTATGAAAGGAGAATACAATGCTTATAAATAAATTTACTGCAGGTATGATGATTGGCGGAATAGCAGGCGTTATGGGGATTAAAATGATGAATTCAAGTAAAAGAGAGAGAAAAAAAATGATGAAAAACGGCAGAAAGTTTATTGAAAGAGCAGGAGAATTTATTGAAGAATTAAGATAGGATGTGTAAAAACACATCCTTTTTTCTTTAAAAAACAAAACTTTTATAAAGCTTGGAAGCTATTAATGATGTGGATATGTTGACAAAGTTCTTTTGATTCCTTATAATTTTTACATGGTTTAATATATAAAGGAAACCTCAATCCCGTGGGATGAGGTTTTTTAAATGTTTTAGGGGGGAAGCTATAATGAAAAAGTTAGCCTTTGTATTTCTTTCGTTATGTGTTATTTTGTTAAGTTTTTATTCATATAAATTATTGAATGAAATTTCAGCAAGAAATGTGTATAATGAAGGGGTAAATCCTTCAGAAACATCGGAAATTGAAGGTGATAATTTAGTGGATAAAAAGGCAATGATTGAAAATGAAGATTTGGAATTAATTCTTGATAATTTAAAAAATCAAAAAGGTCACAATTTAATACTGGCAAACAAATGGAACCCTTTGGGTGAAGACTTTGAGCCTGTACCAATAAAAGATGCAGCAGGAGATGTTCCTTCCACAAAGGACAAGATGTTGTTGCAAGAGGAAGCATATGATGCTGTTATAAGCTTATTTGAAGAGGCAAACAAAGAAGGCATAGAAGGTCTTTGGGTTGTAAGTGGATATAGGCCTTATAGTTATCAAAGTAAGTTATTTAATGCTAAAGTTAATTCTTTTTCAAGTCAGTATGATTTGGAAACAGCAAAAGTAAAGGCATCTGAGATTGTTGCCATTCCAGGAACTAGCGAGCATCAAACAGGTTTGGCTATAGATTTTTCTTCATCAGAATTATTAAGAACATCAGACCCTTTAGTAGAAGCTTTTAAAGATACAGCACAAGGGCAATGGTTATATAATAATAGTTGGAAATTTGGATTTGTATTGAGATATTCATCGGATAAAAAAGAAATTACGGGGATAATTTCAGAACCTTGGCATTTTAGATATGTAGGAATACCCCATGCACAGTATATGACATATAATAATTTATGCCTCGAAGAATATATTGATTATATTAAAGCAGAAAAAGAGTTTATTTTTGAAGACTTTTTTGGAAATAAATATCTTATAGGCTATGTTCAGAAGGAAAATCATGATATACTACTAAATGAAGAATTTAGTTTAGAAAAAGTAATTAATGTATCTGAGATTGCCGAAGAAGAATATATTGTTACATTAAAACTTTATTAATAAATATATATTAGAAAGGAATCTGGTGGAAGTAAAATGAAGGCTTTAGGATTAAATGAGATAAGAGAAAGATTTTTATCTTTCTTTGAAGAAAAAGACCATTTAAGATTAGATAGTTTTTCTTTAGTACCTCAAAATGATAAAAGTTTATTGTTAATTAATGCAGGAATGGCACCTTTAAAAGCGTATTTTACAGGTCAAGAAAAACCACCTAGAAAAAGAGTTACCACTTGTCAAAAGTGTATTCGTACTGGAGATATTGAAAATGTAGGTAAGACATCTAGGCATGGAACCTTTTTTGAGATGTTAGGGAACTTTTCTTTTGGTGATTATTTCAAAGAAGAGGCTATTCCCTGGGCATGGGAATTTGTAACCAAGGTATTAGAAATTCCTGTAGAAAGGCTTTATGCCTCAATATATAAAGAAGATGACGAAGCTTTTGAAATATGGAATAAAAAGGTAGGCCTATCCCCCGAACGTATCGTAAGGTTAGGGAAAGAGGATAATTTTTGGGAAATAGGAGTGGGACCTTGTGGACCTTGTTCCGAAATATATTTTGACAGGGGAGAAGAGTTTGGATGTGGCAGTCCAAATTGTGCTCCTGGTTGTGATTGTGACCGTTTTGTAGAAATATGGAATTTAGTATTTACTCAATTTGATAAAGATGAAGAAGGAAACTACAATCCTCTTCCTAATCCAAATATTGATACTGGTGCAGGACTTGAAAGAGTTGCTGCAGTTATGCAAGGTGTAACATCTATTTTTGATGTGGATACTGTTAAGTCTATTAGGGATAAAGTATGTGAAATTGCAAATGTAAAATATCAAAGTGAATCTAAAAAGGATGTTTCTATACGTGTTATTACTGATCATATAAGAGCTGTTACTTTTATGGCTTCTGATGGGATACTTCCTTCTAATGAAGGAAGAGGTTATGTGTTTAGAAGATTGTTAAGAAGGGCTGTACGTCACGGTAAATTGTTAGGCATAAACAGACCTTTCTTAGAAGAACTTGCACCTGTTGTTATTGAAACATCTAAGGATGCATATCCAGAACTAATTGAAAAGAAAGAATACATTCTAAAAGTCCTTTCTGTTGAAGAACAAAGATTTAATGAAACTATTGACCAAGGTTTGGAGATATTAAAGGGATTTGTTTCTAAATTAAAAGAAAATAACAAGCAGGTTCTTTCTGGTGAAGATTGTTTTAAATTATATGATACTTATGGCTTCCCAATTGATTTAACTATGGAAATTCTTGCTGAGGAAGGTTTAAGCTTAGACGAAGAAGGCTTTATGAAAGAAATGGAAGCTCAAAGAGAAAGAGCACGTCAAGCAAGAGAAGATAATACTTTTATGGGAGCAGAAGGTACAATATATGCACAAATCAATAAGGAATGGAAAACACAGTTCGTGGGATATAGTGATTTAATTGTATCCGATGCTAATATACTTGCAATCATTGCTGACAATCAATTTGTAGATAAAGCAGAAAAGGATAAAGAAGTATCTATTATTCTAGAGAAAACTCCTTTTTATGCAGAAAGCGGTGGACAAGTTGGAGATAAAGGAATCATAAAAACTAATACAGGTACAATAGAAGTTTATGATTGTATAAAGGTTACAGGGGATAATTTTGCCCATATTGGTAAAGTGATAGAAGGCAGTGTATCAATTGAGGAAAAAGCATATCTTGAAGTTGACAGAGAAAACCGCTTGGCAATTGCAAGAAATCATAGTTCTACTCACTTACTTCATAAGGCACTAAGAGAGATTATCGGAAATCATGTAGAGCAAGCAGGTTCTCATGTTTCTCCTGAAAGACTTCGCTTTGACTTTGTACATTTTTCAGCGTTA
This sequence comes from Candidatus Epulonipiscium sp., assembly GCA_012518815.1. Lineage (GTDB taxonomy): Bacteria > Bacillota > Clostridia > Lachnospirales > Defluviitaleaceae > JAAYML01. Next base: position 26,990 of record JAAYRK010000082.1, on the reverse strand, counting down.
TCTTCTGAAGAAATATTGAAAGTAGAAGAAATGGTTAATAAAAAAATATTTGAAAACTTAACTATTTCTATCCAGGAGACTAGTATTGATGAAGCAAGAAAAATGGGTGCTGTAGCTTTGTTTGGTGAAAAATACGATAAAGTTGTCCGTGTAGTTACTATGGGTGACTATAGTATGGAATTATGCGGAGGAACTCACTTAAATAATACTGCACAAATAGGACTTTTTAAAATTATCAGCGAAACAGGAGTTGCAGCAGGAGTAAGAAGAATAGAAGCATTAACTGGGCAAGCTGCTCTTAATTATTACAGAGAACAAGAAGAGCTTCTTAATGAAGCAGCAGGTATTCTTAAAACTAACCCTAGCCAAATAATTAAGAGAATAACAAGCTTAATGGCTGAGCTAAAAGAGAGTCAAAAAGAAATTGAAAAGTTAAGAACTAAAAATGCAGGAGAAGCTATTGGTGATATTTTATCTAGAAAGAAGGACATTGAAGGAGTAGCTTTAATAACTGCAAGACTTGATGAATTAGACATGGCTGCTCTTAGAAATATGGGAGATAATCTTAAAAACAAAATTGGATCAGGGCTTATTGTACTTGCTTCTGGAAAAGACAATAAAGTAAGTTTTGTAGTAATGGCAACAGAAGATGTAATTAAAAAAGGTATTCATGCAGGAAACCTAATTAGAGAAATAGCTCAAATTGCTGGAGGCAGTGGTGGAGGACGTCCAAACATGGCTCAGGCAGGAGGAAAAGATGTATCTAAGATTGATGAAGCTCTTAGTAATGCAGAAGAAATATTAAGAAAACAGATTAATTAAAACGGCATTTTTAATGCCGTTTTTTTGTTTGAAAACATTCACAGTATTACTTATAATATAAATATTAGATAGTAATAAATTAACAAAAGGATGGAGAGATATACTAATGAAAAAATGCATTGCTATATTTTGTCTTATTATTTGTGTTTGTTTGACTTCCTGTGATAAAGGAAATATATATTCTAAAGAGAATGATAAAAATGCCGTTTTGGCGGCTAATTTTGATGAAGAAGAACTAATAAAAGAGCAAGAAGGTGATGAAGAGCCTCAAATTTATACAGTAAAAATGAGGGCTGTTGGAGATATAATGACCCATGATTATCAATTGGATGTTGCATATGATAAAAATGACAACTCATATAACTTTGATAAACAATTTGAGTTAATAAAAAAGTATATAGAAGAAGCAGATATAGCAATTGGCAATTTAGAATCAACTTTTGGAGGCAGTGAAAGAGGCTATAGCGGTTATCCCCAATTTAATAGTCCTGATTCTTTGGCTAATAGCTTAAAAGATGTTGGATTTGACATTCTAACAACGGCTAATAATCATTCTTTGGATACATATAGTGCTGGAGCTTTAAGGACTTTGGATGTTCTTGATAATGTAGGAATTGAACATGTAGGTACATATTCTAGCCAAGAAGCTAGGGATGAGATAAAAATAATGACAGTAAATAATATTTCTTTTGCTTTTTTTTCTTATACTTATGGAACCAATGGAATACCTATTCCTAAAGATAAGCCTTATTTAGTTAATTTAATTAATCTGGAAGAAATGAAAAAGGATATTCAAAAAGCTGAAGAATTGTCTCCTGATTTTATTGTTGTTTGTGTTCATTTTGGGAATGAGTATGAAAGATATCCAAATAATAATCAAAAACAAATTGTTGATGAATTATTTAATGCTGGGGCAGATATTATTTTAGGTAGTCATCCTCATGTTCTACAGCCTATGGAAACAAGAAAAGTTACAAGGCCTGACGGTAGTGTGGAAGATTGCTTTGTTATTTATTCTTTGGGCAATTTTATTTCTTCTCAAAGAAGCCCCTTAGATCCACCAAGGGATGCAGGCCTTATTTTAAATATAGACTTTGAAAAACTTGAAAATGAAAAGGCAAAAATAAAAACAATATCTTTTATGCCTACTTGGGTTCAGTTTAGTACAGTTAAGGCAAGGGGAATCATAAGAGTTGTAAGTAGTATTACACCAGAGGAAGAATTAGAAAAGCTCTTACTTCCTTATGAAATAAACAGATTAAAGGAAACAAAGCAATATACTCTTCAACATTTATTAGGAGAAAAAGAAAGAATAATTGAGGAAGATTTTTATATTTATAATTTATATTAGTTATTGACGAAAGCTAATGTATTGTGTATAATTAGGTATAGTGCTTTAATACTTTTCTCCGTTTATATGCATAAAGCACAACCTTGCTAGCCGGAGGGAGGGGAATTAATGTCAGAGGTTACCGTTAGGGAAAATGAATCTTTAGATAGTGCTTTACGTCGTTTTAAAAGAAACTGTGCTAAAGCCGGTATTATGCAAGAGATTCGTAAAAGAGAGCATTATGAAAAACCAAGTGTTAAACGTAAAAAGAAATCAGAAGCTGCTAGGAAAAAGAATAGATATTAATATAGAAAATTTGGCTAGATAGCATCTAGCATGAGATTTTATAAAGCCGAGCAGATAATAAAACAATTTCTATAATAGAAGAAATAAAATAAGTTGCGTAATACGCAACTTATTTTATTTTCTGGAAAATTTTTAAATAGTCTTCCATATCTATCTTCCAACATCTATCTTTCATCTCCTTACTATCTCTACTTACAACCGTCAATCTCAATCATTTATTTCCTTGAGTATCTACCTTTCAAGCTCTAATTTCTACCTTCTTACCTCTACTTTCCAACTTCCAACCTCTAACCTCATAATTAGTATGTCTTAAAACACTTTTTTTTGCATATTAATTATGAGAGGGAGGGACACAATTATGAAAAAGAAAAGAACTAAAAAACAAAAAAAAGAAGAGTTAGTTCAGCCTGTTAGCTTTAAAGAAAAAGTAACAAATATGCTTGAGCTCCCTAAAGAAGTAATTCTAAATTTTCCAGTTATTTCAATGGTAGGGAATGAAGAATTACATATTGAAAATTATAAAGGTATACTTGAGTATGATACAGAAAGAATAAGAATATATACTTCTAATGGAATAATAAGAATAGAAGGAAGAGCTTTATCATTAAAAACTATGACTATGGAAGAAATCCTTATCAAAGGTGTAATTATGAAAATAGAGTTTTTATTATAATTATGCTTTGAAATGCTTATTATTAAATTGGGGGGCCTTTATGTTTTTATCTATATGGAATTATTTAAGAGGCTATGTTACTATAGAAGTATCTGGTTTTTCAGTCGAGAGATTTATGAACTTAGCATCTCATAAAGGAATATATTTATGGGATATAAAAAAGTATAAAAGTAAGATCCAGATGAAGGTAAGCATTAAAGGATTTAAATTATTAAAAAATTGTGCAAGTAAGACCAAATGTAAAATAAAAATAGTAGAAAAGAGAGGCTGTCCTTTTTTTATTCATAAGTATAGAAAGCGAAAAGTCATGGCATCAGGAGTGCTGATTTTTTTCGGCTTATTATACTTTTTATCTTCATTTATTTGGCTTATTGAAGTTAAGGGGAATGAGAGAATTGACTCCCAAGATTTGATGAAAGCATTAAATGATTATGGCTTAAAAATCGGAATATTAAAGATGAAAGTTGATATAGATGAAGTTGAAGGATTTTTAAGAGATAGTTTTCCTGATATAGCTTGGACAGCAGTAGAAATAAAAGGTACTAAGCTTACAATAGAATTGACAGAAACAGTAGAGAAACCTTTAATCGTAGATAGGTCAACCCCTTGTAATTTAATTGCTCAAAAAACTGGTCTTATTGTGAGTATAACCACCAGATCAGGAACGCCAAAGGTAAAGGCTAATGATGTAGTAAAAAAAGGAGATTTGTTAGTTAGTGGAGAAATAATTTTAAAGGAAGATGAAGAAGGTGTAGAGAAAAAGTATGTTCATGCCGATGCGGACATAATTGCAAAAACAAGGTATGAATTAACATATGATCAAGACTTATATTATATAGAAAAACAGTATACAAATAATATTAAAAAACAATATGCGATAAAATTTTTGGATAAAGAATTTAAGTTATATAAAAAGGATATATCTTACAAATATTATGATAAAATTATAGATAGTAAACAATTATCTCTAACTAAATATTTTGCTTTACCTCTTTATAAAGTAACTTATGAATACAGGGAATATAATCCAATAAAACACAAAAGAACTATTGAAGAGGCAAAAAAAATAGCTGAGGAAGAAATTAAGAAAAAGTTGTTAGAAGATATTTCAAATAGAGCTGAAGTCTTAAATAGCGAAATTAAATATTATCCTAAGGAAGATATTTTAAGAGCAAAAGCAGTTTTTACAACTCTTGAACATATTGAAGAAGCTAAAGCAATCAGCAGGGAGGAAATTGATAATGGAACAGATAGAAAAGACACTACAGATACCAACTAATTATATATCTAAGATATTTGGAAAACTTGATGAAAATATAAAAATAATAGAGAGGGCATTTAGTGTTGAAATAATAAATAGGGGAGAGTATATTAAGATTATAGGAGAAGAAGAAGCTGTTAATAAGACTCTTAGAACCTTTAATCAATTAGTTATCCTGGCTCAAAAAAATGAGGAAATAACTATACAAAGTATTGAATATATAATTTCTTTAGTTAATGACAGCATTGAAAAAGAATATAGTCAGGTAAATTCTGACTTTATATGTATGACAGTGCAAGGCAAACCAATTAAAAGTAAAACTTTAGGACAAAAAAATTATGTTGATATGATAAGGAATAATACTGTAGTTTTTGGGGTTGGTCCTGCAGGAACAGGTAAAACTTATTTAGCAATGACCATGGCAATTGCAGCTCTTAAAAATAACGAAGTAAATAGGATTATTTTAACTAGACCCGCAATAGAAGCAGGTGAAAAATTAGGATTTTTGCCAGGAGATTTGCAAAGTAAGGTTGACCCTTATCTTAGGCCTTTATATGATGCTCTGTATGAGATAATGGGAGCAGAAGCATTTTTAAAAAACATGGAAAAAGGTATTATTGAAGTAGCTCCTTTAGCTTATATGAGAGGCCGAACCTTAGATAATTCCTTTATTGTCCTCGATGAAGCACAAAACACAACTCCTGAACAGATGAAGATGTTTTTAACCCGTATTGGTTTTGGTTCTAAGGCTGTAATAACAGGTGATATTACTCAAATTGATTTACCTACAGGAAAAAAATCTGGATTAGTTGAGGCAGTTAAGGTATTAAAAAATATTGAAGGAATTGGCATAGCACTTTTAACAAAAAAAGATGTAGTAAGACATCCTTTGGTACAAAAGATCATTCAAGCATATGAAAAATATGAAAATAAAAAAGGGATGAAAAGGTAGGAGATTATATTGAGCAGAAGGCGTTTTTTAAAAACAGCAATAGTCTTAATTTCTTTTTTATTAACTATATTTACTGTTTTAACTGGTGAGCATTTTAGGAAAACTGAGAAGATAGAATTAGGTTCAGTTGCGACAAAAAGATATACAGCACCTAGAAAAATAGAAAATATTTTTGCAACAGAAAGAAAAAGGGAAGAAGCAAGAAAGAGTATTGAGCCTTTATATAAAGAAGATCCTAAAATTAAAGAAGATGCCATTGCCAAATTAGAAGTATTATTTACAAAAATTAAAGAAGCAAAGGAATATATTGAAAAAGAAGATTCGACAGCTGATAACACAGTTAACAATGAAGATACAAATACTATAGAAAGTGAAAATAATATACAAGAAATAAGCAAAGAAGAAAAAATGCAGACAGCAATAGACTTATTAAGAACCCAATCTCCTATTCCATTATTAGACAAGCAATACAAACTTTTAATCGAAATGGAGCTAAATAATATTACAGAATTAAAGTCTAAATGTATTGATATTTTAGAATCGACATATGATATAGGTATAAGAGAGGAAACGAAAACAAAGACAATTTTGGATGTTAAGGGACAATTTGATGCTTTCTATACTGATGAGGAAACGAGTAACTTAGGATATGATATTGTTGCTTCTTTAATCCAACCTAATAATTTTATTGATGAAATTGCTACTAACAAAATGATAGAAGAAAGCCTAAAGCAAGTAGAACCAGTTATGATTCTTCAAGGGCAAAAGATAGTAGATGAAGGAGAAATTATTACTGAGGAGATTTACAGCATACTAGATAGCCTTGGTTATATTCAAAAGGACTTTAGAGAAGAAGCTATAAAGTATGTAGGAGTAATTTTATTAATTTGTTTACTACAGAGTTTTATTTATATTTACATATGGTTCTTTAACAAAACCATTATGAAAAGCTTAAGAAGTATGCTCTTACTGTTTTCAATATATTGTATTATTATCATAATTATTAGATCTATGACACCATTGCACTTTGCCTGGATTCCTATTCCTATAGCAGGAATGCTGTTAGCTGTATTGTTGGATGTTAGAATAGGAATTATTATTAATGGTTATATTTCAATAATTGGAGCCTTAATTAATAAAGAAGGAATAGATTTTTTAATGTTTTTTATTATAGTTGGCACCATTTTTCCTATTCTTGTTACGAATATCTATAAAAGAAGTAGAATTCTTTGGATGGGTTTTATAGCAGGAATGATTAGTGGAATTACTTTAATAAGCATTCAGTTTTTCTTGATTGGTGCTTATTCGGCAGAAATTATTTATTCGGGTTTTTATGGTATATTAAGTGGAGTTCTTGCTGTTATTATTACTGCAGGAAGTCTACCTTTCTGGGAAGTTGCTTTTGATGTGGTTACACCTATTAAACTAATGGAATTGACAAATCCAGACCAGCATTTATTAAAAAGACTATTAATAGAAGCTCCAGGAACTTATCATCACAGTTTGCTTGTGGCAAATTTAGCAGAAACAGCAGCTACTGATATAGGAGCAAATTCCTTATTAGCAAGAGTAGGGGGATATTATCATGATATTGGAAAACTGTCTTATCCTCAGTATTTTAAGGAAAATCAGATGATGGAAAATCCCCATGATTATATGGAGCCTTCAGTTAGTTCTAAAATCCTTCAACAACACATTAGTAACGGAATTAAAATTGCTTCGGAATATAAGTTACCAAGACCTATAAGAGATATTATCCGTCAACATCATGGGACAAGCATTATTCAATTTTTTTATTATAAAGCCTTAAAAAATAGTTCTGCTGAGGAAGTAAAAAAGGAAGATTATACATATCAAGGTATTATACCTCAAACAAAAGAAGCAGCACTTGTTATGCTTGCCGATACTGTTGAAGCAGCAGTACGCTCAATGGACCCTCAAAATAAAAATAAAGAAGAAACTGAAAAATTAATTAGAAAACTTATAAAAGATAAATTAGATGATGGACAATTAAATGACAGTGATCTTACCATAAAAGATATGGAAACAATTGTACAGTCTTTTATGAAAGTTTTTAACGGTATGTATCATGAAAGAATAAAATATCCTGATAAAATAGAGGAGAAAGAAAATGAATATTTTAATAGAAAACAACGAATTTCAGCTAAACGAGAATCTAAAAAGGCTAGTAAATGATGTAATAATTGAAGCTCTTAAGGAAGAAGCTTATCCTCTTGACGTAGAAGTGAGTATAACTTTTGTTAGTAATGCGGAAATAAGAAAATTAAATAAAGAATATAGAAATATGGATAAAGAAACTGATGTACTTTCTTTTCCCTTGTTAGAATTTGAGGACTCTGTGGATCTTGAAAACTCTGAAGAGTTTTCTTTAGAGGGCTTAGAGGAATATACCAATCCTGAAACAGGAGATTTAATGTTAGGAGATATTATTATTTCTTTTGAAAAGGCTAAGGAACAAGCAGAAGAATATGGCCATTCTCTGGAAAGAGAGATTGGATTTTTAGTTGCTCATAGTATGTTTCATTTGATGGGTTATGACCATATAGATGAAGAAGATGAAGAAATCATGTGTAAAAAACAAGAAAAGGTTCTTGAAGCCATAGGTCTTTCTAGATAAATTATTTGACATAAAAGGAGACCCAAGTATGAGAAAGTTAAAAAACTTTCGCGACTTCAAAGAGAATTTAAAATCTATGTTTAACGAAGACATCATTAAGAAAAGTTTTTTAGATTTAAGAAGGCTGTTTTTATCAGGGCTAGTATCAGTTTTGCCCATAGCTTTTACGATTTTTTCCATTAGCTTAGTCTTTAATTTTGCAGACAGACTTCCTAGGGAAATTATGGCAAAGATAATAGTCTTCTTTTTTTCACTATTTAATAAAGATATAACCTTTGAAGAAGCTAATATCCCTGGCTTAGGTCTTATTGCAGCTGTCTTTATTATTATGTTTGCAGGATATATTTCAGCTAATGTTATTGGTAGAAGTCTTTTAAAATCCATAGAAAACTGGATGTTTAAAATACCTTTAGTATCTAATATATATACTGCTTTTAGACAAATTATAGATACAGTATTTTTAAAAAAGAAAAGTACATTTAAAAGTGTAGTCCTTGTACAATTTCCCTATAAAGGAAGCTATAGTATTGGCTTTGTGACTACTTCTTCACCTTCTGAAATTTTAAGTATTAAAAAAGAAAACTTAGTCAATGTATTTGTCCCAACTACACCTAACCCGACTTCAGGCTTTTTACTAATGCTAAAAGAAGAAGACATTTATAAATTAAATATGTCTGTTGAGGATGCAATTAAGTTAATTGTTTCAGGAGGAATTTTATCTCCTTAGTAAATAATTAAAGATAAGAGGCGTGATAAATATGGATTATAATGAATTAATTAAAAAAGCAAATGAAGCTAAAGAAAATGCTTATGCTCCTTATTCAAACTTTAAAGTGGGGGCAGCAGTTTTAGCGGGGAGCGGGAAAATATATACTGGATGTAATGTTGAGAATGTTTCTTTTGGTGCAACAAATTGTGCAGAAAGAACTGCAATTTTTAAAGCAGTATCTGAGGGGGAAAAGGAAATAAAAGCTATTGCAATTATGAGTAGCTCTGGAAATTATACTTTTCCATGCGGTATTTGTAGACAAGTTATTTCAGAATTTTCTCATGACGCAGAAATAGTTTTGGCAAACGACAAGGGCGATATACATGTTTATCCAGTTGATGAAATATTACCCTGTGGATTTACGAAAGAAAACAGCAAAAACTTTAAAAAATAAGTCTTTGAAATATAATTGAAATATAAATGATATATAATTGAAATGGACATTGAAGCTACTACGTATTAAAATATAATTAAGTAAAGTCGAATGGTATTCATATAAGTACTTCCCCCCTTGTTAATTCAACAAAAACCCTGCGTAAGCAGGGTTTTTGTTTTTCAAAAATAAATTTTTAATAATATCTTTTTGAATCCATATATTCTTGAAGAAGTCTTGCTGTTTCTCCAAATCTTTGAAAGTGTACAATTTCTCTTTCCCTTAAGAATCGCAAAGCATCTGTAACTCCTGGATCGTCACTAAGCCTAATTAAATGTTCATAAGTTGCCCTGGCTTTTTGCTCGGCCGCCATATTTTCATAAATATTTGCAATGGGGTCACCTTTAGAATTAAAATATGTTGCTGTAAAGGGTGCTCCTGCTGCATTATGTGGGAAAGGACTTTTGCCATGATTAGCATAATGAGCAGCAAAAGGCGTTCCAGCAATTTTTGATTCAGGTAAATCTTTTACTAATTGATACACCATGGTACCAATCATTTCCCAATGCGCAAGTTCTTCGGTCCCAATATCCGTCAAAATCGCCTTAGCTTGGGGGATAGGCATAGTCCATACTTGGGTAAGATATCTTAAAGCAGCTGCTAATTCTCCATCTGCACCACCAAATTGTTCTATAATTAGTGAGGCAAGAGTAGGATTACAGCTTGAAACTTTTACTGGGTATTCTAACTTTTTTTCATATATCCACATGGCATATCCTCCTTACAATCGTAATCATCTTCCCAAGGCCAAGGGGTGAGGGCCCATTGCCAAGGATATTGACTTGGAGCATATCCAAAATTAGTCAAGGGGCCATATTGTCTTTCATACATTGCTTTTGCATTCATTAATTCCTGAGTAAGTCTGTTGTAATCTGCCAAAGCTTGCTGATGAGAAGGATGAGTATCTAAAAAAAGATTAAGCTCAATTACTGCAAACTCTAGCTCTTGAATTTTTCTTAAAAATTCTTTCCGGCTTATATTCATATATTTACCTCCTCTAATTTCTTTTTTGCATATAGGGCTGATAAAGATTGGGGAATAAGGTTCCCTTTTTTAAAGCTTCATTTAAGGGAAAAAGCCTTTCATAAGGTTGATCAGGAACATAAGCCCTAGCCAGTTGGATTTCTGGAGGCATATTATACATGGGCATTGCCATAGGATTTGGATAGGGATTAGCCATATTCATTGGGGCATTTGGATTAGGGATGGCTTGCATAGCATTCACTCCTTGATTTCTATTTTCCATATATCTTATACATGAATGTTAAAAAATGTGAATAGGCATAAAGTTTTTTATATTACAAAATGATTGTAACTATGCCTGTAAAATTATATAATTAAAATTGGTTTAACTATTTAGCCATTTCATTTTTTACAAATAATAAGGGTTAATAAAATTAATTATTTTAAGATTTATAAATTATCATCTATATAAAACTGTAATAAAGAAATACTATAGTAAAAAACAAAGGAGGAATAGAATTGTCTTTAGGATTTCGTTCAGGTTTTGTAACTATTATAGGAAGACCTAATGTAGGCAAATCAACTCTAATGAATCAATTGGTTGGAGAAAAAGTAGCTATTATGTCTGATAAACCTCAGACTACTAGAAATAAGATTCAAAGTATATTAACAAGAGAAGACTTTCAAGTAATATTTATAGATACTCCTGGTATTCATAAGCCAAAGCATAAATTAGGCCAGTACATGGTAAAGGCAGCTAAAAATACCCTTAATGAAGTAGATTTAATATTACTAATTGTAGAACCTTCAAAAGTGGTGGGTAAAGGAGATAAATTTGTCATAGAACAATTAGAAGATATTAAAACTCCCGTTATTTTAGTTATTAATAAAATTGATACAATAGATAAACAAGATTTATTGGAAATAATAGATGTTTATAAGGACTTGTACAATTTCTCTGAAATAATTCCTGTTTCGGCATATACGGGAGAAAATTGTGATAATCTTTTAAAAGAGATATGCAATAAATTACCTGAAGGACCGCAGTATTTTCCTGAAGACATGATAACAGATCAGCCCGAAAGGCAGTTGGTAGCAGAACTAATCAGGGAAAAAGCTTTACATTTGTTAGAACAAGAAATTCCACATGGAATTGCCGTTGAAATTGAAGCAATGAGAAAAAGAGATAATAAAGATATTGTTGATATAAATGCAGTTATTTATTGCGAAAGAGATTCCCATAAAGCAATAATTATCGGTAAAAAAGGAGCTATGTTAAAAGAAATAGGAAGTAAATCACGATATGAAATAGAAAGACTTTTAGGTTCAAAAGTATATCTAGAGCTTTGGGTAAAGGTAAAGAAAAATTGGAGGGATGACTCCTTTAGCTTGAAAAATTTTGGCTTTGATTCAAAAAATATTTAAAAAAGAAACAGCTCTATACTACAATAAAATAGTGTAATGAAATGGGGTGAAGTCATGGAAAAAGAACTTTTACTAGAAAAAATAAAGGCATCTCTTCAAAAAGGAGACAGTAGGGAATTATTTGAAAAGATAGAGGATTTACATCCTCCAGATATAGCAGAAATATTACCAGATTTAAAGGAAGAGGAACAAAAATTATTGTTTAAACTTCTCCCCCATGATATTGCTGCAGAAGTATTAAATGAAGTAGATGGAGATACTTTTGCATCTGTTCTTGATAATCTTACTGAAGAAAAGACGACTGAGATATTAGATGAAATGTCTTTGGACGACGTGGCTGATATTCTAGGAGAATTATCCGAAAGTGAGCAAACAAAGATAATAGAGTATTTTGACCATGATGATGCCACTGATATCCGTGACTTGATGCAGTATAATGAAGATACTGCCGGTGGTATTATGACCACTGAATTTATTTCTGTAAGAGAAGATATGACAATAGATCAGGCAATTGAAGAATTAAGACATATGGAAAAAGATGCAGAGACAATATACTATGTCTATGTTACGGACTATATTGGAGTTCTTGTAGGGGTTTTATCTCTTAGAGAAATTATTATGAGTCCTCCTGATTTACTTGTCTCAGAAATAATGCAGAGTAATGTAATATATGTAAATGTTAATACAGACCAAGAAGAGGTTGCAAAACTTGTTGCAAAGTATGACCTTCTAGCTATTCCAGTAGTTGACAATGAAACTATCTTACAAGGGATTATTACAGTTGACGATATCCTTGATGTTATTGAAGAAGAAGCTACCGAGGATATCTTTAGAATAGCAGGTACTGGAGAAATGGAATATGACGAAAATGATACAGTAGCTGCTCATTTAAAATCTTCGGTAAAATCAAGACTTCCTTGGCTTATGATTACTTTAGTAGGAAGCTTTATAACAGGGGCTGTTATTTCAGGTTTCGAAAGCCAAATAAGTTCTAATGCTGAGTTGGTTAAGTTTATGCCTGCTTTAACAGGAATGGGAGGTAATATCGGTACCCAGTCTTCAACCTTGACAGTAAGAGGAATTGCTACAGGGAAAATTAATACTAAGGAAATATCTAAAATTTTACTTAGAGAATCTGCAGTAGGTATATTTATTGGTATTATATGTGGTATTTGTATTAGTTTAGTTGCTGGCCTTATCTTTAATCAACCTCAATTAGGTCCTATTGTTGGTATTGCAATGGCAGCCAATATGTTAACTGCTTCTACAATTGGAACCTTGGCACCCTTAGTATTTAAAAATGTTGGAATTGACCCTGCTGTTGCTTCAGCACCATTTATTTCAACTACTATTGATATTACAGGAAATATTATATATTTTAGTTTAGTTAAATTGTTAACTGGAATATAATAAAAGTTTTTGTCAAGGTATGTTAAGTTGGTAAGTTTTTTGCAGTATATTAAGAGATGATGAGGAAACCCTATTAGTATCAAATTAAGAATAGGGGGACTCAATATGTCAGATAAATTATTTTGGAATTTATTTAAGAAAACAGGAAATATAGAAGCTTATTTAGCTTTAAAAGAGTATGATAATAATCTTTTTAATACAGAAAGTTCTAAGGAGTTATCTCCTGAAATAGATAAAGATATAAAGTTTGATAGAAAAGAGAAGTAATAATGAGACAGTTTAAAACAAAAGGTATTATATTAAGAGAAGTATATGTGGGAGAGTCAGATAAAATACTTAAGATATTTACAAAATCAAAAGGAAAAATTTCTGTTTCTGCAAAAGGGGCAAGAAAACATAAAAGCCCTTTGATTGCAGGGAGTCAGTTATTCTCTTATTCCGACTTTTTAATATATTCAGGAAGAAACTACAATATTATACAACAAGTAGAGGTAATTAAGTCCTTTCACGGCATAGGGAAAGATATCTTTAAATTAACCTATGCTTCTTATTTTTTGGAGCTTCTCGATGCTGTAACTCAAGAAGAAGAAGCTAATGAAAAACTGCTTCTTCTTATCCTAAAAACTCTTTCTATCTTAGAAAAGACTAATAGAAATCCTAGATTAATTTCTGTTATATATGAACTTAGAATAATGTCTTTAATTGGATATATGCCTCAAGTTACAGAATGCGTAAATTGTGGAAGCCAAGAAAACATTAACAGTTTTGATGTAAAAATGGGAGGTATAGTTTGTGATAATTGTAGGAATGAAGATAATCATCCTTACAAACTATCTCAAACTGCTTTATATACTCTTAAGTACATAATGCATTCTGATTTATCAAAATTATTTAATTTTGAACTAGATGAATTTATTTTAAGGGAGCTAGAAGAGATATCAAAAAGTTATATATCCTATCATATTGAAAAAGAATTTAAGACTTTAGATTTTATAAAAACAATTTCAATAGATTTGTGATTAACGATATTGACAAATCTAATGTAATTTGCTAGATTAATGATAATCTAATAATAATTTGCGATGATAAAGAAGAGTAGCTATTTTACTTTCTTTTCAGCGAACTGGAGATGGTGTGAGTCCAGTAGAAAGATTTAGTGAAGGGAGCTTTGGAGCAGATTTTATTTAATTGAGAGGATGCCTTGCATCAATAAGGGTGGAACCGCGGAAGAATAATCTTTCGTCCCTTATACAGATGTTAGGTTTTTTTATTGCTTAAAATTATAAAATACTTTTAGATTAAAAAAAATTAGCTTTAATAAACGCGGCTAAGTCGTCGTTTTTTATAATATAAAAATTTTGATTAGGAGGCAGTAAATAATGGAAAAATCAATGGAACAAATTGTTTCATTAGCTAAATCAAGAGGCTTTATCTATCCAGGTTCTGATATTTACGGTGGTTTATCTAATACTTGGGATTACGGGCCTTTAGGTGTAGAGTTAAAGAACAATGTAAAAAAAGCTTGGTGGAAAAAATTTGTTCAAGAAAGCCCATATAATGTAGGTGTGGATTGTGCTATTTTAATGAATACAAAAGTATGGGAAGCTTCAGGACATATTGGAGGTTTTAATGACCCTCTTATGGACTGTAAAGAATGTAAAGAGAGATTTAGAGCTGACCAATTGATAGAAAGTTATTTAAAAGATAATGAAATAGATCTTTCTGTTGATGGTTGGGATAATGCTAAAATGAAGGTATATATTGATGAAAATCAAATTAAATGTCCAAGTTGTGGGGCACATAACTTTACAGATATAAGACAATTTAATCTTATGTTTAAAACTTTCCAAGGTGTTACAGAGGATTCAAAAAACTTAGTATATCTTCGTCCTGAAACAGCTCAAGGTATTTTTGTTAATTTTAAAAACGTTCAAAGAACAACTAGAAAAAAGATTCCTTTTGGAATAGCTCAAATTGGAAAATCCTTTAGAAATGAAATTACTCCAGGTAACTTTATTTTCCGTACCAGGGAATTTGAACAAATGGAGTTAGAGTTTTTCTGTGAGCCAGGGACAGATTTAGAATGGTTTAAATACTGGAAAGACTATTGTAAAAATTGGCTTTTATCATTAGGAATGAAAGAAGAACATCTACGAATGAGAGACCATTCAGAAGAAGAATTATCTCACTATAGTAATGCAACTACTGATATTGAGTTTTTATTTCCTTTTGGATGGGGTGAGCTATGGGGTATAGCAGATAGAACGGATTTTGATTTAAAACAGCATCAAGAGCATTCAGGGGAAGACATGAGTTATTTTGATCCTAATTCAAATCAAAAGTACATTCCTTATTGTGTTGAACCTTCTGTTGGTGTAGACAGAGTAACTCTTGCATTCTTATGTGAAGCTTATGAAGAAGAAGAACTACAAGATGGGGATAAAAGAACTGTATTAAGATTCCATCCTGCTATAGCACCAATTAAGGCTGCAGTTTTACCATTATCTAAAAAACTTTCAGATTCTGCGTATAAAGTTTATGAAAAATTGTTAAAACTATTTAATGTGGAATTTGATGATAGTGGCAGTATTGGAAAACGTTATAGAAGACAAGATGAAATAGGAACACCATTTTGTATTACTTATGATTTTGATTCCCTAGAAGATAATTCTGTTACAATTAGAAATCGTGACACGATGGAACAAGAAAGAATAAAAATTGATGATTTGGAAGATTATTTAAAAAATAAAATAAACTTTTAAATCTTATCAAAAAAAATTTCAATTTACCCTATTCTTTTTAAGGTTTTATGATATAATTATTACGGTTGAATAGACAAAACATGACAAGTTACATAGACAAGACATATTTTTCGGAGAAAAATAGTTTTGTTTATTCTACGAAAGAATAATAATAATTAATATACAGGAGGTTAATTAGAATGAGCAAAAAGTATGTTTATATGTTCAGCGAAGGCGATGCATCTATGAGAAATTTACTTGGAGGTAAGGGTGCAAATCTTGCTGAAATGACAAAAATGGGATTACCAATCCCACAAGGTTTCACAGTAACCACAGAAGCTTGTAATAAATACTACGATGATGGTAAGAAGATAGCTGATGAAGTTGTAGAACAAATTAAAGATTGCTTAGCTAAATTAGAAGAAATATCTGGTAAAAAATTTGGAGATTCTAAAAATCCTTTATTACTATCCGTTCGTTCAGGTGCAAGAGCTTCTATGCCCGGTATGATGGATACAATTTTAAACTTAGGTTTAACTGACCAAGCTGTTGAAGGTATTGCAGAATCTACTCAAAATCCTCGTTTTGCATATGACTCTTACAGAAGATTTATTCAAATGTTTTCAGATGTTGTTATGGAAATAGCAAAATCAAAATTTGAAAGTATACTTGACGAAGTTAAAGAAAGTAAAGGCGTAAGCGATGACTCTGCTTTATCAGCAGAAGACATGAAAGATATTGTTGCTAGATTTAAAGCTATTTATAAAGAAGAAAAAGGGGAAGACTTCCCACAAGATCCATATGAGCAATTAATGGCAGCTGTTACTGCAGTATTCCGTTCTTGGAATAATCCTAGAGCAATTGTTTACAGAAGAATGAATGACATACCAGGTAACTGGGGAACAGCTGTTAACGTTCAAATGATGGTATTTGGTAATATGGGAGAGACATCTGGTACAGGTGTAGCATTTACTAGAAACCCTGCAACTGGAGAAAAAGAAATCTTTGGTGAGTATTTAATTAATGCACAAGGTGAAGACGTTGTTGCAGGTATTCGTACTCCAAAACCAATCAAAACTTTAGAAGAAGATATGCCTGAAGCATATAAACAATTTATGGAAATTGCTCAAACTCTAGAAAACCATTATAAAGATATGCAAGATATGGAATTTACCATTGAAAATAAAAAGTTATACTTCCTTCAAACACGTAATGGTAAAAGAACTGCAAAAGCAGCATTAAAAATAGCTGTTGATTTAGTAGACGAAGGTTTAATTAATGAAGAAGAAGCTTTACTAAAAGTTGATCCAAAACAATTAGACCAACTTCTTCACCCAGCTTTCGATGCAGATGCATTAAAGAAAGCTCAACCATTAGGAAAAGGACTTCCTGCATCTCCTGGAGCTGCTGCAGGTAAAGTATACTTTACTGCAGAAGATGCTAAAAATGCAAAAGAAGCAGGAGAAAGAGTTATCTTAGTTCGTCTTGAAACATCTCCTGAAGATATTGAAGGAATGGCAGCAGCAAGAGGTATTTTAACAGTACGTGGTGGTATGACTTCTCACGCTGCAGTTGTTGCAAGAGGAATGGGAACATGCTGTGTATGCGGTCTTGGTGAAATTATGATTAATGAAGAAGAAAAATTCTTTACCTTAGGCGGAAAAACAATCCGTGAAGGAGATTATATATCTTTAGATGGTTCTACTGGTAATGTTTATGGAGAAGATATTCCTACAGTAGATCCTGAAATATCCGGAGATTTTGCTAAATTTATGGCATGGGCTGATAAAGTAAGAAAACTTCAAATCAGAACAAATGCAGACACACCTAAAGATGCTAGAAATGCAATAGAATTTGGTGCTGAAGGAATAGGATTGACTCGTACAGAGCATATGTTCTTCGAAGAAGACCGTATTCCAAAAGTACGTAAAATGATTTTATCAAAAACTGAAGAAGATAGAAGAAAAGCACTAGATGAGTTACTTCCAGTACAAAGAGAAGACTTTGCTGGAATTTTCGAAGCAATGGAAGGACGTCCTGTAACTATCCGTCTTCTTGACCCACCACTTCATGAATTCTTACCTCATGAAGATGATGATATCAGAGCTTTAGCAAAAGACATGGGAATTACTTTTGAAGAATTAAAAGCAACTGTTGAATCCTTACATGAATTCAACCCAATGATGGGTCATAGAGGATGTCGTTTGGCTGTATCATATCCTGAAATTGCAGAAATGCAAACTAGAGCAATTATTGAAGCTGCTGTAGCAGTTAAAAAGAATAAAGGATATGATGTAGTTCCTGAAATTATGATTCCATTAATAGGAGAAATTAAAGAATTACAATTTATTAAATCTGTTGTTGTACAAACAGCTGACGAAGTAATCAAAGAAGCAAATGTAGATTTAGAATATAAAGTGGGTACTATGATTGAAATCCCAAGAGCAGCAGTTACTGCAGACCAAATTGCACAAGAAGCAGAATTCTTCTCATTTGGAACAAATGACTTAACTCAAATGACCTTTGGATTCTCAAGAGACGATGCTGGTAAATTCTTAGAAGATTACTATGAAAAACAAATTTATGAATCTGATCCATTTGAGAGATTAGACCAAACTGGTGTAGGTGCATTAGTAGAAATTGCAGTTGAAAAAGGTCGTTCAACTAGACCAGATATTAAATTAGGAATTTGTGGAGAGCATGGTGGAGATCCTTCATCAATTGAATTCTGTCATAAATTAGGTTTAGATTATGTATCATGTTCACCATTTAGAGTGCCAATTGCAAGATTAGCTGCGGCACAAGCTCAAGTAAATAATCCTAGATAATAAATATTAAAAAAAAGGGTATTGCCTTAAATTAAAGGGTAATACCCTTTAATTATTAATAAAGCTTTTTTATTTTAGGTGTTTTGAAGGATTTTGAAAAAAGATGTAGTATATATTAGATATAGAGAACTTTAATATTTATTAAAAATAGGTGGTGACTTCTTTGCTTCTTAGGGAGATTCAAGAAAAAAAAGAATATGATTTATTAAGTCCCTATGCAACAAAAGCTGCAGAGAGTAAAGGAAGACTTCTTGACGAAGAAAAATGTAGCATTAGGACAGACTTTCAAAGAGATAGGGATAGAATCATACATTGTAAATCCTTTAGAAGATTAAAACATAAAACACAAGTTTTTATTACTCCAGAAGGAGATCATTATCGTACAAGACTTACTCATACTTTAGAGGTTGCACAAATTGCAAGAACCATAGCAAAAGCTTTATTTTTAAATGAAGATTTGACTGAAGCTATTGCTTTGGCTCATGACCTTGGGCACACTCCTTTTGGTCATGCAGGGGAAGAAATATTAAATGAAGTATGTCCCCTTGGCTTTAAACATTATGAGCAAAGTCTTAGAGTAGTTAATTTTCTTGAAAAGAACGGTAAAGGATTAAATCTTTCCTGGGAAGTTCGTGATGGAATATTAAATCATCCTAGCAAAGGAAGCCCAGGTACTTTAGAGGGAAAAATTGTTCAAATTTCAGATAAGATTGCTTATATAAATCATGATATTGATGATGCCATACGAGGGCAAGTATTAAGAGAAGAAGAACTGCCAAAAGATTGCATTGAAGTCCTAGGAAAAACTTTTACAGAAAGAATTAACACAATGATCCATGATATTGTTGAGAACAGTATAAATAAGCCTTATATTAAAATGAGTCCTGAAGTAGAAGAAAGTATGAAGAAATTAAGAAAATTCATGTTTACTAATGTATACATAGGTTCAAAGGCAAAGGAGCAGGAGGAAAAAGCACAGTATATTGTAAAAGAACTTTATAATTATTTTATTAATAATCCTTCTGATATTCCCGAAGATTTTTATTTGATTTATGAAGGCAAAAATGAAGATTTGGAAAGAATAGTTTGTGATTATATTGCAGGGATGACAGATAGGTATGCTATAAATAAATACTGTGAAATATATGTACCCTCATCATGGAGCATTTATTAGGAGGGAATTAATGTATAAGACCCGGATTATTATTGATGGTGATAGCTGTCCGGTTATTAATATAATCGAAAAAGTATCAAGAGAATATAATATTGAGGCTATTTTATTCTGTAGTTATTGCCATATACCTAATGAAAAATATAATATGGAGTACAAAATTGTAGATTCAGAGCCTCAGGCAGCAGATATGGCAATTATAAATTTTATTGATAAGGATGATATTATTGTTACACAGGATTATGGTTTAGCTGCCTTGGTTTTATCCAAGGGTGCAAGTGCAATTTCAACTAATGGATATATATATTTAAATGAAAAAATGGACATTCTATTGTATAATAGGCATCTATCTGCTGAGATTAGAAAAATGAAAGGAAGGGTAAAAGGCCCTCCTAAAAGAAAAGAAAGTGATAATTTCAAATTTGAGCAAAATTTAATAAAACTTATAAAAGAAAAGAAACTTGTTCAATAAATATTTATTTCAATCTAATTTTTTATGTATATTAAACAAATTTTTTTAATTAGGCATTATAAAAAAGGATTTAAAGAAATTATGTCGAAAAATATATGTTAGCACGAAAGATAGGGGAGCAACATGTATTATCCAGAAGAAATAATTGAAGAAATCCTCAGCCGGAATGATTTGGTTGATGTAGTTTCTGAATATGTAAGGTTAAAAAAACAAGGTAGTTCTCATTTTGGATTATGTCCTTTTCATAATGAGGACACGCCGTCTTTTTCAGTAAGTCCTGATAAGCAAATGTATTATTGCTTCGGATGTCAGTCAGGAGGAAATGTTTTTACATTTATTATGCAAATGGAGAACTACAGCTTTGTAGACGCTGTTAAGTACTTAGCTGCTAGAGCTAATATTGATTTGCCGCAAGCAGAATACTCTGAGGAAGTTAAAAAAGAGCTAAAGGAAAGAGAAATTGTTCTCAATATACACAAAGAAACTGCTAAATATTTTTATTCAAATTTACAATCTCAAAGGGGAAAGCTAGCAGATGAATATTTGCGGTCTAGAAAAGTTAAAGATAAGATACGGAAACTGTTCGGAATAGGTTATGCAAATGCCGATTATGCGGATTTATATAAGTATTTATTATATAAAGGTTATAGCGAAGAAATGATGTTAATAAGTGGTTTAATCATCCCGCGGAAAAAGGGAAAAGGTTATATTGACAGATTTAGAGATAGGATAATGTTTCCTATATTTGATGTTCATAACAATATAATCGGATTTGGTGGAAGAGTATTAGATGACAGTCTGCCTAAATATATGAATTCTCCAGAGACTATTCTATTTGACAAAAGTAAAAACCTGTATGGCTTAAATTATGCTAGAACTGCCAAGGAAGAGAATATTTTAATTGTAGAAGGTTATATGGATGTTATTTCTTTATACCAAGCAGGATTTAAAAATGTAGTAGCGTCCTTGGGGACAGCATTTAATTATCAGCATGCTGCTTTATTAAAGCGTTATACCAATGAAGTAGTATTGGTTTATGATAGCGATGCTGCAGGAATTAAAGCTGCCTTAAGAGCAATGCCTATTTTATCTTCTGTTGGTTTAAAAATAAGGGTACTGCAAATTCCGGGAGAAAAAGATCCTGATGACTTTATAAAGGAAAAAGGTGCAGAAGCATTCCGGGATTTAATTATGAAAGCATTAAGTTCAGTTATGTTTCAAGTTAACCTAATAAAGAAAAAATACGATATCGAAGATGTAGAACAAAAAATACAGTTTACTATGGAAGTTGCTAACATACTATCAAAATTAAATAATTCTATTGAAATGGAAGTTTATTTAACACAAATTGCAGAAGAGACAGGGATATCAAAAGAATCAATTTTCGAAGAAATTAAGAAGGCGAGAGAAAGAAATAAAAGAATTAATAGGCATAATAAATTTTCTAGTTTGCCAAATGAATCTAAAGAAGAGCAAAAGAGTTCAATTTCTAATAGAATAGATGAAAAAGATGGATTGTATAAAGCACAGTTAAATATTCTTAGAGTAATAAGTAAAAATGAGTCTATTTTTCAAATAATAAAAGAGCATTTATCATTTTCTGAATTTATTGATCCAACTTTTTCAAAGGCAGCTATGTTAATTTATCAAGCATACGATAAGGACAATAGTATAGAAGCTGCTAAGATAATTAATCATTTCGAAAGTGTAGAAGAGCAAAATCAAGTTTCTTTCATATTTAATGAAGAAAAAAATGATGATAAGGAATACGATGTTGAAAAAGCAATAAACGATCAGATAAAACTCATTAAAAAAGCAAATATTGATTTAAAAAGTAGAACTACTACGGATATATATGAAATACAAGCTCTTATAGAGCAAAAAAAGCAATTAGAAAAGTTGTATATTAACATTATAAGTGGTTAAAATAGTAGACAGGAAAGGAAGGAATCTGCGTGAAAACAGGCGAACAAAATAAATTTTTGACACGTTTGAAAGAATTAGTCGCATTAGCTAAACAAAAAAAGGGTGTCCTTGAATACAAAGAAATAATGGATTATTTTTCCGATATGGAATTAGAACCGGAAAAAATCGAGAAAATATATGAATACTTAGAAAGACAAAATATTGATGTCTTAGGCATTATAGAAGATGAGGAAGAAGAAGTCATAGAAGATGAATTAGACTTAAGTCTTCCTGAAGGGATTAATATTGATGATCCGGTTCGAATGTACTTAAAAGAAATAGGTAAAGTTCCTCTTTTAACAGCAGAAGAAGAAATTGAATTGGCAATTAGAATGGAAAATGGTGACGAGGAAGCAAAAAGAAAGCTTGCAGAAGCTAACTTAAGATTGGTTGTTAGTATTGCCAAAAGATATGTTGGCCGAGGTATGCTATTTTTGGATTTAATCCAAGAAGGTAATTTAGGTCTTATTAAAGCTGTAGAAAAATTTGATTACCGCAAAGGATTTAAATTTAGTACATATGCGACATGGTGGATTCGTCAAGCTATTACAAGAGCAATTGCAGACCAAGCACGAACAATC
Organism: Candidatus Epulonipiscium sp.; assembly: GCA_012518815.1. Classification (GTDB taxonomy): domain Bacteria; phylum Bacillota; class Clostridia; order Lachnospirales; family Defluviitaleaceae; genus JAAYML01. The sequence continues at coordinate 4,250 of JAAYRK010000082.1, read as the reverse complement.
CGCATACCTGTTCATATGGTAGAAACAATTAATAAATTAATACGGGTGTCCAGACAATTGCTCCAAGAGTTGGGCCGGGAGCCTCAACCTGAAGAAATTGCAAAAGAAATGGACATGCCTGTTTCAAAGGTTCGTGAAATTATTAAAATAGCACAAGAACCTGTTTCCTTGGAAACTCCTATTGGAGAAGAGGAAGATAGTCATTTAGGAGATTTCATTCCTGATGAAGATGTGCCAGTACCTTCTGAAGCAGCAGCTTTTACTCTTTTAAAAGAACAGCTTATAGATGTTTTAGATACCCTAACAGATAGGGAACAAAGGGTTCTAAGACTTAGATTTGGTTTAGATGATGGCAGGGCAAGAACTTTAGAAGAAGTAGGAAGAGTATTTAATGTGACAAGAGAAAGAATTAGACAAATTGAAGCTAAGGCCCTGCGAAAGCTTAGACATCCTAGTAGAAGTAAAAAATTAAAAGATTATTTAGAATAGAAGTTGACTGCAATCAACTTCTTTTTCTTAATTAAGAAATTTATTAAAAAGATATCATATTATTGACGAATTATTGTAGGAGGAGTCTATGAATTTATCAAAACGCCTATTTGCAGTAGCAAAAGAAGTTCCCCCAAATTCTAAAATTGCAGATATAGGAACAGACCATGCTTATTTGCCCATTTATTTGTTTAAGAATAAAAGGATCAAAAAAGCAATTGCTTCTGATATTAACAAGGGACCTCTTGAAAAAGCCAATAATAATATTATCAAAAATAATGCAGATGCAATTATTGAAACAAGATTAGGAAATGGCCTGGAAGTCTTAAAAGAAAATGAAGTGGACACGATTATTTTAGCTGGTATGGGTGGAATGCTTATTATCGATATTCTTAAGAAAAGGCCAGATATTCTTAAATCTATAAAAAGGCTTATACTTCAAGCTCAATTGGATCAAAAAGAACTAAGAAAATATTTGCATAGCATTAATTATAAAATAATTAATGAACAGCTTGTTTATGAAGAAAACAAATACTATTGGATTATCACATCAGAAGCAGGCAAAGAAAAGTATGAGAAAGAAATATTTTATTTATATGGTAAAATACTTATTGAAAAAAAAGATCCCCTATTAAAACAGTACATAAAAGAAGAAATAAATAAGTTAAATAATCTATTAAGACTGCTAAATGAATCTTTAACTAATCATGCTATAAAAAGAAAAAAGGAAATCGAAAAAGATATTAAACTTTGTGAAGAGGTGCTAAAATGGCTGTAAAGTGTAAAGATATTATTAGAAAAATGAATGATTTAGCTCAAGAAAATTTAGCAGAAGAATGGGATAACGTTGGTTTATTAATAGGAGACCCTGAAGAAGAAATAAATACTGTTTTAGTTGCTTTAGATGCTGTTCCAGAAGTAATTGATGAAGCTATAAAATTAAAAGCTGATTTAATAATTACCCATCATCCTTTAATATTTAAAGCTATAAAATCCATTACAAGGGATAAGCCCTTAGGGGAAAGTATTTATAACCTCATACAAAACAACATTGGTCTATATAGTGCCCATACCAATCTTGATATTGCCTATGGGGGTACAAATGATACACTAGCAAAATTATTGGAGCTAGAAAATATATCCTTACTAGAAGAAATTTTTGAAGTGGAAGACGGAAAATACGGTATGGGAAGGATAGGAACATTAAAAAAGCCTCTTAAGCTTAAGGATTATGCATTATTTGTTAAAGAGCGCTTAAGTCTTCCTAGTGTACGCCTTGTAGGAGATATAAATAAGATCATAAATAAAGTAGCAATTACAACAGGAAGTGGAATATCTTATCTAAAATCTGCTATAATGAAAAAGGCAGATTTGTTTATAACAGGAGACATTAAATTTCATGATGCTCAAGAAGCTCTTAAATACGGTGTTAGCCTTTTAGATGCTGGTCATTATGGAACAGAAGTAATTATAGTAAATGTTATTAAGAATTATTTGGAAAGCGTACAAGATGAGAATTTTAAATTTAATATAATTGTTTCAAAAACTAATGGAGAACCTTTTATAACATTATAATTGTTTGAATTATATTATAATTGTAGTAAAGGTAGAACTATTATTATTGTTAGATGGAAGGAGAATAGATATGACTAAAAGTACTAGTAATAATCTCGTTAAAATAACTTTTCCAAATGGTGAAGTTGAAACTTATACAAAAGGAATTAAACTAGAAGACATAGTAAAAGAAAAGCAACCTAATCATAAACATACTATAGTTGCTGCTAAAATTGACAATAGGATTAAAGAATTAAGAAATGAAATTAATGAGGATTGTAAATTAGAATTCATAGATTTAACCAGTGCTGATGGCATGAGAATTTACCAAAGAAGTTTGTCTTTTTTACTCTTTTATGCTGTAAGAAAAATAATTGAAAATGGGAATGTTATCATACATCACTCTATGGGTTCGGGCTTTTTTTGTGAGTTAATAGGGGTAGATGATATAACAGAAGAATTACTAAATAAAATCGAAAACAAAATGAAAGAAGTTGTAAAACAAGATCTTCTCTTTAACAAAATGTCTATTCCATTAGACGAAGCTATGAAAATATTTGAAGAAAATGGAATGGATGATAAGAGAAACTTATTTAAATATAGAAGATCTTCTATGGTTAATTTATATGAATTGGGTGGAATTAAAAATTACTTTTATGGATATATGGTGCCTAGTACGGGATTTCTAAAACATTTCGGTTTAATTATGCATGGTTCAGGATTTATTTTGCAGTTTCCTACAATTAAAGAGCCAGCTAAGGTACCTGAATTTGTACCATCACCTAAACTAGCTCAAATTTTTCAAGAATATAAAAATTGGGGAAAAATTTTAAGAGTAGATACTGTAGGTGCCTTAAACGATGTTATAGCAAACCAAGGAATAGGTTCTTTAATTAGAATATCTGAAGCTCTTCATGAAAAGAAGATTGCACAGATTGCTGATATGATTACAGAAAGAGGAGATTCCATAGCAGTTGTTTTAATAGCTGGACCTTCTTCTTCAGGTAAGACAACCTTTGCTCAAAGGCTTTCAATTCAACTTAGGGTAAATGGTATGAGACCTCACACTATTTCTATAGACGACTATTTTGTTAATAGAGAATTTACTCCTAGGGATGAAAATGGAGAATATGATTTTGAGTCTTTAGAATCTATAGACGTAGAACTCTTTAATAATGATTTAAAGAAATTAATAAATGGAGAACTTGTAGAAATTCCTTCTTTTAATTTTAAGACAGGAAAAAGAGAATATAAAGGCAGAAAAATAAAAATGGAAAAAAGCGATATCCTTATAATAGAAGGAATTCACGGGCTTAATGAAAGATTAACAAGAGATATCCCAAAAGAAAATAAATTTAAAATATATATCAGTGCCTTAACACAATTAAATGTTGATGATCATAATAGAATACCTACAACAGATACAAGGCTACTGCGAAGAATTGTAAGGGATAATCAATATAGGGGGACTAGTGCAGAAAGAACTATTGAATTATGGCCTTCTGTAAGAAGAGGAGAAGAAAAAAACATATTCCCATATCAAGAAGAAGCAGATGTTATGTTTAATTCGGCCCTAATTTATGAACTATCCATATTAAAGCAGTATGCTGAACCTTTGCTTTTTAGAATAGAACCACAATCTCCTTGTTATTCAGAAGCAAAAAGGTTATTTAAATTCTTAGATTATTTTCTAGGGGTAAGCAGTGAATCTGTACCACAAAATTCTATTATTAGAGAATTTATTGGAGGTAGCTGCTCCCATTAAAAGTTATTACTATTATGCAAACAAATTACAATTGATTCTTATAAATAAGCATGTTATTATAATATAGGAAAAACAAATATATAATGAGTAAGTCGTACGGTCGCAAGTGCAGTACCGAAAGGTCGTACTTGAGGAAAGTCCGAGCTCCATAGAGCAGGGTGCTGGGTAATACCCAGTAGAGGCGACTCTAAGGAAAGTGCAACAGAAATAAACCGCTAGCCTTATCATAGATAAGCTAGTAAGGGTGGAAAGGTGAGGTAAGAGCTCACCGCTCCTATGGCGACTTAGGAGGCTCTGTAAACCCCACCTGGAGCAAAACCGTATAGGAGAACTTTTGTGGCTGCTCGTCACGTTCTCGGGTAGGTTGCTTGAGCATATAGGTAACTATATGCCTAGATAGATGACCGTATAAGACAGAACTCGGCTTATAGATTTGCTCATT
>JAAYRK010000081.1 GCA_012518815.1 Candidatus Epulonipiscium sp. | reverse complement strand
CAAACGACCTCCTTTCATCATCAATATTATCAAAGGATGTGCTTACCCATCCGACAATCTGTGCACAGTATAGTCGACTGTTTACTATCTTTAAGTTTTCAATTACCTTCTTTCTCTCGATATAATTTGAGTTGAATTCGGGCTCCAGTCTCCCAGATTTATGTTCTCGAATGTTATTAAAGCGTGTCCATTCTTGGAAACATATCCTCTACACTTTTAGGACTATCGGTATACGGGAACATATCAATCTATTTTAGGCTGTTTCTTCTAAATGATTAGGTATGAAGGAAGATGTCTTTAGCTTAATAAGCTAGTATTAATCAAAGTAAAATAAACGATTTTTAAGTATAAGATGTTCTGTTTTATTTTTCATTTAGTACACTCCATACTGGCTTAGCAAAGCTGCTAAAGAAAGAAGAACAGCAATTGTGCTTATGATTCCAGCAAATAAATAGCTTTTCTTATCTCTTATATTAAAATATTGATAAAAAGAAACTGCGGCTGTTTGTGTCATTAATATCATAATAATATCAATAGCAGATTCGTTGTATATACTACGAAAAATAATAAGAAATAGCATAACTGCGGAAACACTCAACCAACCAATATGAAATGCCTTAACTTTGATATGTTCTTCATGTTCATCGTTTTTTTCTTGCCGAGCCTTTTTTAAGATGTCTTGGCTATTCATTTATATGCCTCCTAGAATTTTTGCATTAATTATATAACACTAATAACACCTCGTCTAGTTTCCTTGTCATAATGTAAAGTTCTATTGTCGTTATTGTTGTTACTCTTTAACAATAGGTTTTTCAAAACAAGAAAATAATTACTCCCAGTAACAAAAACACTAAAGATATACTCTGCTTTTTCATCTATCCTATCTCTTCAACCTTACAAATTCATATATTCTGTCCACTATAATATCGCTAGGCTAATTATAAATATAAATCCTAATCCTAACAATAAATCTGATACAAGCGATTTTAGCGATTGGTTTATCAAGTCTATAATCTCCTTACTATGATAGATAATTCTACAATAACGCCGTACTATATATAAGATACGACTTAACTTCAAATACAGGATTATGCTTATAATGGTGGCAATAATAACAAAATTAATTCATTGTTTTCTTTATCTTATATAAAACAGAGCCACTACAAAGTACATAGAAAATCACAATGATAATACCAAAAGGAAATTCAATATTGATAACTTGTCCTGTGTCCTTCGTACTCATATAAATCATATGTATACCAGGCAGTAAACCTAAAACTCCTCCCAAAACCTTATCGTTATTTAATAGAAAACCACTTAATAAAAACAAAGCAATCCAAACAAGCACTATTGGTGAAATTGGACAATTCCAAAAGAGAGTACCGCCCATCCAAAAATAATCGCAAATAAAATTGCTGGTATATAAAACACAATTTTCTCCACAAAGCTTCCCTCCATAAATATATTTTTTTACTTCACTTAATTCTACTTATCCGTCTTAATAATTTATGATTATATTATACCTTAAGTGTAAATTACTTACATATCAAATGCAAATTTATTAAGGTAAATCACATAGAAAATCACAGCAATTTTCGCAAGCAGTATCACAGCGATAATAAATTTATTATTTAGTGTGTAAACATATGTGAAAATCCTTGTGAAATTTGATATTTTTTTATAAAAACCACCTACAAATATTGCAATATAAAGCAAAAAACACATACAAAAAATGCATGTGATTTTTTTAGGTGTTCATCCTGATGCAGAGCTTGTTAATACCATGCTTGATGATGCAATAACAACTCTAAAAGAAAATGAACACCCTATTGTTCATACCGAACAGACCTATCCTTTGAAACAGTGCTGCCATATAATTCAAAAAGAGCCAAACCGCCTCGTCCTCCATTCAAACTTCAATCACCTTAAATGCCGTAGATTTTTTAATCGAGTTTGCAATAGGTTTCTCTTAGTGTTTGAATAATCTTTTTTATCCTGTCATCTTTTATATGATAAACATTTTGAAGACCATATTTGTTAGAGTCTAAAATACCATGAGCCTTTAGCAAGGCTAAATTTTGAGACAAAGCGGATTGAGATATAGTAGGTATTCTTTCGTTTATTTCACTAACATTCATTGGCCTTTCGATCAAGCAGCATAATATTACTAATCTATGCTGATTTGCCAAAACCTTCAGCAATTCAGCTATTTCCTTTGCTTGTTGTTCCATTTTGTTTCACCTTTCCTTTGTACTTTAGCATACTTATGCCCTGAGTTATTGTACCCATAGGACAATAAACACACCATGAGCGGGGTTTAAATAAAAACATTGTTGTCAGTCCTAAAATTGTGGATGTAAGCATAACACTATAAAATCCAAAAGCAAACTGGGCAATCCATGGTGATACTGTACTAGTATTTGTCCAATTCCAGGGGAGTTTAATTGTCCATAGTAGAGTAACCACTTCTTTTAAATTGTTAGTTCCGTTAAAAACCAAATAAGTAGAGAAAATCATTATCCCAAACATAGTCATAAAAAATGCTAAAAAACCATAACGAAACCATTTACTTCTTATAAAAGCCGGGATATTACGATTTGAAGAAAGTTTTAACCTTCCCCCCAGCAATTCAAAAAACTGCCCTCTTCCGCAATAACTGTTACAGTATATTTTACCCTTACCTATTATCGAAAGCAATAACGGAGTAACAAAACAAATCATTCCTATCCAGGCAAATAGTATATTAAAAAAACCTGCAACCAAATAAACTGCAGAGAATATCCATAAATATTCATTCCACTTTTTCATGATACGACCTCCTTTTGTACTACTTGAATTACTGAAGCAGGACACACTTTCTCACACTTTTTACATCCAACACATAAATCTTTATTAACATCTGCATAAATTCCATGAAATATGGTTATGGCCTTACGCGGACATACTTTTTCACAAGCTCCACAGGCCACACATTCTGTTTGATTTATTATTGCTTTTTTCATGTTTATTCTCCTTTGCTATTAGTTTTTTATTGTCTACACAACAAAATAACACATAAGTAATAAAATCTCCGTAGGTATGAGACACTCATCACTTTGGGGGGCATTTTATTTTATAAAATCCCTCTAGTAACTATATAGGCATATTATAATGTACTTATATTATATGTATAAATATTTTAATGTGTCAATAAAAACAATAAATTTATACTTCTTTTTTGACCCATTTCTTGTTTTGTACTGGATTCCCGTGACCAAAATAAATTATTCTTTCTCCAAGTCCGGTTATTTTTTTGCACTGTCTTTCATAATCTTCTCATCATTATATAGCATTGAAACAGTCGGATAAAACATATTCATCAACGCATCGCCCACTATTAGTTCCTTTCCATCGACATCAATACCTATAGAACCTTTCGTGTGTCCCGGTAAACCGATGACTCTTGCCGCAATGCCATATTCTATCTATGTCTGTACTTTCTAAGCTTTAAATGTTTATATTTGGAATTATTTTAGATAATTACACTATATACTAGCAATATTTGCAATGTAAATTAATTATCTTTTAAGATAAATTTTTTATGTTTTATGTATAGATCTCTTTTGACATATGTATCCTTTGATATTTTCTCATAAACATATATCAATTTATTTATTACTATCATGATTTAATCCCGCTAGGAATCATTAGCAATATAAAAAACAAGCAAGGAACTCTAATAATGATAGCAGAGTACCTTGCTTTATTATGGAAACTGTATCTTTAATAATTAAATAAACTTTCATAGTTCGAACTTATGTCAGCTTTAGTAAGTATTATATGTATATCTTAATTATTCTTTAACAACGGGAAACCAAAGTTCATAGCTATAGTTTTCTTTAGGTAAATCATAATCAAAATACACTTCTATATCTGGAATAGAATTGTCTGCACGTCTATAACCAGAAGAAGGAAACCATTCTACAAAAATTCGATTGATAAGCTCTAGAAGTGGACCTTCTCCTTCGAAAATCGCCCATGTTGCTTCAGGAATTTCTATCCTACCTAAACCCTCTACATCAGAATTTTTTGTAGATACTGCAATGTAATAATCAAACTGGTGCTCACCATCAAAATTAGCACATACACCTAGCAAGCCTTTTGGTTCATCACTTGCTTGCTCGATGATTTTATCGTAAGTTTCTTGTGGTAAGTTACGCCAAAAATTTGGTATTAAATTTTCTTCTGAATCATTACGGAATGTTTTCTTTACTCCCAAAACACTAAAAGCCGATTTCTTTTCAATCCTACATTTCATGTTAACATCTCCTTTTATTGTAACTTGGAATGAGATTCGTGGATAAGTATTAATAAATACCTTGCGGCTCCTTGCATATTGAGGCGATACTTTATGTTGATTTTGAAATGCTCTGTTAAATGCAGTGGGCGAAGAATAGCCATATTTCAGTGCAATATCAATGATCTTATTATCTGTGTTTTGTACTTCTAAAGCTGCCAGTGAAAGACGTCGACGCCTAATGTATTCACTTAATTGTACCCCGGTTACAACAAAAAACATGTTTGATAAATCATTGCGATTACAAAAAGCTAATTTTGCAGCATAATCAAAATCAATCTCATCCGCTAGAGAATCCTCAATATAGTCAAGTGCACGATTCAATCGTATATTCCAATCCACTCAAATAACCTCCTTCCAATTACAATTATATAAGCAATTAATTATAGTATCCTCTCATCTATCACGATATTAAGAGAGCTAATAAAAGCTGAGTAGTCGATTATAATTTGACCCATTAAATCCAGTAAATCTAAGGCCTATGCTCTTCTTTTTATCAATACGAACGCCTTAACATGGCTTAAGTTGATGAAATTGATGTCTTTTAGCATTTTAGAAAGCATATGTACATGTAAATATATTAAGCAGTTTTTTCTTGCTTTTCTAAAATCGTAGTAGAAACATATCAAAAGGCACTTTTATGTTTCAGACTAGGATGAGATTTTATATTTATTATCAGATTGATAGTAGTATTGTAGAAGGTTCTATCAATTCCCATTTCAAGTAGTATGGATTTTATCTAAATTGGCAAGCAACACTTCTTTATTATCTATAATTAAGAACCTCCAAATTCCTATTTACTTTTCATTATACAACTGTTTATTCTAATCTAAAAGTAGACCATGTAATAATTGAAAACTTGTTCATCTTAAAACATAACACCCCTAAGAAATAACTTTCCTAGGGGCCTAGTGGTAATAAAGTTGGTTCAGAAAGCAGAAATATCGATAAAGTAGAAGCACGGGGACGGTTCTTTTGCTTGGATAGCATATCTAGAAGCAGCAAAAATTGCTCTCGTTTTTTGCCAATAAATAAATCATAATATGCTCCTAGACTTCATGCTTCCTTTTTTACATTACCGTAGCAAATAATAAAAGCTGTTATTAATTTAATTCAAGATTATATTTAGTAAATAAATATGATTCTAAACTGATTTTGAATAAACAACTATATCTTCCCTTCTTGTCCAATCTATAGCACTCCAAAAAGCATTACCGATTACAT
>JAAYRK010000009.1 GCA_012518815.1 Candidatus Epulonipiscium sp. | reverse complement strand
TATTATTTTGGGATTATTATTTAAAAATGAAGCAAATGTATATTGTTTTGGATGATTTTTGATTTTAGTAGTGAAAAACAGAATTTAATATGATATTATGAAAAAAGCAAATACCTATCTATAACAAAATTTATTGAATATATATGCACTTTATTGTATAATTATGCGCATATTGCTATATAAGGAGGATTATAATGAAAATTACTTTAGAGTCCCCTAACTTAACTGATTACTTAGAAAGAACTTCAATTATTGACTTTGATAATGATGAAATACAAAACTTAGCTAAAGAAATATATAAGAAGTCCTCTGGTCAACTAGACTATATTAAAAATACCTATGAATATGTCAGGGATAAAATAGCTCATTCAGCAGATATTATGGAAAACCACATAACTTGTATAGCCTCAGAGGTTCTTAAAGAAAAGCATGGGATTTGCTTTGCAAAATCACATTTGCTGGCTGCTTTACTTCGCTACTTTAAAATCCCTACCGGCTTTTGTTACCAAAGATTAATCCTTGATGATATCAGATATCCATACTTAGTAGTTCATGGTTTGAACGGAGTATATATAGAAGAATTAGATAAATGGATTCGCTTAGATGCTAGAGGAAACAAGGAGGGAGTAAATGCCCAATTTTCTATAGACAAAGAAATCCTTGCATTTCCTGTGCGAAAAGAATTAGGAGAAGAAAATATCCCAATCATTTTTGTTAATCCAATTAACAGTGTAATTACTGCATTAACAAGTTATAAAAGCAGAGAAGAATTATGGAAACAGTTACCTTCTGAAATATAAACTTTTACTAATAAACAATATCGCAGCTAAAACCATACCTTATTATTAATGTTTTGTGCTATAAACAAGATATCTTTTTGCATTAAATATCAATTATATATAAAACGTATTTACATCTTATTCATTATCAGCGATATACTCTATATGTCTTTTTATATGTTCAAAAGGAGTAAAGGCATATCCAAATTCCTCTTTTAATAAAGAAACATCAAACAAGGATCCTTCTTTTTCTAAGCCTTTATCTTCTAAAATAATATCACTCTTTGATCCAATGTAGTCAATGGCATATTGAGCAATTTCTTCCCAAGTTACAAATTTAGTTGATAGTCCTAAAAAGATTTGACGATTATGATGGGAACTAACTAAATTAAGATATATCTTAGCAAGATCTCCTGCCCATATAAACTGTGTACCATCATTTTTTACCAGATTGATTGGCTTGTTTTGTTTAGAATTTTCAACTATCTTTCTAAAACGCCCATCTGGCTGCATTGGGGCACCTTCTACGACAGGATTTCCAAAAACATATCCTGGCCTAATAATATTACAGCGGATATCCTTAGTAGTTGCTATAGCTAGTAAATAAGCCTCCGTTGCGGCTTTAGTTGCACCATATAGATCAATAGGCCGGCAATCAATATCAACTTTCATCAAAGGCCTAAACTCACCAATAGCAGCTGTCGAAGATGTATAAATGATTTGTTTTACTCCCAATTCTACAGCTTTTTCAAAGATATATAGAGATGCTTTTGTATCATTTTCAAGCATATCAATAGGCGTATCTCCCCAGCCTAATGCAATATGAATACATGCATCTTTACCGTAAAGCCCTTCTTTTATAACATCATTATCATATAAGCTGCCTTTTAGTAACTGGATATTAGGATGATTTAAAAATCCCTTTACCTTTTTAGGATTTCTAGCTAAAATCGTAACATTATGGCCATTGGCTACTAATTCATTTACTACATATGAACCAATAAAACCTGTTCCTCCAGTAACGAAAATATTCATAAAAGCATCCTCCTATACACTTACTTCCTTTAATTAATTCAAGATTTTTTCTGTAGCTGTTGGACTAAAACGACTTGCACTTTTTTTATTATATAAAAATTTAATAACTAAAAATATAAAAGCGCCTATTAGTTCTCCAGAAAAGTTTAAAATAACATCATCAATATCTGTTACCCCTAAAGCCATGATAAATTGTAAAATTTCAATGCTTATAGGTATAAGCAATAATATAATTAAGTCTAAAAGCTTATTCTTGATATATATTGAAATGATAAAGCCAATAGGAATAAATAAAACAATATTGCCTACTATATTGATAATAGCAGCATAACTCTTATAATAATATATGCTTTCTAAATAAGAAGAAATTGTTTTAAAAGGTATCAAACTTACCCTCTTAGATAAGCTTCCGTATCTTCCCGAAACAAATAATAAATTAGCTAACAATATAAAATAACCAATAGCAAAATAAGCAGATAATAATTTTAAATAAATTTTAGACTGCTTATTTTCCCAACCTATAAGGATTTTTAATAAACAAGGTATATTAATACTTATACTGCTTATTAAAAAAATCAATATGACTTCATATCCAACAATAGTTGAAGGACTAAATATCATAGTAAAAACATTAATAACTATAAAAAAAGTGTTTGAAAAAACTGTTATAATAAAATTATTAATATAACTCTTTGTTAGTCTAAATACTGCAAGTCCAATAATTAAATTCAAAATAAAAATAATAAAAATACCAGTAATGCTATGACTTGAGCTTCCTATCTTGTAATTTGTAAAATACATAATTATACCCAGTAATGAAACAAGCACCTTTATAATAATTTTTTTCATTTTATCCTTCCTTACAATTAAAAGCTCATTAATATTCAGATATAAGCTTTAATATTATTCTAGTTCTCTTTTACTTTTAAGTAAATAACACAAACAATTATAATGAATAATTAACACATATTTAGTATTTTAAATAATTATTCAAAAAAAATTAAGCCTTCCTTAAACTTTTGTCAGAGGAAGGCTTATTAATATTGATACTACCCTTCTTTTATCAATATATTAATCTTACCAAAGGATAAATCAAAAGATACCTTGTAAATATTATCTACTTTTATAGTCCTATATACTTCTTGTGGAGTCATTTTAAGTTCTATGCCTTGATTTGAAATGTTAACTAAGAAAATTCCATTATGTAAGTTTAAAAATTCTCCAACTGATGCCTCTGCCATTTCATTAAGAGAAGTTAAGTCTTCTTCAGCATACTTAGAAGCAAATTTAATAAAAGAGTCTTCATCGGTTTCAATATAAGTAGCTAAGGATATTTCCCCTTTAATATCTTGTAAAGCGGCAAATTGACATTCATAATCTTCTAATTTAGTAACTTCAGTTATTACTGCTTCCCTATCTATAAATCTAATTAGGTTTTTTGCAAATAGTGCAATATAGTCTTTTAATATGGTTTCATTCTTACTGCCTTCAAATTTTGTAAATTTGTTTACTATTTCATTGATATCATCTTTTTGTATAGCTTCAAATTCCTCGTCTGAAATACTGTAGTCTCTTTTATATTCATTGATTGCTTTTTCAAACTCTTGAAGGGTCATTATTCCTTTATCTACCAAAACCTGACTTAACAAAAGATGGCCAAGCTTTTGTGAAGACAGTAATTCCTCAAGCTGTTCTTCGTTTAAATACCCCATCTCTATCGCTAATTCACCAAATCTTTTATCATGCTTCTTCTGTGCTTCATTTACTTTTTCCGTCTCTTCTGCAGTCATATACCCTGCATTTACAGCTAAAACTCCTAATTTTAACCTGGTATCTTTTATCTGTTCCAAGCCCTCATGCAATTGTTTAGGGGTAAGATAGCCTTTGTTTAGTAAATAATTTCCAAAGTATTGCGTAAACATGAGCTATTCTCCTTTCTTCAAAAACTTTTTAACCACATTTTCAAGCTGTTCTTGTTCCCAGGGCTTTTGAATAAATTCAACAGCCCCAGCTTTAATAGCCTTTTTTAAATTTTCTTGTGTTCCTGAAGAAGAAGCTATAACCACCAATGCATCATCATCAAATTCTTTTATTTCCTTTACTGCTGTTATGCCGTCCTTTACTGGTATCACTAAATCCATAAAGACCAAATCAGGTTTTTCTTTTTTGTAAATATCTACTGCTGTTTGACCATCGCCTGCTTCCAAAAATTCAAAAGTACTACACAAAGACAAAGCTTCCTTTAACTTCTTTCTTACTAAAATTGAGTCGTCACAAATTAGAATTTTAAAAGTCTCCTTTGCCATAATAAAACCCCCCATCTTATTGTTTAAAAAACAACACTATTTATATAATTCTTCAAAAAATTACGTTTCCCTCTTTATGAAGCGATAATTTTCTACATAATTTTTAATTATTTTTAAATACAAAAAGAGACTGTTATTACAGTAACTTTACTGCCAGCCCCTCTAACATAAATTTTATTCTTCATAGAAATTATATATAATTACCAGTTCTAAACCTTCTGCCCATTCTTCCATCGGATCAGGAAGCTTATTTGATATTAATATTTAATCCCACCAGAAAAACCAATATCGTGCACTAAGCAAGGTTCCTGTTAATTGCTTAACAGTTCCTGTACCTTGCCATACGATATCCCCACAAAAAGCAAATTGCTCCCTGGCAAGTTCTTCTGCTTCTTCTTGACTTTTAGGTGGTTTTTCAACATAAAATTCCCATATATCATGACTCACAAAGCCCGGAATAGCTCCATATTTTTCATACCAATATTTAAAAATGGCAACTTGTTCTTCTGGTTCAGGACATTCATTATAACCACCCATAGGAATCCATGCAGCCAATTCCCAGGGTTTATCTGTAGGAATCTTAGCTAAAATAACTTTCCTTCCAACATTTAGTCCTATACCTGCAAAACCTTCTTCTTGCTCTTGATTTTCTTCAAATTCATCAACTTCTTCAAAAGACATATCATGAAAAACCATATTTCTTTCATAAAGCTGATTTAATAATGTTTTTGCATCGATATCCTTTGCTTTTTCTAAAATTCCTTTTCTTTCTTCACTGCTAAGTTCTACATCTCCTAATGCTTCTCTTGGCGGAAGAATAAAAAGAGGCGTATAATCTTCTTTTTTCCCTTCAGCTAAGGCTTGATGATATTTAGACATAAGTTCTTGAAAGTCTTTGATCTCAAGAATAGAACAATCACAGGCTAATTTGGCAATCAATTCTTTAATAATTTCCTCTTCGTTCCTCATTATGTAATTACCAAACAAATCCATGTAGGACCTCCTTAATTACTAAATATTATAGTATTAAATTATATATTAATTTTTATAATATTACAATAAATCTTCTTAATATGTAAATTATTAAAAGTAATCTTATTTATTAAATAAGTTGTGAAAAACAAGCTGCCCCAAATTTTTGAGGCAGCCTATTTAAATTAAGGAAGAATTAACTTTTGTCCTGATACGATTAAATGAGGATTATCTAATTTATTAAGCTCTGCTAGTTCTTCAAATGTTGTTCCATACTTTTCAGCTATTTTCCAAAGCACATCTCCAGGTTGAACTATGTAATAATTTCCTGAAGGCTCTTCTTGTACAACAGGCTTTGTACTGTCTGATGAAGCAGAAGTTGATGCCTTGGATTCAAATTTAATATTATCTATATACATTCTGCCTGCATAATCACTTTCAACATCTGCTACTACAATGGTAATATCCCTTAATAAGGTATCAGCTTCAAGCACTTTATTATCCGCTATATCATTTAAATCAAAAGAAACTTTGTAATGATATAAGTCATCAGCTGTTTTTTCAGCCTGTTCCAAATTTTTTAAACTAATATCAAAAGAGTTAGATGCTTGTGCCCAGTATCCAAGGCTTGGAGGAGCAAAAGCAAGATAAATAGCAAGACTTCCATCATTAGCACGAACGGGCTCTAAATAAAAATCAAAGGTCAAATAATCATTAGAACCTCGATTGGTATTAATATTTGCCAGTATCATTCTTGGTGCTGAAGCCCAGCCATCATCTGGTTTTACTTCAGGATAAGCAACTTCCCAACTAAGCATCTTAGAACCAGCAACTTCTTTAATCTTCATTTCACCTTTTACTCCTGATGCTGGATCCCAATTCCAACCTTGACGGCTACCATCTTCAAAATCAGATGGTAAACTAGGTTCACCTAATGGATCGTGAACAATAGGTGCTTCAACAACTGCTCTGTTTCCTGTAACTGTAATATTATCTAACATAATTTCATCGAGGCCTTCTGTTCCTACAAAAAGAATAATATTTGTCATAATACTATCTTCTGTATCAGAAGCAATAGCTTGCAGATTAGGAGAATCTGCTTTTGATATAGATAAACTAGCTTTATATTTGCCGTCCTCTTGAGCTACAAAATCTTCTGCCGTAACTTGAATTGCACGAATTGGATTTGCCCAACCATGACTTGCACTTTGAGGAATAGCTGCTATAGATACAGTCGCTGGATTATCTACAATAACATCCATACTAATAACTTCTGCACCATAAATATCTGGTCTTGCACTCGTTTCATCTGCAGAAAGACGAACGTTTGCCCAATAATTCCCTTCAGAAACATCGCTACTTGCAGATAGATTTGAAATCTTTAAGGTATTATTTTCATTAGTTAGGACAACATCTTGTAAGGGACTATCTCCATTTATACCAAAACCTTGTACGCTTCCATCATTAAAATCCCAAACTAGTTCAGTAAATTCTTCTTTAGGTGTTCTATCAATAGGCTCATAAGGAATACCTTTTATACGTGCCCGTACATATTCACCAGAAACACTAAGTTCTTCCATATCCCATGCTTGATCTGATCCTGGATCAAGATTTGTTGCTTCAGTTTTTCCTAATTCAAAAGGAGTAAATGCTCCAGAAGTTTCGTTTTTATTTGTTAAAGACCAGTTACACCAACTAATATTATTTTCATTTAAAAAACTTAACCATACATCTGCTTCATCTAAATAAGGCCCATTATGTCCTGTTGCTTCACTTGTCCCCCATTCAGATGCAAAAACTGCCACTCCATTTTCTAGAGCATATCTTGCATTGCTCATTACATTATTTCTATCCAAACTGTCTTCTGATGCTTCATGGGTACCAGTATAAAAATGAACAGAATAAATTACGTTATCATCATTTATAGGATCATCAGCTGCTAAATCAGGACGCTGACTCCAGTTTGGGCTTCCTACAATAATTAAGTTTTCATTACCATTATTTCTAAGCATTTCTATAATTGGCTCGGCATAAGATTTTACTGCCTGCCAACCTGCCGCATCATTAGTTACACCGGGTTCTCCACTATTAGGCTCATTAGCCAATTCATAAATTATATTTGGATGATTAGGATAGAGGCTAGATATTTCTTCAAAAAAAGCCATAGCACCGCTATAAATTTCTGCATTTGGATCTCCAGGCTGATGTACATGCCAGTCTACAATAACATACATATCATTTGCAATAGCCAAATCAATACCCTCTATAACTTTATCCTTAACAGAAGGATTTGTTGCATATCCATCTTCGCCTACATACATAGCAAGGCGGATTACATTACAACTCCAATCATTAGCAAGAGCTGCAAAAGCATTTTGATTAATTATTTCAGGGAACCATTGTAATCCATGAGTGCTCATTCCACGCAGTTGAATGGGATTTCCTGATGCATCACAAAGGGTCATAACTCCATCTTTTTCAAGAACCTTTAAAGCTCCTCCTGTCGATGGTTTAACAGCAGCTTCTACAATTAAATGATTGTCTTCTAATTCAGATGCATAAGTTGTGTCTGCAATTCCACTAACTGTGAAAGCAAATAACATTGCAAAGATAACCCAAAAAACAACTATTTTTTTCTTGAACACAATAAAGCCTCCTTTTTAAAAAATTTCTAGTTTAATCTAATACCAAATAATATGTAATAATAAGTGTAAATCTTTTTTGGCTTTACTTAACAATTCACCCCTTTCAGTAATATCATGAAAATTATTAATATCCAAAAAAGATTTTCATTATACTTTATAAAATTTATATACTTATATTATTATACCATTATGTATAGAAAAATCTAGATATTCATAATCGAAATAATTAATTGAAATATTTCTACTGTCATAATTACAAAATATTATTTTTTTATAATGAGTATTAAATAATTTTGCAAAATAAAGAAGCTCTTATTAACTTTAGATAAGAGCTTCTTTACTTGTAAATTTAAAAATTATTAAAAAATGTATTCCATTTAATAGCTGAAGTATCATTTGCAATCTTTTTAGTATTTTTTGATATTGCTTTAAGATAATAATTAGCTTGCTCCAGTTGTAATAATTGTTGTTCTGCAAGATTAGCAATTTTTTGATTATGCTCATCTTGAATAATTAAATTAATTGCCTCTTTAATACTTTCAGCTCTCTTAGATGAAATCATACCAATAATCTGTTCTATAAGGAAAGGATGACATCGCTCAAGAGGTACTGGACACGTTTCTCCCATCACATTCTCATATTGGTTATAATATGCAGCTATCTCATCCATCTTTTCATCTATTATTTGAATTTGTCTTTTAATAGATGGTCCTGTAATAATAGATTTAATAATTGAACTAATAATCAATACTATAACCATTATTAATAAATAAAATCCTAAAAAAATTACTGGAACTAATACAAGCCATAATATAAAAACAAGGATTTGTGGCATCATAGTACGTAATTTATTAAAGAAAGCTACTACAGATTCTGAATCATTTAGAAACCATCTACCAAAAGGCAAAAAACACTTCCAGCAATAAATAACAAACCCCACAAACAACAAAAAAAGCATGACAGTACTTCCATTACGAAAACTTTCAATATTATCATACTTTGCCTTAGCATTGGCCATATCATCAAACAAATCCTGTCTCTTTAAGAAATAATCTTTTGCCAAAAAAAGTTGCTCTAATACATTGTTCCCACTCATAATAATCCTCCCACTGACATTAATTAATTCTTTGGTATAATATAATAATAATTATTAATTTTAACATAACAAATTTTTACGGCAAATAACAATTATCTTTAATTAATAAAGTTTTAGAAGATAAATTATAATGGTAACAAATTTAATATTCATAATAAACATAAAAGCCTTTGTCATGGTCTTACAAAAGCTTTTTAATCTTTGATTTTAAAAAAAGTTAAGTTAATTTTTTGTATAAATAATTAATTAGGCTAAAATAGATACCTTTTGTATCTTTTAGCCTAATTTACTTTACCTATAAACTTACTCCAATAGTAGTTTAAGCATAAATTCCACTAAAACCTAAGCCATTTAAGGAGTAATTATTATTTATCATCAAATATTACAGTCTTTGTGCTAGATTCCCAAGAAACTTGAAATCCTAAGCTTTCACCCACATCTCTTATAGGAATATCATAATTGTTAATTTTAACATAATTTATCCCATCTTTAATAAATCCCTTAACTTTTCTAAGCTTACCATTAATCTTTAGATTAATTTCTCCATCTGATTTCATTTGATCCTTAACTCTTGCTTTAATCTTTTTAAATTCTTCTGGATTCTCTACATAAAATTTAGGACAATCCTTTTTTGTAACATCATAATGTCTATATATATTCTTTAGGGGATCTAGCTTATAAGTCTGGCATAAATATGAGCATAACTCAATAAGACTATCCATAGTTGCTTTTGAAAACTGACCTGTCCAGTCCGGATGACAGCATTCAATGCCTACAGAGCTATTATTCCATTCACTATTTCCTGCATGATAGGCTACCTCCGTTGTAGGGATACATTGTATTATTGAACCATTAATATCTATTACATAATGGGCACTAGCATATCTTCCTCTAAGATTATTAAAATAATTGCGATTTGACATTGCCGATGTTCCTGGATTTGCTACCCAGTGAATGACTATTTTTTCAACAGCTTTTAATTTTGTACCCGGTCGGCTATATATGTTTTTCTCCAAAAACTTTTCAGTTATATTCATTCTCCCCCTCCAAAAAAACTGTTCTATTATCATTTATTCTATGATTTATAGACTCACTTTATGTCATATTATTCATAACAAACGTCGCTTTTAATACTACTCTTTAATATTTTATTGCCCCAAAAAAAGACACTCTATTGCGTGTCTTTTATGGTTTCTTGCCCATCTGATTGATAACACGTAGGTAGTCTTTCTTAGACTTGTCCGAAATCATCCTTAAACATAATTCATTATATATTACATCATTTATTAGTTCTATATTATCCTCATCAGGAATTAGAACTTCAATTCCTGCTTGGATTAATTTCTCTGCTATATAAAAAGACTTTAGCGGAATGTACTCCCCAAGTTGACTCTTTACTAGTTCATTTATCACTTTATAATGTGATAGTACTTTTCCAACTCATACCCCGATTAAGCCTATAGTCTTCAATTATTATCCCTCTATGAAATCCTGTTATTATTTTTTGTATAATATATCAAATATTAATTATCTACTTATATTCTATTTAGTATAAGATAAAAATTAGGCTAAAGTAGATGTAATTTTACATCAGCTTTAGCCTAATAACCTTGAATGGAGGTGGGGGGAGTTGAACCCCCGTCCGAAAACCCATATATTGTGGTCTCTTCCATTATAGTCGTTATTTTATATTTCCCTTAGTAAAACGCCTAACGACAGGCTTTTTACCTCAGTAGCTTCATAAATACGATCTACTCCGCAAAGCTTAGGAGAGAAAGTTGCCCGCTTTGTCGGTGCCTCTTCTTAGACCGCGGGAATCCAAGAGAGACAGCTGCCATTAATTAGGCAGCAAATGCAAAATTATCTTCTGCGTTTAATTTTAAGTTCCAGATTGTTAACGCAGCTCCGGAGTCTGCGAATGGCTACCCCAATACACGTGATTCCCGTCGAAACCAGTACACCCCCTGAATAAACTAATATAAATTTTTAACTTTAAATTCTTTTTCAGCTTGACGCCTTTGATCCTTTTTAGCTATTTCTTCTCGTTTGTCATATAATTTCTTACCTCTTGCTATACCAATTAATACTTTTACTAAGCTTCCTTTAAAATAAACTTTAAGCGGAACTATGGTATAGCCTTTTTGAGTTACAGCACCTAAAAGCTTAGATATTTCTCTTTTATGAAGGAGTAGTTTTCTTGTTCTTAAAGGATCTTTATTAAAAATATTGCCTTTTTCATAGGGATTTATATGCATATTTAATATAAAAACTTCCCCGTTTTTTATACGGATAAAACTTTCTTTTATACTGACTTTACCCATACGAACAGACTTAACTTCTGTTCCTGCCAGTACAATCCCTGCTTCAAAAGTTTCTTCAATAAAAAAATCATGATATGCTTTTTTATTTTGAGCTACAATTCTTAAATCAGATTTTGATTTTGTCATTTGAATACTCTCCCCCATCTTCCCTTTTAGGGTGCAGAATTAATTATAACATATTTTATGGCTATTTCAAGTGTTTCCTATAACCTTTTTTTTCAATTAATAGTATATATTTCTTCTTGTATTTCCAATTAGCTAAAATTGTTATTGTGCTTTGTCAGATAATGACATAAACTATAAATATATTAGTTCTTAGGAGGATTATTATGAGGTCGCGAAAAAAGCCTATGTTTATTTCTACAGATTTAAAATACCAAAAATTAAAAAGGAAATATTATATTGTTACTAGTGTGTTTGCTCTTTTAATCCTTGGAAATTTATATTACATTTATTTAAATTATGATTATTTAGTGTTTAAGCATTTAATTAGTCAAAATTATATTTATACTGATAGCTTGGACAAGTTATATGAAAAAGAATTAAAAAGAGACATTGATGGAAGATACTATAAATACTTTGATAATCTCGTTATTTCTATAGTTACTAGAGAAATTAGACAAGAACAAAATGACCGCTACACATATCAATATCTGCCTGAACAATATAAAAAGAGCAAAGAAAATGAAAAAAAAGAAGCTGAGAAGTCTTCAATAGATGTATTAGGTGATAATATTGTATATCTAAAGATTACTAACTACTCTAAACATACTAAGAAATTTATGAAACAACAAAAAGATACTTTAGAAAAATATCCAAATATTATTATTGATCTTAGAGACAATCCCGGTGGTGACGTAGCTGTACTAAATTATATGTCAGGCTTATTTCTTCCTGAAGATAAGATTATTTCCTATGATAATACCCGATCAAAACTTTTCACAAAGACTGTAAAAAGCAAAAATAAGCAAGAATTAATATATGATAACATAATTATTCTTCAAGATAATAATACCGCAAGCTCTGCGGAAGGTTTTATAGCTGCCTTAAAAGACAATCTAGACAACGTAGTATTAATAGGGGATACCAGCTATGGAAAAGGAACTGGACAGCTTACTATGAAACTAAAAAATGATTTTGCTGTAAAAGCAACTGTAATGCTTTGGAACACTCCAAAAAACAATAACATCCAAGGAACTGGTATTGAACCAGATATTAAGTATAATAATGAAGATATTATAGATTATGCAGTTAAATATATTAATGAAAAATAACCCCATTTTTTTGGGGTTATTTATTTGTTTTCTAGTATTTATTCTTCTTCTGCATCATCATCATCAGGTAATACTATTGAAAAATCAATAGTTCTTTGAATGGTATCAGCTTTAAGCACTTTTACCCTAATCTTATCTCCTAAACGATATATTTTCTTTCTTCTTTCACCAATAAATAAATAATGCTGTTCATCAAAGATATAATAATCATCATCCATTTCTGTAACATGGATTAAGCCTTCAATTGTATTGGGTAACTCTACATACATACCCCAAGAAGTAAGGCCTGAAATAATACCATCAAATTCCTGGCCTATTTTATCTTTCATAAACTCAACTTTTTTAAGTTGTTCTGTTTGTCTTTCGGCTTCTTCAGCAATTCTTTCTCTAATGGAACAATGTTTGGCAACCTCTGGAATCTTCTTATTAAGTCTATTATTCGCCCTATTATCTAGTTTTTCATTTATCGCAGCCTTTATAATTCTATGAATTTGTAGGTCTGGATACCTTCTAATTGGGGCAGTAAAATGGCAGTAATATTTAGCTGCTAAACCAAAATGCCCATCATTGTTAAAAGTATATCTTGCCTGCTGCATAGAGCGAAGAACCAAGCGGCTAATAACCGCTTCCTCGGGCTTTCCTTCAATATCCCACAAAATCTTTTGTAAATCCTTTGGATGAACATTATTTGCTCCTTTAATCCTATAGCCGAAATTATGAATAAATGTAGATAGTTTTAATATTTTTTCAGGATCCGGGTCTTGATGAGAACGGTATATAAAAGGAAGTCCTCTCCAAAAATAATCCTCTGCTATTGTTTCATTACATATTAGCATAAATTCTTCGATGATTCTAGTTGCTATATTTCTTTCTACTACTTGTACATCAATAGCTCTACCTTCTTCATCTAAGCTAATCTTTGCTTCTTCAAAGTTAAAATCAATTGCTCCTCTTTTTACTCTTTTATTTCTAAGGATAACAGATAACTCTTCCATAAGCTTAAAAAAGTCAACATATGCTTCATATTTGTTTATTAATTCTTTATCTTTATCCTCTAGAATTTTTTTAACATCATTATAAGTCATCCGCTTATCTATATTAATAAGCGATTCTACCACTCTATGATTTTTTACAATTCCACTGCTATCTATATCCATGATACAGCTAAGTGCAAGTCTATCTTCCCCTTCATTTAATGAGCAAATGCCATTAGAAAGTTTATGAGGAAGCATTGGTATAACCCTATCAACTAAATAAACACTAGTTCCTCTCTTAAAAGCTTCTTTATCTAAGGCAGTATTTTCTCTAACATAATGAGATACATCTGCAATATGAACTCCTAGTCTATATAGACCATTTTGAAGCTTTTCTAAAGAAATAGCATCATCTAAGTCTTTAGCATCTTCTCCATCGATGGTAACCATTCTTACATCTCTTAAATCTTCTCTTCCTTGGATATCGTCCTTAGTAACTTCCTCAGGAATGGATTCTAACTCTTTCATTAGTTCTTCAGGAAAATCCAAGTCCATGTCAAATTCCTTAATAATAGCTAGTATATCGGTTTTAGGATCATTAATATGGCCTAAGATTTCAATTATTTCTCCTTCAGGATTTCTTCTGTCCTTTCCCCAATCAGTGATTTTTACAACTACCTTATGGCCAGTAACTGCTCCTAAACTATCACCTTTAGGAATAAAAATATCTCTAGAAAAATTTTTGCCATCAGGAATTACAAAACCAAAATTTTTGCTTTTTTCGTATGTACCTACGATTTGTTTTGAACCTCTTTCAAGAATTTGTACAACTTCCCCTTCAGCCTTTCTTCCACCATGTTCAGACTTAATTATTTTACATAATACTTTGTCCTTGTGCATAGCACCATTAACTCTATCAGCAGGGATAAATATATCATTAGAATCACTATCTTCTAAGATTAAAAAACCATATCCTTTAGCATTACCTTGAAAAATACCTATAACCATATTTAAAGTTTCAGGAAGGCTGTATTTACCTCTTTTTGTTCTAATAATTTTGCCTTCCAAAATAAGCTGATCTAAAACCTCTTCCAAAAGGGTTCTTTCATTATTTGGTACTTGCAAAAGTATACTAAGCTCTTTAATTTTCATAGGCTTGTAATCTTTATGCTGCATTAAATCAAGAATCAATTGTTTCTTTTCTTCTATTCTTTCTACTGTTTCCATTATTTTCACCTCTTTTTTAGCAAAAAACTATTTATCTTTAGTATATCAATTATTAACAAAACTAAACATGAATAAATAAAATAAAACACACTTAATAAGTGTGTTTTATTTTATTAAAATATTAAGAACTAACGCAAGAACGATAAATAATCCTGCTCCTATTTTTGTAATTCTTTCAAGTTGACCTTCTAAGGAAAAGCCTTTATTTTTTCCCCAGTAAGATTCTGAACTTCCACCTGTAATGCTTCCTAAACCTGCTGATTTTCCTTCTTGAAGCATTACAATTGTAATAAGTCCTATTGCTAATAATACATAAACCACCGTTATAATAATTGTAAGAGTATTCATTTGTACCCCTCCTAAATTCTTGACATTAACATATTAGCATAAAGTAATAAATTGTGCAATAAAAATAAGTAAATAGCTTGCAATTAATATTGAATTGTTTCTAAATTGTATCTTTTTTCTTGATTTACTACTCAACATGATTAAAATGTTTCTATATGTATTCTATGAAAGGAGGAATCATCAATAACTGTAAGCATTCTGGATAATGATCAAAACAATTCTATTGTCCGGATAGATTTATAATGCATGATTTGAAATCACTTTCAAAAACTAAAAGCGATCATTAAATTATAGACGTAAAAGAGGAGGTAATAAAAAACGAAAAAGAAACACGCGTTCATTTATTTATTAATCATTGTCATTTTGACAATTGCTTTTACTGCCTGCAGTAAAAAGGAAACCAATCAGACATCAAATTCTGATAACAATTCCGAAACCAATCAAGTAAATACTAATGATGATCTTTCCAAAAACAATTCGGTCAATGCAAACGATGAACTTTCTGAAGTACAAGTGGAAGATATAGAGGCTCTTTTAGAAGATCCCGACTCATATCTCGCAATAGATACCTTTGAAATTAAAATTGATGGCAAAAAATTTACATTACCTTTTAAGTGGACAGAAATCGAAGATATAGTACATAGCTACCTTTATGACCCTCCAACTGAAGTACAGTATGAAGAGCAAATCGATTTTTATTTTCTTAGTAATAATGGAAAAGGTGCTAATATTATGGTTGATGTTTTTAATCCGTATTATTCATCACCTCCTGTCAGTCTTGATAAGGCTTGGGTTTGTGAAGTTTACATGCGCACGATCTATGATGAAGATAACTACGTTGATATTATTTTACCAAAAGGAATCACTTTTGGTGCCAGCCCGGAAGAAGTCCTTAATGCATATGGAAAACCATATAATGCAACTGCCTGGGTGATAAAATAAAATCATTCAGTTATAAAACAGAAGATGAAAAATATGAGCTCTCTATTGATTTTGATGATAACCGTATGTGTGGCTTCACTTTGGAGTGTGATTATTATCATTTTGATGTATTAGCTCAAGAGTAAAAAATATTACAAATGCCTGAATAAGATAACTTTCCTGAACATACTTCCAAAACAGACTGTAATTAGATGATCTGCTTGGAAGTATTTTTATTGCCTGTAATAAAAAAGATTAGGATACCTGGCTAAACCAGGCATCCTAATTTACACTAAAAAATCTTTAATAAATCATAAATAATTTTTATTGATTAAAAGTTCATATTAATTAAGGTTAAACCATGCTTTTAATCCAGGATATTCTGCTACATCGCCTAATTCTTCTTCGATGCGGAGTAATTGATTGTATTTAGCAACACGGTCAGAACGACAAGGTGCACCAGTTTTAATTTGTCCTGCATTTACTGCCACAGAAATGTCAGCAATAGTTGCATCTTCAGTTTCTCCTGATCTATGAGAAACAACTGCAGTCATTCCAGCCCTGTTAGCCATTTGAATTGCGTTAAATGTTTCAGTTAATGTACCAATTTGATTTACCTTAATTAAAATTGAATTCCCTACTCCTAATTCAATTCCTTTAGATAATCTTTCAGTATTAGTTACAAATAAGTCGTCTCCAACTAATTGAATTCTCTTACCTAATCTTTCAGTTAATAACTTCCATCCATCCCAGTCTTCTTCGTTTAATCCATCTTCTAAAGAGATAATTGGGAATTTATTTACTAAATCTTCGTAGTAAGCAACCATTTCTTCTGAAGTTCTTACGATTTCTTTGCCCTTCATTTTGCTTTCGCCAGGGAAATGATAAGCTTTTGTTTCTTCATTATATAATTCTGAAGCAGCTGCATCAATTGCAATACGGATATCTTCACCAGGTTTGTATCCAGCTTTTTCAACTGCATCAATAATTACTTGAATTGCTTCTTCAGAAGAAGCTAAGTCTGGAGCAAATCCACCTTCGTCACCTACTGCTGTAGATAAACCTTTGTCATTTAATACTTTCTTAAGGCTGTGATATACTTCTGAACACATTCTTAAACCTTCACTAAAGGATTTAGCTCCTACAGGCATAATCATAAATTCTTGTAAATCTACAGTATTGTCTGCATGTTCCCCACCATTTAAGATGTTCATCATAGGAACAGGTAATACTTTAGCATTAAATCCACCAAGGTATTGATATAAAGGCATATCTAATGCTTCAGCAGCTGCTTTTGCAACAGCCATAGATACTCCAAGAATTGCGTTAGCTCCTAATTTAGATTTGTTAGGTGTTCCATCTAATTCAATCATTCTATTGTCAATTTCTACTTGATCAAGAGCATTCATTCCGATAATTTCTTCAGCGATAATATTATTAACATTATCTACTGCATTTTGCACGCCTTTACCTACATATCTGTCTCCACCATCTCTAAGTTCTACAGCTTCAAAAGCACCTGTAGAAGCTCCTGAAGGAACTGCTGCTCTTCCTAAAACTTGTCTTCCTCCTGCATCTACAACAACTTCTACTTCTACAGTAGGATTAGCTCTTGAGTCTAATACTTCTCTTGCAAATACGTCTAAAATTTCTAAATATCCTTTCATTTTGTTTCTCCTTTCAATTTTAAAATGATAGTATTTATTTTTATTAGTTTTTTACTAAGAGTGAACTACCGGTCATTTCTTCCGGCTTTTCCATATCCATTAAATCTAGAAGAGTAGGTGCTATGTCTGCTAGTCTTCCACCTTCTCTTAAAGCTATTCCTTTTCCAGCATTAACTAAAATAAAGGGAACAGGATTAGTAGTATGAGCTGTAAAAGGTTCGCCAGATTCATAATCAACTAATTGCTCTGAATTACCATGGTCTGCACAAATAAACATTTGACCATCTACTTTTAATAATGCATCCACTGCTCTTCCAACACAAGTATCTATGGTTTCAATAGCTTTAACTGCTGCTTCCAAAATACCTGTATGTCCTACCATATCTGGATTTGCATAGTTTACAACAATTAAGTCATATTTATTAGAAAGAATAGCCTCTACAAGTTTATCAGTAACTTCTATTGCACTCATTTCAGGCTTAAGGTCATAAGTTGCAACCTTTGGAGAATCTACTAATATTCTATCTTCTCCATCATAAGGTTTTTGTATTCCTCCGTTAAAGAAAGAAGTAACATGAGCATACTTTTCTGTTTCAGCTAAACGCAATTGTTTTAAACCATTTTCAGACAAATATTCTCCAAGAGTCTTTGTTAATTGTGTAGGCTTAAAAGCAACCGCTTTGTTTTTTATTGTAACGTCATATTCAGTAAAAGTGACATATTTAATAGGTAAAAACCCTTTAGCTCTTTCAAATTTATCGAAGTCTTCATCACAAAAACATCTTGTTATTTGTCTTGCCCTGTCAGGTCTGAAATTAAAGAAGATAATTGAGTCATTAGCTTGAATAGTTGCAACAGGCTCATTAGCAGTTGTTATCACTGTTGGAACTACAAATTCATCATAGACTTCATTATCATAAGATATTTGGACAGCTTCAACAGGATCAGAACATTTATCCCCTTCTCCTAAAACCATTGCGTCATAAGCAAGTTTTACTCTTTCCCAACGGTTATCCCTGTCCATTGCATAGTATCTTCCCATAACTGTAGCAATTTTACCTACTCCAATTTCATTGATTTTTTCTTGGAGTTTTGCTACATAATCCTTTCCTGAAGCTGGTGGAGTATCCCTACCATCCAAGAAAGCATGAATATATACCTTAGACAAACCTTCTTTCTTAGCTAATTCTAACAAGGCATATAAATGAGTGTTGTGACTGTGTACCCCTCCGTCGGATAAAAGTCCATATAAATGAAGGGATGAATTATTTTCTTTGCAGTTATTTACTGCACTAAGTAATTCAGGATTTTTAAAGAAATCTCCGTCTTTTATGGATTTTGTGATTCTTGTCAGTTCTTGATATACAATACGACCTGCTCCGATATTAAGATGGCCTACTTCAGAATTACCCATTTGTCCTTCTGGAAGTCCTACATCCATTCCACTAGCATAGCCTTTTACAAAGGGATACTTTTTCATTATATCATCTATTATAGGTGTTTTCCCTTGGCATATGGCATTGCCGTCGCAGCGGTCATTTAGTCCAAAACCGTCAAGTATCATTAGTACTGTTGGTTTCTTAATCATTACAATACTCCTTCTATGGTGTTTCTTAGTCATTATAATTTACAATTTTACTAAAATCAACTTTTAAGCTTGCTCCTCCGACTAAGCCCCCGTCAATATTGTTCATTTCAAAAAGTTCTTTTGCATTAGAAGCATTAACACTGCCGCCATATTGAATGCGGATTGCTTCTGCAACAGATGAGTCGTAAATTTCAGCTACAACTTCACGAATAGCCTTACAAACTTCTTCAGCTTGCTCAGAGCTAGCAGTCTTACCTGTTCCAATAGCCCATATTGGCTCATAAGCTATAATAACTTCTTTTGCCTTATCTGCTGAAACATCCTTTAAAGCAATTTTAGTTTGTAAACGAACTAAATC
The DNA here is from genome assembly GCA_012518815.1 of Candidatus Epulonipiscium sp. GTDB lineage: Bacteria > Bacillota > Clostridia > Lachnospirales > Defluviitaleaceae > JAAYML01. The sequence continues at coordinate 20,420 of JAAYRK010000009.1, read as the reverse complement.
AATAGTAATTCCTTGTTCTCTTTGTTCTAAAGTTTCTCCTACACAAATAATAGGAATCAAGTTATGTTCAATTGCTTTAAGTACTTTTTTATTAACGATTTCATCTGTTTCATTAAAGTATTCTCTTCTTTCAGAATGTCCTAAAATAACATATTTTACACCTAAGTTAGTTAACATTTGTGGTGATACTTCTCCAGTATAAGCACCACTTTCTTCAAAATACATATTTTGAGCTCCAACTGCAATATGGCTACCTTTTACTGCTTCTATTACTCCAGGAAGACATACAAAAGGCGGACAAAACACTACATCAACTTTATCTGTATTAACTAAGGGCTTTAATTCTTCAACTAGTTTTACCGCTTCATCTGGAGTTTTATTCATTTTCCAGTTACCAGCAATTATTTTTTTGCGCATAATAACCTCCTATAATTATTTATCGTCTGCAGCGGCTACACCAGGTAATTCTTTACCTTCAAGGAATTCTAAAGAAGCACCGCCACCGGTAGAAATATGACTCATTTTATCTCCAAATCCTAATTGATTAACTGCAGCTGCTGAATCTCCACCACCGATAATTGTTGTTGCATCAATTTTTGCTAAAGCTTCAGCTACTGCAATAGTTCCTTTTGCAAAGTTTTCAAATTCGAAAACTCCCATAGGTCCATTCCAAACAACAGTTTTTGCATCTTTTACAGCATCAGCATAAAGCTTTCTTGTTTCAGGTCCAATATCTAAGCCTTCCCAATCAGCTTCAATTCCACCTCTTTGAACCACTTTAAAATCTGTATCGTTTTTAAATTCTTTTGCTACAACATTATCAACAGGAAGCAAGAAGTTTACTCCTTTTTCTTTAGCCTTTTCAATCATTTCTTTAGCATAATCTATCTTATCTTCTTCAAGAAGTGAATTACCTACTTCAAATCCCATTGCTTTTAAGAAAGTATATGCCATACCTCCACCAATAATTAAAGTATCTACTTTTTCAAGAAGATTATTGATTACATTAATTTTATCGGATACTTTTGCTCCTCCTAAAATTGCTACAAAAGGTCTTTGAGGATTGTTAACTGCGTTACCTAAGAATTCAATTTCTTTTTGCATTAAGTATCCTACAGCACAATCTCCTTCGATAAAGTTTGTAACTCCAACATTGGAGCAGTGAGCTCTGTGAGCTGTACCAAAAGCATCATTAACAAATACATCTGCAAGACTAGCAAGTTCTTTGCTAAAATCATCGATATTCTTTGTTTCTTCTTTACGATATCTTGTATTTTCAAGAAGAACAATATCTCCTTCTTTCATTTCACTTACTGCTTTTTTAGCATTTTCGCCTACTACATTATCATCTTTTGCAAATACAACTTCTTTTTCTAATAATTCACTTAATCTTTTAGCAACAGGAGCTAAAGATAATTCTGGCTTTGGTTCTCCTTTAGGTTTTCCTAAATGAGAACATAATATTACCTTCCCACCGTCATTAACTAATTTCTTAATAGTTGGTAATGCAGCAACTAATCTATTTTCATCTGTAATTTTTCCATCGATAATTGGTACGTTAAAATCACAGCGAACTAATACTCTTTTACCTTTAACCTGAATATCATCTACGGATTTTTTATTTAACATGGTATTTATATTCCCTCCTCGGTAATTTTTTCAATGTGAATATTATCCAAATATTTTAATGATAAACAAGGTCCGGTCCTATAGATACTACTACAAAACCGGACCTTAAGGTCTATAGCTATTATAAATTATAGACGTTCTGCAATATAATTAGTTAAGTCAACAATTCTATTAGAGTATCCCCATTCATTGTCATACCAAGAAACAACTTTAACCATATTTCCTTCAATAACCATAGTTGATAAACCATCAATGATAGAAGAACGAGGATCTTTTTTAAAGTCAACAGATACTAATGGCTCTTCTGTATAACCTAATACTACATCGTCAGCAGCAGCTTTAAGAGCAGCATTTACTTCTTCTACAGTTACATCTTTTTCTAATTCTGCAGTTAAGTCAACAACAGATACTGTAGGTGTAGGAACACGCATAGCCATACCTGTTAATTTTCCTTTAAGAGAAGGAATAACTTTTGCAACTGCTTCAGCAGCTCCAGTTGTTGTAGGAATAATAGATTCTGCAGCAGCACGAGCTCTTCTTAAATCACTGTGAGGTAAGTCTAAAATTCTTTGGTCATTTGTATAAGAGTGAACAGTTGTCATAATTCCTCTTTTAATTCCAAATTTATCATGAAGAACTTTAGCAAATGGAGCTAAGCAGTTTGTAGTACAAGATGCGTTGTCAACGATATTATCTTCTGCAGGATTGTAGTCGTTTTCATTAACTCCCATAACGATTGATTTAGTTCCTTTTCCAGGAGCTGAAATGATAACTTTCTTTGCACCTGCATCAATATGTAATTGAGCTTGTTCTTTCTTTCTGAAAATACCTGTAGCCTCGATTACAATATCTACTCCAAGTTCTTTCCAGGGTAGATCAGCAGGATTTCTTTCTGCTAATACTTTGATTTCTTTTCCATTAACAACTAAAGCACCTTCTTTAGCTTCAACAGTACCTTCAAATTTTCCAAAACAAGTATCATATTTTAATAAATGCGCTAAAGTACTTGCATCAGTTAAATCGTTTATTGCTACTATGTCCATTCCTTTTGCTACTGCTATTTTGAAAGCATTTCTTCCAATACGTCCAAAACCATTGATTGCAATTTTTGCCATTTTTACATTCCTCCTATAAAATTTAATTTATTATAATTGTAAACATAAAATATGCTTACAATAATCTAACTTATTTATTTCTTTTATATCGGATGATTTCATTGGCTGCACCTTCATCCATGACTATACAACCCTTTTTAAGAAGATGTTCTACCGCCATAATTGCTTCTGCCTTAGATGAACCACCAGCTACAGCAATCATATAGGAAATATTTTTAATTTCATCCAATTGTATTCCTACTGAACGGGAATTATATACTATTTCCCCCTCAAGATTAAAGTAATAACCAAAGGCTTCAGCAACAGCTTCTTTACGTCTTAAAAAATCAATAACAGGTTCTAAAAGCCCTCTCCTTTTTGCCATCTTAAGAGCATTACCTATACCAAAAATTAATATATCTGTATTAGAAACCTTTTGAAGTGTGTCTTTAATTTCAGGTTCCTTACTAATACTCTCTAAAGATTTTTTACTTAAATGATCTGGAATATTTAAAAGTTTATAATCGGCACCTAATTTATATGCTAATTGAGATGCCAAAGTATTTGATTGATATTCTACCTTATTACCAATACTACCTCGGGCAGGAAGAACAAAAACATCTTCGTAATTATTATTTAATGGCTGAAATGAATTAATCATTTGTGCCACAGTTGTCCCACCAGTAATTGCAATTGTATTTCCTGGTTTTATGATATCCCTAAATATACGGGCAGCAGCTTTTCCAATGTCTTTTTTAACCATTTCATTTTTGTCCGTATCTCCAGGAACAACAACTACTTTATCTATATTTAATATTTTAGAAAGTTGTTTTTCAAGCTCAGTAAGTCCTCTTAAATCATATATTAAACCTTCTAACTCCTGAAGGATATTATGTCCTTCTTGGGTAATTTCCATGCCTAAAGAAGTCACTTTTATATAAACATTTTGTTTTAAAAAATCTGTTTCGTTTCTGATAATCCTCTCTGATATGCCTAAATGATTAGCTAAAATCCTTCTTCCAACAGGCTGAAAATAACTAATTGCTCTTAAAATCTCGTATCTTCTCTCTAAAGTCAAAACACCTTCTGGAATAATCTTCTGTAATGTCAGAGAAAGATTTCTCATTATAATCTCTCCTCGGGAACATTATTGTCCCGCACGACAATTTTCGTCCCAGTTATTCGTAAAAAAAAGATATTCTGTATCACCGCTTATATTGTAACGAAAATGATACAAAATATCAAGGAAAATATTTAAAAATATCAATTAATTTTTTAAGCTTTTTTTATTTTTTTGTGTTGATCTAAAACAGCATAGGCAATATTAGAAGCATGGTCAGAAATTCTTTCTAAATTACTTATTATATCCAAGAAAACAACTCCTGAATTAGCACTGCATTTATTTTGTGAAAGTCTTTCTATATGAGTCTTTCTAAATTCTTCTTCCAATTTGTCAACCATTTCTTCTTGCGGTTCAACTTTTCTTGCAAATTCTACGTTATCTTCTTCTATTGCTCTTGAAGCAAGCTTATAACAGTCTAAACTCTTTTCTGATAAGGTTATTAGTTCGTCGATAGCCATTTCTGAAAATTCAACTTTTCCATCTATAGCAAATTGAGCAAGTTCAGCAATGTTTTCAGCATGATCGCCTACTCTTTCAATATCATTTGTTATATGAAATAAACTAGTAATAATTTTATTTTGTTTTTCATTAATAGATGAATTTAATATTTTTACTAAGTAAGGTGTAATAGCTTTTTCTAAGGCATTAATACTTTTTTCTTTTTTATAAACTTGTTCAGCTTTTTCTTCATTTTTCTCAAGCAATGCCTCCATGGCTAATTTTGCATTTTCTCCTGCCATTTTACTTAATCTTACAACTTCTTTAATAGCATTTTCTACTGCAAAAGAAGGAGTTTCTAGTATTCTATCATCAAGATGTCTAAGGGCACTTTCATCTTCTTCGTCTTCACCCCTTACTAATTTACTAGCTAAGTATACAAGCATTCCAGCAAAGGGAAATAAGAGTATAGTATTTCCAATATTAAAAATAGTATGTACAACACTGATTTGTGTCATAGTAATTAAAGATTCTCCAAAAGTATGATTAATATATTTAAAATAAACAATCCCTATAACTGCAAAAACAATCGTTCCAATTACATTAAAAAGTAAATGAATATATGCAGTTCTCTTTGCATTTTTACTAGCACCAATACTAGAAAATAAAGCTGTAACACAAGTTCCTATATTTTGTCCCATAATGATATAAACTGCAGCATTCCAAGGTACTAAGGAATATCTAGCTAAAGATTGTAAAATACCTACTGAAGCAGAACTACTTTGAATAATTGCAGTAACTGCAAAACCTGCTAAAATCCCTAATATGGGGTTTTTTCCTAAAGTTAAAAATGCATTTTTAAAAACTGGTGATTCTCTAAATGGTTTAACTGCACCACCCATCATATCTAAACCAATAAACAAGATACCAAATCCTGCAATAATTTCTCCAACTTGTTTAACAGATTTTTTCTTGGCAAAAAGTATCATTCCTACACCAATTGCTATGGCAAGGGGAGCTAATTCTGAAGGGTTTAAAAACTTTGCCCACTCTGCACTAGATACTAACCATCCTGTAACGGTTGTCCCAATATTGGCCCCCATAATAACTCCTACAGCTTGTGCCAAATTCATTAAGCCTGCATTAACAAAGCCGACAACCATAACAGTTGTTGCAGAACTGCTTTGAATAATTGCAGTAACTACTGCCCCAACTAATACTCCCATAAATTTATTATTAGTTAGAACCTCTAATAACTTTTTCATTTTATTGCCAGCAGACTTTTGTAACCCGTCAGCCATTATTTGCATACCATAAATGAAAAGGCCTAATCCTCCAACAAGAGTAAAAATTACCTTAATGTACTCTCCCATGTCATACCTCCTAGTTTATAAATACTTTCTGTTGTATTCTATCATGGACTAAAAAAGCTAAGCAAGACTTTATTAAATATTAAGCTTTTATTTATCATATATATACAAAATTATTCTTTTTCAAATCATCTTTTTGTAATTCTTTAAGTATTAATATAAATTATTATCATTTCGCAGGCTATTAATTTCTATTAAATGTATTTCTAATAATTTACTTTACAATATTTAAAAGTTACATTATCATCAATTTAAAATCATGGTATGATATTAACTATAATTTATAATAAATAATAAAAGGTGAATCTATGAATCAAAACTTTGCAAACTACATCGAATTATTTTCTAATAGAGAAAATCGTAAGCTTTTAGTAAAAGGCTACTGGGGACTAGAAAAAGAATCCCAAAGAGTCTTGTCATCTGGGGAACTTGCTCTTACTCCCCATCCTAAAGCTTTTGGAGATAAACTTACAAATCCTTATATTACAACTGATTTTTCAGAAAGCCAACTAGAATTCATTACACCACCCTTTGAATCTATTGAGAAGAGCTATGATTTCCTTTGTGAACTTCACAATAAAGCAAATAAAATATTAGATAATGAATTACTATGGCCTCTTAGTATGCCCCCAAAACTTCCTGATGAAAAATTAATACCTATTGCAAAATTTAATAATAGTCCACAAGGAAAAGAACAAGAAATATACCGAAAAGGTTTAGCCCTAAGATACGGTAAAAAAATGCAGATGATTTGTGGAGTTCACTATAATTTTTCTTTTAGTGACAGACTCCTTGATTTATTATATCAACAAAAGACTTTAAAGATTCCTAAACAAGAATTTATTAATGATTTGTATTTTTCTTTAGGAAGGAACTTTTTAAGGTATAAATGGCTCTTAATATATCTTTTTGGGGCATCTCCTTCTTTTGATTCTAGTTATAACTCAGTATTAACCAAAGAATTAGAAATTATTAAACATTGTTGTCCCCAGGATTTAAACTTTGTTGACAAGTATGAACAATATGCTACATCCCTTAGACTAAGTCGCTTTGGCTACTCTAGTACTCTTCAAGGTAAATATAGTATTTCATATAATAGTCTAAAGGAATATATCCTAGGACTGCGTAAATTATTAAATACTCCTTGCAAAGAATACTTAAAACTAGGTACTGTTATTAACGGCGAAATTACACAATTAAATACAAATGTTCTTCAAAAAGAAAGTGAATTTTATTCACCAATACGCTTTAAACAATATCTTAATAAAGGGGAAAATTCTTTAGATGCCCTGGAAAAAAGGGGAGTCAAATATATCGAAATACGAATTTTAGATTTAAATCCCTTTGAAAAAACTGGCTTAAGCTTAAGTCAATTATATTTTCTCCATGTTTTTATGATTTTTTGTTTGTTTGAAGAAAACAAAGCTATTTCTGAAGAAGAGTTAACAGAAATAAACTTAAATCATCATCTAGTAGCCTTATCAGGCAGAAGATCTGATTTAGTATTATACGATTACAATAGCAAGATAAAATCATTAACCGACTATGGGACGGAAACATTTAAAAAATTAGAAATTGTTGCTTTATTGATGGACAAAGCTGTAAAGGATAATAAATATACAAAAAGTGTATTAAAAGAAAAAGAAAAACTCTTTGATATTTCTCTACTTCCTTCATCACTAATTTATAATGAAACAAAAAACAACAATGAAACTTTTCTTGAATTTGGGTTAAGATGTGCAAAAAACAATCTTTGGAGGTAAAGCATGATTTCAAAAGACTATAAAAGCTTAGAACTATCGACACAATTAATAATTAAAGAAGCATTAGAAAGAAATATAGAAGTAGAAGTACTTGATTGGCATGATAATTTTATCCGTTTAAAAAAAAATGATAAAGTTGAATATATTAAACAAGCAACCAGGACCTCTGCTGATTCTTATATTGCTCCTTTAATTATGGAAAATAAAGAAGTAACAAAGCTTGTTTTAAAAGAACACGGTCTTTGTGTACCAAAATCTGTTACAATTCATTCTATTGAAAATGCCTTAGCCGAATATCCAAATTTATTAGGCAGCGACATAGTGGTAAAGCCAAAATCCACAAACTTTGGAAAAGGAATTACCATTATAAAAAATATGCAATCTAAAGAAGAATTTTTAGATGCTGCAAAATTTGCTTTTAAAGAGGACAGTTACCTATTGATAGAAGAATACATTCCAGGAAAAGAATATAGATTTTTAGTTATAGGAGATGAAGTAGCAGCAATTTTACACAGGGTACCAGCAAATGTAAAAGGCGATGGTATTCATAGCATTAGACAATTAGTAGAAATAAAAAACCAAGATCCTTTAAGAGGAAAAAATTACACCACCCCTCTTGAAAAAATTAATTTAGGTCATGCTGAAGAAGAATTTTTAAAAGCCCAGGGAAAAGATTTCAATTATATCCCCTTAGAAAATGAAGTCGTCTATTTACGTAAAAACTCTAATATCAGTACTGGAGGAGACAGTATAGATTTTACTGATGATATTTCTGATGATTATAAAAAAATAGCTGTAAAAGCAGCTAAGGCAGTAGGAGCCAAAATCTGCGGGGCAGATATCATTATTAAAGATATTAATGAAAAAGCTTCAAAGGATAATTACAGCATTATAGAATTAAACTTTAACCCTGCTCTTCACATTCATGATTATCCTTACATAGGAAAAAATAGAAAGGTTGAAAAGAAAGTATTAGACTTATTAAATTTATAAGATAAAAACATCCTTGGTTTCCCAAGGATTTTATTTGTTTTTACCATATAAAATTGTTCCTCCCCCAACAACAATATCTCCATCATAAAAGACAACAGCTTGTCCTGGAGTTATTGCTCTTTGAGGTTCATCAAATTCACATCTTAAAAGATCTTCTGCTTTCATCTCGATAGTACATAAAACTCTATCATGACTATATCTGATTTTTCCAGTAACTCTCATTGGTCCTTCAAGCTTTTCAATAGACATAAAGTTTAGCTCATTAGCATATAATACTTTTCTAAAAACTTCATGATGTTCGCCTAATACAACTTCATTTTTTTCAGGTCTTATTTCCACAACAAACATAGGTTTTCCAAAAGAAATTCCAAGACCTTTTCTTTGTCCTATTGTATAATATATTATTCCCTTATGCATTCCTAATACATTACCTTTTGTATCTACAAAATTTCCAGGTCGTATAGGCATATCGTAATTTTCTTCTAAAAATTTACCGTAATCATTATCAGGAATAAAACATATTTCTTGGCTGTCAGGTTTAGATGCCACTAAAAGTCCAGCTTCTTTAGCAATTTTTCTTACCTGCTCTTTAGTATAATCTCCCAAAGGCATTAAAGTATGCTTTAACTGCTCTTGAGTAAGATTATAAAGGGCATAAGTTTGATCTTTTGCTAAAGCTGAAGAAAGTTTAAGAGTATATCTTTTCTTTTCTGGTAAATAAACTACTTTAGCATAATGCCCTGTAGCTATATAATCCGCTTCTAATTGAAGAGCTTTAAATAGCATTGATTCCCATTTAATATAACGATTACATGCAATACATGGATTAGGAGTTTTACCTTTAAAATATTCATTAGCAAAATAATCAATAACTTTATTACTAAACACATCCCTAAAATTAACTACATAATGAGGGATGCCTAATTTTTGGCATACTCTCCTGGCATCGTCTACTGCAGACAAGCCACAGCAGCCTCCTTGGTTTTCCATCTCTTCTGTGGATTCTTCCTGCCAAATCTGCATGGTCATACCAATTACTTCATAACCTTGCTCTTTTAATAAATATGCAGCAACGGAACTATCAACTCCTCCAGACATCCCTACAACAACTTTTTCTTTTGGCATTATTTCACCCCAAAAAACTATTCCTCATCATCATGGATATCATGGTGATGATCGTCATTATCAGTAGGAGGCTTTAGTCCTTCAATTTCAATTCCGTTTTTTTGTGCATAATCCCATAAAGCTGCATGAATAGCTTCTTCAGCTAAAACAGAACAGTGTACTTTTACTGGGGGAAGACCGTCAAGAGACTCTAAAACTGCTTTATTAGTTAACTTAACTGCTTCCTGTATGGTCTTACCCTTCACTAATTCTGTTGCCATGCTGCTTGTTGCAACAGCTGCACCGCAGCCAAAAGTTTTAAACTTAACATCCTTAATAATATCATCTTCTATATCAAGGTATATTTTCATAATATCCCCGCATTTTGCATTTCCTACAACACCTACTCCTGACGCATTTTCAAGTTCTCCCATATTTCTAGGGTTCATAAAATGATCCATTACTTTTTCACTATACATAAAAGCACCTCTTTTAGTCTATATTTATTAATTTTTTCTTTTTTTAAAATCCTCATATAAAGGAGACATATCTCTTAATCTTTGAACAATTGGTGGAAGCACTTCTAGGAAATAGTCAGCTTCTTCCTTTGTGTTTTCATCACCAATAGTAACCCTTAAAGAACCATGAGCTTTTTCGTGAGGAAGCCCAATAGCTAATAATACATGTGACGGGTCTAAAGAACCCGATGTACATGCTGAACCACTAGAACAAAAAATACCTTTACTATCTAGTAATAATAAAAGTGATTCGCCTTCAATAAAATCAAAAGTAAAATTAATATTATTGGCAAGCCTGTTTGTAGGATGACCATTTAATTTTACAAAATCAACTTTTTGGCTTATCCCTTCTATAATATAATCTCTAAGTTCAAGCATTTTTTTATTGTTTTCATCCATATCTTTAATAGCTAATTCTAATGCAGTAGCCAAACCTACAATGCCAGGAACATTTTCTGTTCCTCCTCTTCTATTTCTTTCTTGAGCACCTCCATGTAAAATAGCTTTAATTCTAACACCTTTTCTAACATATAAAGCCCCTATTCCTTTGGGTCCATGGAACTTATGCCCTGAAAGAGAAAGCAAATCTACATTTGCTTTTTTTACATCAATAGGAATATGACCTACTGCTTGGACAGCATCAGTATGAAATAATACTCCTCTTTCTTTAGCAATACGACCTATTTCTTCAATTGGCTGAATGGTACCAATTTCATTATTGGCATACATAATTGAAATAAGTATCGTTGTATTTTTAATTGCTTTTTTTACATCTTCTGGATTAACTTGTCCATATTCATCCACAGGTAAATAAGTCACCTCATAACCTTGGCTTTCTAAATACTGACAAGTATGAAGAACTGCATGGTGTTCAATAGAGGATGTAATAATGTGATTTCCTTTATTCTTATAACTTTCTGCTACTCCTTTTATTGCCCAGTTATCGGATTCAGTTCCTCCACTAGTAAAATATATTTCACTAAAATCCGCACCTAAAAGGTCGGCAATTTTTTGCCTAGATTCATCTACAGCTTGTTTACTTCTTCTTGCAACTTCGTAAATGCTAGAAGGATTTCCAAAATCCTCTATAAAATAAGGCAGCATTGCATCCACTACTTCTTTTCTAGTAGAAGTCGTAGCTGCATGATCAAAATATATCTTATGCATTCATCAACCACTCCTCACTTGCAAGCTAGTACTAAATATAGTACATATATTCTTTGCCAGAATTTTTCTTATTATATTCCTCTAACAAATCAGAAAGCGTAATAGAATCAACCACTTCATTTACCTTATCACTAATTTCTTTCCAAACAACTCTAGTTACGCAAAAATCCCATTCAGAACATTCTTCAGTTACATTTTCATCAACACAAGCAACCGGAGCTAAAGAACCTTCCAAAGCTCTAAGAATATCTCCGACAGTTATTTCATCAGGAGCTAAAGCCAGGCTATAACCACCTTGAGCCCCTCTTACGCTCTTAACTAAACCGGATTTTCTTAAAACTGCAATTAACTGCTCTAAATAATGCTCAGAAATGTCTTGTCTTTCAGCAATATGCCTTAAAGCAATGTGCTTATCTTGACTATGAATTGCCAAGTCCACCATTGCCTTTAAACCATATCTTCCTTTAGTTGATAATTTCATACACTCACCTCAAGATTTAATTCCTAGTTTATTAGTCGGTTTTCCATATTAGAATATCACTTTATGATTTTACTGTCAATATGTTTTACTTTTTTCAATTATAATATTTAATAATACTATTATATAAAAAAAGAATGGCAAAACTAATTATATCAATATCAAATTTAAAATCTATTATTTTCATTTTTACCAATATGAATTAGAATATTACTATCTAATTATTTAATCAAAAGATAAGGAGTATTACAATGAAAAATCTAAAAATAATTGCAACTACTAGCTTTGGATTAGAAGCCATAGTCAAAAAAGAACTCTTGGATTTAGGATATAAAGACCTTGAAGTCTGTGATGGCAAGGTCGCTTTTATAGGAACTACGCAGGATATTGTCCGCACCAACCTTTGGCTCCGCTCTGCTGATCGTATATTGTTAGAATTAGGAGAATTTAAAGCTCTTAGTTTTGAAGAGCTGTTTGAAAAAACAAAAGCCCTTCCTTGGGAAAAATGGATTACTATAGACGGCAAATTTACCGTTACAGGAAAGTCTGTTAAATCAAAGCTTTATAGTGTTCCTGACTGCCAAGCTATTGTAAAAAAAGCCGTTGTAGAAAAATTAAAAAGTAAATATCATGTAGACTGGTTTAGTGAAACTGGACCTGAATATACTATTCAAGTTTCTATTTTAAAAGACATAGCAAGCCTAACTATTGATACCACAGGAGTTGGCCTACACAAAAGAGGCTATAGGCTTAAATCCGTAGAAGCCCCCTTAAAAGAAACCTTAGCAGCAGCCTTAATACAAATTAGCTATTGGAATAAAAATAGAATCCTTTATGATTTCTTTTGCGGTTCAGGTACAATTCCTATAGAAGCTGCCCTAATAGGAAAAAATATAGCCCCAGGTTTAAATAGAACTTTCGTATCCATGGATTGGCCTCAAATATCAAAAGACATATGGAAAAAAGAAAAAACCGCAGCCTTTAAAGCAATAGACCAAAATATTAAACTTAATATAAAAGCTTATGATATAGATTCAGAAGCTATTAGTATTGCAAAAGAAAACGCCCTGGAAGCAGGCGTAGATGATTGCATAAGCTTTGAAGTTAAAGATGCAACAAAAATATCAATTAAAGAAGCTTATGGTATCTTAATCACTAACCCTCCTTATGGAGAGCGGATTGGAGAAAAAAAAGAAATAATAAAACTATATCAAAGCCTTGGAAAAATTTTTGAAAAAGAGCCAACTTGGTCTTTATACTTTTTAACTTCTGTTGAAAAATTCGAAAGCTATTTTGGTAAAAAAGCCAATAAAAAAAGAAAGCTTTATAATGGCCGAATTAAAGTTGACTATTATCAATACTTCGGCCCTAAACCTTCAAATTAACGGAGCCTTTGTGCTCCGTATACTTCTGCCATTATATCCAATTTTTTATTAAATTCTTCTAATTTTTCCATATCTCCTTCTTCCCAAAGTTCCCAAAACTTTTTATATAACTTTCCTGCTTCTTTTATTTCATTAATTTTAGATAAATTTTGGATATTAGTAAAAATTTCTGCTATCATATTTGTTCTTGCTTCAAATTGTTCTTGTGCCTTTAGCACTTCTTGCCTTATTTCAGACATTTCTTTATCTAAAGTAAAAGCAGCTTCTGCAGCATTAAGCAATCTTTGATGAATATAATCAGGCATATCTTTATTATATTTATATCTTAAAGAATGCTCTATAGTAGCCCAAAAATTCATAGCTAAAGTACGAATTTGTATTTCAGTTAATACTTCTTTTTCTCCTTTAGAAGTTTGTATTGGATATTTTATAATAATGTGATAACTCCTATAGCCGCTAGGCTTAATGTTTTTTATATAATCTCTTTCTTCAAGAATTTTTAAATCTTTTCCGTCTCTATTTCTAATAAGATGAACAACTTTATCAATGTCTTTAACAAATTGGCATATAATTCTTATTCCTGCAATATCCTCAATTCTTTCTTCAATATCTTCAATTGCTATTCCTTTTCTTTTAGCTTTTTCTAAAATACTAGATATTTTTTTAACTCTTCCTGTTACATATTCAATAGGAGAATATTCCTCTAGTCTTATATATTCTTCCCTAATACCATTAAACTTAACTTTAAGTTCTTCTACAGCTTGTTCATAAGGAATAAGTAATCTTCTCCAATCATTAATATCCATAGCTGCTCACTTCCTTACTTTAATTTTAACTATATCTTAAAGCATGTTTATTACTATTTCCATTTATTATTATATAGAAAATCTAGGCAATAAACAATAAAAATAGAATATTATTTGTCATAGTACAACTTAAATAAGAATAAATTGTAGTACCGTCCAAATGAAAGAGGGTATTATTATGAATAAAAAAAATATAGTTACAGGAGCCTTGATTCTTACTTCTGCTAACTTAATAACAAGAATATTAGGATTTGTTTATCGTATATATATGTCAAATATAATTGGTGCTGAAGGAATGGGTCTTTATCAATTAATATTTCCTATTTTTATCCTTGCCTGGACCATATCTGGATCTGGTATATCCCTTAGTGTTTCTAAATTCGTTTCTCAAGAAAATGCAAAAAAAGAATACGGCAATAGTGGCCGAATACTAAAAATATCTGTAATTATTTCTGCAGGAATTGGTTTTATTATTTCATTATTTATCTTCTTTTTTGCATCCTTTCTGGCAACATCGGTTATTAAAGAAGAGCGAACCTATCTTTCATTAAGAATCCTAGCTTGTTGTATTCCCTTTATGGCTGCTGCTTCATCTATAAAGGGATATTTTTACGGATTACAAGAAATGTCAAAGCCTGCAATTGCCCAAGTACTAGAACAAATAAGTAGAATGGCTGTAATATTTCTTTTTTCTTCTTTATTTATACACAGAGGTATTTCTTATGCTTGTGCCCTTGCAGTCCTTGGATTAAGTGCTGGAGAAATCATTTCTTTTATATATATATTTATAGCTTATCGTTATGATAAAAATAGAAAAAAACATACAAAAAAGCCTTCCATTGGCATATTAAAGTCATACTCTCTTTTATTATCAATGGCCATTCCTTTAACTATAAGCAAATTTATTACTTCTCTTCTTAGCTCCATAGAAAATATTATGATTCCACAAAAGCTTCAACTGTTTGGCATGTCAGCAAATGAAGCCATTGGTATTTACGGACAATTTAGTGGTATGGCAATGCCATTAATCTTTTTCCCTTCTATTCTTACAGGAGCATTATCCATGACCTTAGTACCTGCAGTTTCTGAAGCTAAAGCAATTAAAAATTCAAGACAAATTCACCTTACTACATCAAAATCTATTCACTTTAGTTCTTTGATAGGAATAGGAGCTACATGTATTTTTATAGTTTTTTCAAAAGAACTGGGCTTGGTATTTTATAATCAGGAAAATGTAGGAGATATGCTTTATTCTATGGCTTGGATTTGTCCTTTCTTTTACCTTCAATCTACATTATCTGGAATACTTAACGGCTTAGGTCAACAAATGGTTTTGTTTAAAAATAACATAATAGGCTCTTTAATAAGTATTGGGTTTATTTATTTTTTGATACCTAAACTAGGACTTTTAGGTTTTATTTGGAGCGTAATAGTAAGCTCAGTAGCCGTTACCTTGCTTCATTTAGGAAAGGTTTTGAAGTTTACCTCCATTAGCTTAGACTTAAACAAATGGATAATAAAACCCGCCCTAGCTGCAACTGCTACTGGTTTAACATCAAAATATATTATGAACAATTACCTCTTAACTAATTTTTCCTTAAGCTATAGCCTGTTTATTATACTATTCATTCTTGCTATTAGTTATGTATTTTTCTTATTTTTACTCCAAAGTATTACTGTAGAAGATATCAATATAATAAGAAAAAACCTATAAAAAATCTCTTGGATTTTCCAAGAGATTTTTTAAATTATACTATTTCAATCTTTATAAGCTCATATCCTGCTTCATCAACAACAGCATTTTTTAATAGCTCATCAGAAATTTCATCTTCCATGTCAACTAAAGCATATTTATTATCAAGATCAACATTAACAGATTTAACCCCTGCTATGCCACTTAAAGCTTTATTAACATGATTGACACAGTGATTACAACTCATACCTTCTATATATAATTTTTTCCTCATGATATCACCCTCTTTTTTTGTTTCTTTATTAATTATTTCTTCTTTATCTATATTATAATCTGGCTTAAAGCCTTTTAATCGAAGAGCATTTAATACAACGGATACGGAGCTAAAACTCATGGCTGCTGCTGCAAACATAGGATTTAATTTAGGTCCTCCAAAAATATAAAAAACACCTGCAGCTAAAGGTATACCTAAAGTATTATAAAAAAATGCCCAGAAAAGATTTTGCTTAATATTTCTAATAGTACTTTTACTCAACTTAAGGGCTGTTACAACATCTAAAATATCACTTTTCATCAGCACTATATCCGCAGATTCCATTGCAACATCTGTTCCAGAACCAATGGCAATACCTACATCTGCCATTGCCAAAGCAGGAGCATCATTTATGCCATCTCCAACCATAGCAACTTTTTTGCCTTCATCTTGAATCTTTTTAATTTCATTGGCCTTATCCTGAGGTAATACCTCTGCAATAACTCTATCTATTCCTACTTGTTTTGCAATTGCTTGAGCAGTTCTTTTATTATCACCTGTAAGCATAACTACTTCAATACCCATATCATGAAGTTTTTTAATAGCCGTTATACTATTTTTCTTTAATACATCTGCTACAGCAATAATACCAAGCAAGCTATTATTATCAGAAATATACATTGGTGTTTTTCCTTCTAGGGCTAGCTGATCTGCTATTTCTTCTGCTTCGTTAATATCAATTTTTCTTTTAAGCATTAGTTTCTTATTACCTAAGACTAAATCTTGTCCTTTTATTTTTACTTCAATACCATATCCAGGAATAGCATTAAATTCTTCAAGTTCCAAAAAAGAAAGGTTTTTTTCTTGAGCTTTTCTTACAATAGCTTCTCCTAAGGGATGTTCCGAAGCTCTTTCTGCTGAAGCTGCCAAAATCAAAAGTTCGTCTTCTGACATATCATTATAACAAATTATATCTGTAAGCTCTGGTCTTCCCTGGGTAATTGTTCCTGTTTTATCAAACACAATGGTATTTACCTTATGAGAGCTTTCAAGAGCCGTACCACTTTTAATTAAAACTCCATATTCGGCTCCCTTTCCTGTACCAACCATAATAGCTGTAGGCGTTGCTAAGCCTAAAGCACAAGGACAAGCAATAACCAATACAGAAATAAGCATAGTCATAGAAAACACTAAAGATTCTCCTGAAATATACCACAATACACCCGAAGCAAAGGCTATGACTAAAACAATAGGAACAAAATAACTACTAATAATATCAGCCATTTTAGCAATAGGAGCTTTTGAGCCTTGAGCTTCTTCTACTAGTTTTACAATTTGAGCTAAAACCGTATCTTTACCTACTTTAGTTGCTTTAAATTGAATAGATCCAGTTTTATTTATACTTGCACCTACAACTTGGTCACCTACTTTTTTCTCTACTGGAATACTTTCGCCTGTTAACATGGATTCATCTACAGCAGTATTACCTTTAACAACTTCCCCGTCTACAGGTATTTTTTGTCCAGGTTTTACAACTATAATATCTCCAACTTTTACTTCCTCAATAGGAATTTCTATTTCTTTTCCTTCTTTTATAATTATAGCAGTCTTTGGTGCAAGGCCCATAAGCTTTTTAATAGCTTCAGAAGTCCTACCTTTAGCTAAAGCTTCAAAATATCTTCCTAGTAGTATCAAGGTAATGATAACACCAGCAGATTCAAAATATAAGTCCATAGAATAAGCTATCACTTCATCAGGAGTTCCTGTAATAATTTTATAAATGGCAAACAGACCATAAACAATTGCTGCTCCAGTTCCTAATGCTATAAGAGAATCCATATTAGGAGAAGCTTTAAATAAAGTCCTAAATCCTACTGTATAAAACTTATATCCTGCTATTACTATAGGTACTGTAAGGACTAATTGAATTAAAGCAAAATTTAAGGCATTTTCATGACCTAATAAAAATGAAGGTAAAGGAGCACCAATCATATGTCCCATAGAAATATAAAATAAAGGAATTACAAAAATAGCAGAGAAAATAAGTTTATTTCTTAATGATTTTATTTCTTTATCTTTATCATCTCTTTTTTTATTTTCTATATATTCTTCTGCCCCATAACCTGAGTTTTCTACAGCTTGAATTATTTCTTCTATATTAAGTTTGTTTTCATCATATTTAACATTTAGTCTTTCAGAAGCCAAGTTTACATCAGCTTCTATGATACCGTCTAACTTGTTAACAGTTCTCTCAACTGCTCTGGCACAAGCAGCACAAGTCATTCCGCTTATTTCAAATTGTTTTTTTTCCATACTTTTCACCGTTCCCCACTCAAGATTTGTACCCCTCCCTACGAGGGGTTGCTTTTATTATATTACTTTTTATGTCAAAGGTCAATGCCATACTGATAATAATTATTAATATTATTTAACTTAATATATTAAATTATAAAAAATCCCCATGTTTAGCCACGGGGATTGTTTTTTAGTTAGCAATTGTTATTGCGATTATTATTTGTTCTATCAGTTTTATTAGTTTTGTTTGTTTTATTAGTATCCTTATTAGGAACTAACTCATTAGCAAAATCTACATTCACATTGTTATTTTTGTTGTTATTTCTGTTATTTTTGTTATTGTTCTTGCTCATCAAAGAAGCCTCCTTATATTTTTAATAGTAATTACAAAGTTAGTATAGACAAAAAACAAATAATTATTTATTCATTAGATATAATATTTTTCCATGCAAAAATTATTGATTATACTGAGGTTCTTGTTGTTTTACAAAATCTAGCCTACCTTGAATAGATTGAGCTATATTATCTGCTGTGTCCGATAACTGCTTAAACATTTGTTTTGCAGATTGATCATCAGTATCTTGAGAAAAAGTTTTTAAATCGGCACATAAGCCTTGTGCACTGGCAAGAGCTTTTTCAAGTTTAGTATGAGTGGGCATATTTTATTCCTCCTTATACTTGCCTAAATTAATTTCACATAAAAAAAGTGAAATCATATATTATTATCTACGATTTCACTTAAAATATATCTAATAAAATATTCCTTGATTAAAGACTATTTATTGTTATTGTTTTTACTTTTCATTAAATTTTGAATTTTTCTTATGGTAGCTTCATAACCATTTTGGCTAGGATAATAATAGTTTTTATTAATTAATTCTTCAGGCAAATATTGCTGACTAACATAATTATTAGGATATGCATGAGGATATTTATAACCTTCTCCGTTTCCTAATTGTGAAGCCCCGCTATAATGTGCATCTCTTAAGTGAGCAGGAATTCCACTTATTTGAACATTCATAACATCTTCCATAGCCAAGTCAATTGCAGTAATGGCACTATTAGTTTTAGGAGCACAAGCTAAATAAATTGCTGCTTGAGATAATAAAATCCTTCCTTCAGGCATCCCAATAAAATCTACACCTTGAGCTGCAGCAACAGCCAGTTGTAGTGCATTAGGATCAGCATTTCCTATATCTTCTGCTGCTGATATTACCATTCTTCTTGCAATAAACCTTGGGTCTTCCCCTGCATATAACATCCTTGCAAGATAATAAACAGCTGCATCGGGATCCGAACCTCTTATGCTTTTTATAAAAGCAGATATAGTGTCATAGTGATTATCCCCATCCTTATCATAATTAAGTGCCCTTTGTTGAATACATTCCTGGGCAACTTCCAAATTAATATAGATTTTCCCATCCTCTGATACTTCCGTTGTTAAAACTGCCAGTTCTACAGCATTAATTGCAGCTCTTGCATCCCCATTGGCTAGATCAGCAAGAAATTCTAAGGCCTCCTCTGATATCTGAGCCCCATAACTTCCCAATCCTTTTTTATCATCCTTAATTGCCCTTAATATTAACTCTTTAATATTATTTTTAGATAGAGGCTTAAGTTGAAATACTCTTGATCTTGAAATCAAAGCTTTATTTACTTCAAAGTAAGGATTTTCAGTAGTAGCTCCAATAAGGGTAATGGTTCCATCTTCTACATGAGGTAAAAGGGCGTCTTGTTGTGCTTTATTAAAACGGTGAATCTCATCTATAAACACAATAGTTTTCTTTTGATTCATTCCTAGTCTGACTCTGGCATCTTCTACAATTTCAACAATTTCTTTTTTACCAGAAGATGTTGCGTTAATTTGGACAAATTCTGCTTTAGTTGTATTGGCAATTATCTTTGCCAAAGTCGTCTTTCCCGTCCCAGGAGGTCCATATAAAATAATTGAGCCTAACTTATCTGCCTTAATTGCCCGATAAAGTAATTTGTCCTTTCCTATAATATGTTCTTGTCCTACAAACTCCTCTAAACTAGTTGGCCTCATTCTGGCTGCTAAAGGAGATTCCTTTTCCATAGTCATTTTTCTATTATATTCAAAAAGATCCATATGCTCACCTCTTATGTTTAATAAAAAAAACTAAAAGATATATACATCAACTAATCAATATTATATAATACAAAAAATGAATATACTATTAAAAAACAGCTTCTGTTTTAAAAAAGAGCCTAAAGCATAATTGCTTGACAATAATTCTTTATAATAATATAGTTTAATAATAGTTATGCTATAGCTTTCATTGTTTAATAT
>JAAYRK010000008.1 GCA_012518815.1 Candidatus Epulonipiscium sp. | reverse complement strand
TTTATTTACTAATAATTTTTTTACGTTCCATATCATTAAGAAAGCGATGTTTATTTTTAGTCATGTTTTGATATTGTTCTTGTGTAATTTTTCCGGTTTTAAGAAGAGTCTCTGCAAAATCTACAAACTTTCTAGTAACTTCAATGAGCTTCATTACCTCTGAATTATTCTCCTTTTTCATGACATCCCACTTTCCCATTCTTCAATTTTTATATTTATATAATTAATTAAAACAGCAATAATCTACTGAAAGCATTATATCATGATTTACTTTTTATTACAATTTTTCCACGACTTTTAATAAGGCAAATTTCGTTATTGTGTTAGAATAAGTCACTCTTTCTTTGTTTTTCTTAAAATTTCTTTAAATTCTTCCTAATATCTTTTTAATCAACAACTTTTAGATTTGCAAAACCAGCCATTAATTTTTTTTGCCCGAATTTTGGGAAATTGACAGTTACTTCATAGTCCGCTCCTGCATGACTAATCTTTTCAACAGTTCCTACACCAAATTTAAAATGTTTAACTAGATCTCCTTCTTTATAATCTAGTGTTATATTCTTTGGAGCAGGTATTTTGTTCTTTAAGGCACTTTCATAAGGTGTATAATTATTTAATATTCTGTTTCTTTGTCTTATTCCTGCCAAAGGGTCAGAACTTTTATTTGCTTTCCCCAAATTGATAAGTTCTTTAGGTAATTCTTTAATAAACCTTGATGCCCTGTTATATTGAGTCTGTCCTCTTAAAGTTCTGGATTTTGCATAAGACAAATATAATTTTTCTCTTGCCCTTGTAATACCAACATAGCAAAGTCTTCTTTCTTCTTCTATACTGTCTTCCCTTTCTGATACAATACTCATATAACTTGGGAAAATTCCTTCTTCAAGTCCTGTAATAAAAACAAAAGGAAATTCTAAACCTTTAGCACTATGAAGAGTCATTAGGACAACTGCATTATCTCCTTCATTATAATTATCTACTTCTGCTACTAAAGAAACATCTTCTAAAAAGCCTTCTAAGCTTGCTTCTTCTCCTTCTTTATTATCATAATCCGCAGCTTTTGATATTAATTCTTTAATGTTTTCTATTCTATCCTTTGATTCTTCAGTATTTTCATTTTCTAATTCTTCTAAATATCCAGTACGCTTTAAAAGTTCTTCAATAAGCTCTGTTACGCTTCCTATACTGGCTTGTATTTGAAGAGCTCCTATTAAATCAGCAAAATCTTTTAATTTAGTTGCTGCTCGACCAAATACAGATACTGTTTCATTATCTCTTATAACATCATAAAAATTCATGTTATTAGCAGCTGCAAATTCTTCAACCTTATTTATAGTAACTGCCCCTATTCCCCTTCTAGGAACATTTATTATTCTTTTTAAGGATAAATCATCACAAGGATTTTGAATAATTCTTAAATATGCTAATAAATCCTTTATTTCTTTTCTTTCATAGAATCTTATGCCCCCAAATAATCTATATGCTATGTTATGTTTTACAAAATGTTCTTCTAACACACGTGATTGGGCATTAGTACGATATAAAATCGCGAAATCCTTGTATTCTCTTCCCTCATCTTCAATTTGTTTGATTATTTCCCTTGCAACAAATTCAGCTTCAGCATGCTCATCAAAAGTCTCATTTAATTCAATTAAATTTCCTTGTTCATTTTCTGTCCAAAGTCTTTTTGCTTTTCTTCCATAATTATTTTTTATTACGTGATTTGCTGCTTCTAAAATTACTTTAGTTGAACGGTAATTTTGCTCCAACTTAATAACCTTGGCATTTTTAAAATCTTTTTCAAAGTCTAGTATGTTTCTTATATTAGCTCCTCGCCAGCCATAAATGCTTTGGTCATCATCGCCTACTACACAAATATTTCCATGTGCTGAAGCTAATAAATTTACAAGTTTATATTGGGCAGTATTAGTATCTTGATATTCATCAACCAAAATATACTGGAACTTATTTTGATAGTATTCAAGTAAATCAGGGTTATAAGTAAATAACTCTACAGTTTTAAAGATGAGATCATCAAAATCTAAGGCATTATTGGATTCTAATTTTTTTTGATAAAGCTTATAGATGTTAGAATATTTTTCTTTTCTAAAATCTCCTCGATTTATTTTTTCATATTCCAAAGGACTTATTAGTTCATTTTTTTGGTTGCTAATTTCTCCTAAAGTACTGCCGACAGGATAGTTTTTTTCATTATAATTTAATTCTTTTATGCACTCTCTTATTAAGGTCTTTTGGTCTTCTGCATCATAAATGGTAAAATAACGGCTGTATCCAAGCCTTTCTATATCTTGCCTTAAAATTCTTGCACAAGTAGAATGGAAAGTACTAACCCATATATCTTCCGAACCCTCTCCTACTAATTTATCAACTCTCTCACGCATTTCATTAGCTGCTTTATTGGTAAAAGTTATAGCAAGAATCCTCCAAGGTTCAACTCCTATTTCTTTAATAAGGTATGCTATTCTATGAGTAAGGACTCTAGTTTTTCCTGAACCTGCTCCTGCAAGAATAAGTAAAGGTCCTTCAGTACATAATACTGCTTCTTTTTGTTTTGGATTTAATCCCTCAAGTAAAGACATAATAATTCTCCTTTTCTAGTTAAACAAAAACCTTTCCATAATTTAATGGAAAGGATTATTTGTTTTTTATTTTTTCTTTTTTAACCTATCAAGTATCATATTATAACCGTCAGATCCATAAGTTAATGAACGGTTTACCCTGCTTATTGTTGCAGTTGAGGCTCCTGTTTTTTCAGTAATTTCTGCATATGTCTTATTTGATTTTAACATTTTTGCTACTTCAAGCCTCTGCGCTAAAGATTTAATTTCATTTATTGTGCATATATCTTCAAAAAAAGAATAGCATTCATCAATATTTCTAAGTAATAATATTGCCTCAAAAAGCCTGTCCGTACTTTCATCTTTAATTTTGCTATTCATTTTATATTCACCTACCCAATAAGTAGTAAATTAATAGAATAATTATTTCTTTACTATTTTACAGTATGAAAGTGCAATACGTCAAGCTATATAAATTCCCTTAATAGTTCCACAGATGTATTAACAATTAAATCTTTAGGAATATCTAATTGGCCAATGAGTTTTTCTGCATATTTAAAATTTCCTACATCAAAAGAAATATGTGCATCACTACCAATAATAAAAGGCATGTCCATTCTTACACACTCTAAAATTATTTCCTTGATGATATCTGTTCCACCAGCCCTAAAACTATTGGGATTTAAAGAATTATTATTAATTTCAAGTAATGTACCATATTCCTTAGCAGCTGCTACCACTGCTTTAATATCAATGGGAAAACGGGGATCTCCAGGATGACCTATAACATCTATATTAGGATTTTTAATCACATTAATTAAAGCACGGGTATTTTCATGAATATTCCCAGGTCTTATACATGGAGGATGAAAGCTTGCAATAACTATATCAAGTATCTCCATAGTATAGTCATCTAAGTCTACATTTCCGTCATAATCCATAATATTTACTTCTGCTCCCTTTAATATTTCTACACCATGTACTTTTTGGGGAATTACGTTTAAATTATGAAAATGAAAAAGGGGTGCACCCCCTGGCATTTTATCCGAATGATCTGTAATTGCAACAAGCTCTAATCCAATTTCAGAAGCATGTTTTGCTATTTCTTGTACTGTACTGTAAGCATGACCACTGGCAACTGTATGACAATGGGCATCTAAAACAAAGCTCATTTATGTCCATCTCCTTAAAAAATGTCTTTAAACATTATAGTTTTTTATTATCTATATTAAATATTGTAACACATTTATTAATAATTGCAATTATACTAGCTTACTTAGGCTTTTAAAAATAAAATTCTTTTTCTTATCTTTGCCCTCCATAAAGTTTTTTATCAAAACAAATTAAGAAATTCATTTAAAATTTAATAGCCAAAAATAAAAAAGAACCATCAAAAGTTAAGTTTTTTGATGATTCTTTTTGTTTATTATTAATGCTTAAAGTGTCTCATGTTGGTAAATACCATAGTAATACCGTATTTATCACAAGCTTCTATAGATTCTTCATCTCTTATAGAACCACCTGGTTGTATTATGGCAGTTATTCCCGCTTTAGCTGCTTCTTCTACACAGTCAGGGAATGGGAAAAAGGCATCAGAAGCCATAACCGCACCCTTTAATACTTCTTCACCAATGTGTTCTTTACAGTGATCAATTGCTTGTTTACAAGCCCAAATTCTATTAACTTGTCCTGGTCCTATTCCTAATGATTGTTTATTCTTTGCAATAGCTATACCGTTTGATTTCGCATATTTAACAACTTTCCATGCAAATAATAAGTCTTCCATTTCCTCTTTAGTAGGTTCTCTTTTTGTTACTAGTTTTAACTCTTCATCAGGCAAAAGTAAACTGTCTACTTCTTGAATAAGTAATCCACCTGCTACTTTTTTTAAATCATAAGAACCTTTAGGCAGTTTAGCTGAAATATTGTCTAATTGAAGTATACGGATGTTTTTCTTTTGTCTTAACACATCTAATGCTTCTTTTGAATAAGAAGGTGCAACTACGATTTCTATAAATATCTTATTCATTTCTTGAGCGGTTTCTTTATCAATTTCTCTGTTAGCAACTACAATACCTCCAAATATAGAAACTGGATCTGCATTGTAAGCATTAATATAGGCATCATAGATAGTTTCTCCACTTGCTACCCCACAAGGATTTGCATGTTTACATGCAACCACTGTTGGTTCATCAAATTCTTTTAAAAGCTCTAAAGCACCATTAGTATCGTTTATGTTATTAAATGATAATTCTTTTCCATGAACTTGTACTGCAGAACTTAAGCATCCAACATTTTTACCTATTTCCTTATAAAAAGCTGCTTTTTGGTGAGGATTTTCACCATATCTCATTTCCTGAACCTTTTCAAAAGTTAAGCTAAGAGTATCTGGGAAACCATCATCTCCTCTTTGCTTTCTAAAGTAATTAGCAATAAGAGTATCATAGCTTGCTGTATGCTCAAATACTTTAGAAGATAGATAAAATCTCGTTGCTTCTGATAAATCTCCCTTATTAAGTTCAGTTAATACCATCTTATAATCCTTAGGATCTACAATAACAATTACATCCCGGTAATTTTTTGCTGCTGCACGAAGCATTGTAGGTCCACCAATGTCTATATTTTCAATAGCTTCTTCTAATTCTACATTATCTTTAAGTATAGTTTCTTTAAAAGGATATAAATTTACTACTACTAAATCAATAGTATCTATATTTAATTCTTTTATTTGCTTCATATGCTCTTCACTGCTTCTTATAGCTAAAAGACCTGCATGAATATTAGGATGAAGAGTTTTAACTCTTCCATCTAAGCATTCCGGAAATCCTGTAACATCACTAATATTAATTACTTTAATTCCGGCATACTCAAGGGCTTTTGCAGTACCTCCTGTAGATATAATTTCATAACCTAGCTCTGATATTTTTTCTGCAAATTCAACTATTCCTGTTTTGTCTGAAACACTGATTAAAGCACGTTTCATCCTAATTCTCCTTTCATATTTATTATAATTTATTATGAAATGTTCTATTAATTACTTCTTCTTGCTGCTCCCTACTTAATTTATGGAAGTTAACTGCATAACCAGACACTCTTATTGTCAAATTAGGATACTTTTCTGGATGTTTTAGAGCATCTATAAGCTTTTCTTTATTAATAACATTAACATTTAAATGATGAGCTTCTTGTGAAAAATAACCATCTAATATTCCTATAAGATTATTTTTTTGATCTTCTATAGTTTTCCCTAAAGTGTTAGGCTCTATGGAAAAAGTACAAGATATTCCATCTCTACAACTATTATAAGGTAAGTTTGCTACGGAATTCAAAGAAGCTAGGGCTCCCTTTTCATCTCTATTATGCATTGGATTAGCACCAGGTGCAAAAGGTTCACCTTTTTTTCTTCCATCAGGTGTATTTCCTGTTTTCTTTCCATATACCACATTTGAAGTAATGGTTAAAATAGATAAAGTATGTATTGCATTACGATATGCAGGAGTCTCTTTTAGCTCGTTATAAAAATCTATAACTAACTCCTTAGCAATTTTATCTACTCTTTCATCATTGTTACCAAACTTAGGGAAATCCCCTTCAACTATAAAGTCTGTAATAACTCCGTCCTCGTCTCTTATTGGAATTACTTTTGCATATTTTATTGCACTTAAAGAATCTGCTACTACCGAAAGGCCTGCAATTCCAAAGGCCATAAATCGCTCAACATCTGTATCATGAAGAGCCATCTGAAGCTTTTCATAGGCATATTTATCGTGCATATAATGAATGATATTCATGGTATTAACATATAATTGGCACAGCCATTTACGATAGAAAGAAAATTTCTCCATAACTTCATCATAGTCAAGAATATCACTAGAAATAGCTTCTGTATGAGGCCCTACTTGTTCTTTACTAACTTCATCAATTCCACCGTTTAAGCTCATTAATAATACTTTAGGAAGATTGCATCTTGCTCCAAAAAACTGCATTTGTTTCCCGATTTTCATGGCTGACACACAGCAAGCAATACCATAGTCATCTCCATATATTTCTCTCATTATATCATCATTTTCATATTGTATTGAATCAGTTTCAATAGATACCTTAGCACAAAACTTTTTAAAATTTTTTGGAAGCTTATTAGACCAAAGAACTGTTAAATTAGGTTCTGGTGCAGGTTCTAAAGTATAAAGAGTATTAAGAAACCTAAATGAACTTTTAGTAACTAAGGTCCTTCCATCTTCACCCATACCACCAATAGACTCTGTTATCCAAAGAGGATCTCCAGCAAATAATTCATTATATTCTGGAGTTCTAAGCATCCTTGCCATTCTAAGTTTAAGGACAAAATCATCAATAATTTCTTGTATTTCTATTTCTGTTAACTTTCCTTCTTTTAAATCTCTTTCAAAATAAATATCTAAAAATGTACTAACCCGCCCAAGGGACATTGCCGCACCATTTTGTTCTTTAATTGCCCCTAAATATCCAAAGTATAGCCATTGAACAGCCTCTTTCCCGTCATTTGCAGGTTTTGATATATCATAACCATACATACTTGCCATTTGTTTTAATTTTTCTAAAAAGTCTATTTGCCTATAGAGTTCTTCTGAAAGCCGGATATTTTCTTCATCCATAGTTTTTTTCCCAAGCTTAACTTTATCTATTTTCTTTTGCTCAATAAGATAATCTACGCCATATAAGGGTATTCTCCTATAATCTCCAATAATTCTTCCTCGACCATAAGCATCAGGAAGTCCTGTAATAACTCCACTCCTTCTCGCCTTTCTCATTTCATCTGTATAAACTCTAAAAACCCCGTCATTATGGGTTGTCCTATATTCAAAATGTTCTTCTACCTTTCTGTCCAATTTATACCCATAAGCTTCGCAGGCTTGCCTTGTCATACGTATTCCACCAAAAGGATTTACTCCTCTTTTAAGAGGCCTATTTGTCTGCAAGCCTACAATAATCTCTTTTTCTTTATCGACATAACCAGGTGAATAATTTAGCAAGGAGGATACAGTTGAAGTATCAATATCTAAAACTCCTCCCCATTCGGACTCTAAACGACATAAATCTTTATATCTATCTAAAAGTGCTCTTGTCCTTTCCGTGCTTCCTTCCAAAAAGTCTTCATTGCCATCATAAGGGGTATAGTTTTTTTGGATAAAATCTCTTACGTTTATCTCCTTTTGCCAATCCCCTTCTTTAAAAGCCCTCCATTCTTTTTTAAACATTCTCATCATCCTCCTACATTATAAAATGTATGGTAAAAAAATAAAAAACCGCCTGAACAAACAGAAAGCTTAGTTTTCCGTCTGCCCAGGCGGTCGGCAAATTCTACCTTGTATTCCCCATGGGTTTTCCCATTATCCGCCAGTCATACAAGGCTTATATTAAATTAATTTTTCAAGAACAAATTTCAAAATAAATATGACTGTTAAAGCATACATTAATGGATGAACTTTCTTTGCTTTCCCTGTTAAAGCATTAATAACTGTATAAGATATTATACCAAATACAATTCCTTCTGCAATACTATATGCTAATGGCATAAAAATCAAGGTTAAGAATGCAGGGACTCCTTCTTGAGCATCTGTAAAATCTATTTTAGTTACAGACTGCATCATCATAAACCCAACAATGATAAGAGCTGGTGCAGTTGCAAAACTTGGAACCGCTAAGAAAATTGGTGAGAAGAATAATGCAATTGCAAAAAAGATTGCAGTAACAGCAGATGTTAAGCCCGTTCTTCCTCCTTCAGCTACACCTGAAGCACTTTCAACGTAAGTTGTTACTGTAGAAGTACCAAGAATTGCTCCAGCAGTTGTTCCAATAGCATCAGCAAATAAAGCTTCTTTAACTTTAGGGAGCTTTCCATCTTTATCAAGCATTCCTGCTTGGTTTGAAACTCCTATTAATGTTCCTAAGGTATCAAATATATCGACAAATAAAAAGGCAAATACAACAATTAAGAAATTTAATGAAAGAACATGTGTAAAATCAAATTTAAAGAAAATTGCTTTTATACTTGGAGGCATTGATACAATACCAGAAGGTATTAAACTAAACATTTCTACCTCTGGATTAGGAACATACCAGCCAGTTAATTCTGCAATAATACCCAAGATATAAGTAATAAATATTCCAATAAGAATAGAGCCTTTAACTTTTTTTACTACTAAAATTGCTGTAATAATTGTACCTACAATTGCCAATAAAGGTACTACATGAGTTACATCCCCCAAGGATAAAAGTGTAGCAGGATCATCTACAATAACTTTTGCATTTTGTAGACCAATAAAAGTAATAAACAAACCAATTCCTGCTCCAACTGCGTGTTTTAAATTTTGTGGAATTGAATTAAAAATTGCTTCCCTTATATTAAATGCTGTTAAAACAATAAAAACTATACCTTCTACTAATACAGCTGCTAAAGCTACCTGCCAACTATAGCCCATTTTAAGACAAACTGTGTAGATAAAGAACGCATTTAATCCCATACCAGGTGCTAAAGCAAAGGGATAATTTGCAAAAAACGCCATACACAAAGTTCCGATGATTGCTGCTAAAGCAGTTGAAGTAAATAAAGCATTAGGATCCATACCAACATCTGGATTCCCTAAGATATTAGGATTTACAGCTAAAATATAGGCCATGGTCATGAATGTTGTAAAGCCAGCTATTATTTCTGTCCTAACATTAGTCTTGTGCTCACTTAACTTAAACACCTTTTCTAATAAACTATTACTTTGAGGCTTTTTACTTGCATTGCTTTGTGCCATTATCAATTTCCTCCCTTAATAATTTAAATTGAAAAAGCTATGCTTACTTTCCATAAATTAATATGGAAATTCGTACCTCATTAAAAAATCCGTTCCCTCAAAGATGAAGGAACGAACCTATTAATAAAGTATAATTAAGCCGTTCATTTCACCCATAGCCAGACAATTTAAGGTTGTCGGTAGAAACATCCAGACCATATTACCGGATTTATATAAGTGAAAAAATATTAATATCCTTATTCACAAATGTATTGTAGCAAATAATATCATATATTGTCAACAGTTTCTCGAACTTTTTATTAAAAAACAAAAGGAACGTTCGTAAAAATTCTTTATTATACACTTTCTACAAATGAAACGGAAGAAGAAGTTCCTAAGCGGTTAGCTCCAGCTCTTATTAAGGCTTCTGCATCCTCTTTGGTCTTAATTCCACCTGAAGCTTTTACTCCCATAGTGTCTTCTACTGTTTTTCGCATTAATACAATATCATCTCTTATTGCTCCACCTTCTGAAAATCCTGTAGAAGTCTTTACAAAATGAGCTCCAGCTTCCCTTGCCAGCAAACAAGCCTTTACCTTTTCATCATTGCTTAAAAGGCACGTTTCAATAATCACTTTTACTATTGCTTTATTATTTGCAGCATGAACAACAGCTTTTATATCGTCTCTTACATAATCATACTTTTTATCCTTTAGGGCTCCTATATTTATTACCATATCTATTTCGTTAGCACCATTTTCTATGGCTTCTTGGGTTTCAGCTGCTTTTACTGTACTAGTTGTAGCTCCTAAAGGAAAGCCGATCACTGTTGTAATTCCAATATTAGTATCTTGAAGTAAATGTTTTGCCATAGGAACATAACACGGATTAACGCATACTGTCGCAAATCCATATTTAATAGCCTCATCACATAGCTTTCTAATATCTTCCTCCTTAGCATCAGCTTTTAACAATGTGTGGTCAATCTTTGCTGCCAATTCTTGGTCAATCATTTTATTCCTCCTAATTTATAATAGTATATTATTCCCATTCGATAGTTGCTGGTGGTTTTGAAGTAATATCATATACTATCCTGTTAACATGATCTACTTCCTTTACTATCCTAGTAGATACTCTATCTAATACTTCATAAGGTATTCTTGCCCACTCAG
>JAAYRK010000080.1 GCA_012518815.1 Candidatus Epulonipiscium sp. | reverse complement strand
CACATACGATAATTGGATGTGGATTTTGGTAAGAACAAATGGCAGCAAATGGAAACATGTTGACCATGGGTATTAATCGGAATATCGTTTTGCTCGAAGAAACGAAATAGCCTACTTAGGAGAAACAATAGATTAGATGTCGGGTTTTTAGGCGCTGCTTGAAAAAGCCTGTAAGATAAGGCGTTTTCGCTGTTATTGGACTTGTTCCCTAAATAACCTAACTATCACACGTTGAGTGCGTGACATTGATGTCAAGGGTTGAGAAGTGAGTGTGTCAAAAGTCCAGTAATATTGGGCTTTTCGAGGTTTGAGGTTTGGTTCTAAGCCGGAAGGATAATCGCGGATTTTTGCTATGAGGGAAGTTATCCAAGATTGGTGAATTTGAAAAGTCATCGGTCAATACGGTTATTGAGTTGGTGAGTTGATAAGATGGTTAGCAAAATAATGGTGAGTTGACAAGATTATTATCACTTTGATGCTACTGATTGTATATGTGAAGTTCAAATTAAGTTTATTAGTAGTACACACGTTGAAACCGTCTGTCTGCTGATAAGAAAATAGATGTAGTTTCCCTTGAAAATGTCGTGTTTACAGTTTTCTCAGTTTTTTGTTTTATGAGGATGGATAAAATGATAGATTTTAGGTGTGTTTTAAGGGGTCAAGTAAAAAGAGCGGAATTGAAATCACCTCTATTAGTGTAGTCTTACTTTAAGGGTTTAATTGTTTAGCAAAATAATAATTAGTTTCTTGTTAAGTAAATGCCAACAATTTTAGATTCTTCATTGATATTATTCGTTTCTACGATTATAATTAAATTAGTATTATAATCCAAAGTAAGAAGGTGAGCGTATGAATTACATCACAACTAAAGAAGCAGCTCAAAATTGGGGTATTACTGAAAGAAGGGTTCAGGTTTTGTGCCATCAAGGAAAAATTGAAGGTGTAGTAAGATTAGGTTGGGCTTGGGCGATTCCAAAGGACGCGGAAAAACCCTTGGACAATAGACTGAAAAAAACAAATAATTGATAATTGAGCTACAAGGAGGATATTATGATAACCGAAAGTCAAAAGGCGTATTTAATTCAACTAATAAACAAAGGCAATCGTTGCCTGAAGAGTTTAAATACGTTTTGTTTCCGACAGAACATATGGAATACGAATTGAATTATGCTGGGAAAATTAGAAAAGAAGATTTGATAGCAAATGAAGATGGTGTTTTCCCCGTACCATTACAAATTGAGAAGTTTTTTAACAAGGAGTCTTTATCATCGAGTGATGATTTAGAGTGGATAAACATGATTGTTTTTGGAGATAATCTGCAATTTTTAAAGACTGTGTATGAGAATAAGGATCCACTAATAAAAGATAAAGTAAAGGGAAGAGTAAAACTTATTTACATAGATATAATCTTGCAGAGATTGATACAATTTAATGATAATAAAAAATGTTGTGCTTAGAGGTGTGCAAACCAAAAAAGGGGTGTGCATAACTATTACTTAATAAAATCCAAATATGGAGGTGTACTATATGGCAGAAAAAAATTTCAAATCTCTTGATTCTTTGAAGACTGTGGAAAAGGTTATAAACGAAGCATCTACTGCTTTAAAGTCTAAAACGAATACAATAGTTAACAGTGCTATACCAGAAACCTTGGCGGGTGCTTTAGGGGCTGGGATAGGTGGTGCAGGGTCATTTGCAGCTTTATTCTATGGTGGTTCTGTTGCGGGTTTGAGTGCGGCAGGCATAACATCAGGTTTAGCAGCAGCTGGTTCTATTATCGGTGGAGGTATGGTAGCAGGTA
Source organism: Candidatus Epulonipiscium sp. (assembly GCA_012518815.1). Taxonomy (GTDB): domain Bacteria; phylum Bacillota; class Clostridia; order Lachnospirales; family Defluviitaleaceae; genus JAAYML01. The sequence continues at coordinate 2,638 of JAAYRK010000080.1, read as the reverse complement.
TTTTTGTGCTGGCTGCACCAATTGCAGTTTTAGGAGCGGGTGGGGTAGGAGTTGCATCATCAATTAAGAATAAAAAATTAAAAGAATCTAAGGAGCGTCTATTAAAATTAGCTGTAGAAAAGAATCATGCTATTAATAAAGCCCTTAAAGAAGAAGTGGATGCTACAAAAGAAAGGGCAGATTATTTAAATAGCATTAATATCCTTTTACAGCGAGCTATTAATGATTTAAGAAATGATTTAGGTGAAGTTAGTGGATAAATTAAACAAAAATGAAAAAGACATTTTGAAAGTAATAAAAAATGAACTTAATACTAATTTGTCTAAAGGTTCTTTAAAGAAAACTAATGCTACACTTGAGGATTCTATTAGCTCAAGTGAAAGCTTACTTAATTCTTTAGGAATAGAAATAACAAGTAATACAAAAACTAAAAGCACAAATAAAAATTATATGAGGAATACAAAAATAATACCCTTTGAAGATTTATTAAATGAGGCAAACAATAATATACCTGAGGATATAGATTTTACTGATATCTTTACTAAAACAGAAATAGAAGAAAATTTTAATATAATCAAACAGCTTAATGATAATTTTAATGGTATTCATAAACTAGATAAAACAGATTGGGCAATTTGTACGCTTGCAGGTCTTGTAGCTGCTGCAATAGATATAATATTAGTTGGTATGCCAAGCAAAGGAACTAGCGGAACAACAGCAGGTTCAATGTCTAATTGGATTCGTAGTAAATTTGATGAAGTTATACCCAAAGAAGATATTGGGAAGTTAGAAAGGTTAGCTAAAGTACCATATGATGCGTCTATGAATGTAGATAATAGGGGAAATTCCATTACTGATGTTTATGTTGATGGACTAACACCTTATTTTCACAGATTGGTATCTGTTGGACATGATCCGTTACTTGGATTAATATTTGGGGTTCTAGATGTATTAAGTGGGACAATGACAACCGTAGATCGCAAAGGGAAAATTGTACGACAAGTTATGCCTATATATAGCAATAGAGTTGAAACAGATATAATAGAGGCAATAAAAAAGGTAGTAAATCATTTTAAGTCGGATGTAAACACATCCATGGGGTTGCCAGCTCCGTTTATGTCAGTATTTAATCTGTTTCAGTTTGGGGATATAGGTGAACTGAATCAAACAATAGCAGAAATAGTACAGGGTATGTATTATGATGGATATGATTTTATTCATTTTTTATCGTCGTCAATTCCTGTTGTCATTATCGAACTCGGTGTCAGGATTTCTTATGCATTTAAACGTATTGGGGAGGGGCACTCAATTAAAGAATCTATCCCTATAACAACTAACAGAGAAAAGAGACCTAAATTAGGTACTATGTTATTTACGGCACATACAATAGCATCTGCGGTTAATGCAGGTAAAGTAGTTGTTGCAACAAATACTGGAGTGACAAACCCTTTTCTAGCAATCAATTACCCACAATGGTTAGCTTTTGTAAAAACTTCTTTTCAGCAGTTAAAATGGGTGCTTTTAGAAAAACCAGAAATGCGACATAAATATGTAATGGGTTTAATCGAAGAAGAGCAGAAATACTTATATGATGATATCGATGATTTATGGGAAACTGTGAGTGAAACTTTTATGTTTTAAAGATAAAGCTTATCATCTTCTAGATAATGAGCTTTATCTAATCCTAAATTAAATTGTAAAGCCATTCTTAAAAACAACTTGAACTTTATCCTTCTCAAAGATCGTCACATAATCCACTAGACTATTCCATAAAAGAGGATTAAACTCAATCACTAATTCACCTTGGCTTTTCAGTTCTTCCAGAAATATTTCAAGGTTTTTATGCCTAGTGATTGTGTCCTTAATTTGCTCAGTTACAGCCTCCAATTCAGCCTTAGTGACATCAAACCTTTTTACTAAGCCATAATACTTTCTATGATATTCTTCTTGGTCTAGAGTGGTATGGGCGTTCTCATTAATAATGTTTTGAATCATATCAGCTACAACTTCCAGTTCATTTTGAAGTTCCACCTTTCTATTTTCCAACTCATCGGTGTTAAAGGCTGTTGCTTTCATAGTTTCAAAATTAGCTATAATCTCATCCTTATCTGCTAGTAGTTTGTTAGTAGCTTTTATGAACAATTCTTTAATTGCATCTTCCTCAAGGTGAGGGGTTTCGCATTTATTATCATTATTGAACTTATGGTTACATTGCCAAACGACTCGGCGATATTTACTGTTGGAATGCCAAACCTTAGAACCGTACCAGCTTCCACATTCACCACATTTAATCTTTCCTGCAAATATATGTGTTCCACTATGTCTATTCTTGCCTGCTTGTCTGGCTTCAAGTTCTTTGCTAAAACCCTAGATACCGCTGCAGAACTCATTGCCCTACGTAAAACGCAGCTTGCAGAACTGGATAACCTGGCTAAGTCAATCTTCTACGGTATGTTTGGTGACCCGGTTACGAATGAAAAGGGGTGGAACATAAGAAAAATAATAGAAATAGCTAGAGTTGAAACTGGCTCAACGCCAAAAAGAAGTAATGTGAGTTATTATAGTAATGGTTTAATACCCTGGATTAAAACTGGAGAAATCTCAAGTGGTTATATTTTGAGTGCAGAAGAACATATTT
>JAAYRK010000007.1 GCA_012518815.1 Candidatus Epulonipiscium sp. | reverse complement strand
TTCGGATAATAATGAATAATTTATACATAAAATTGAAAAATATATTTTTATATTTATTTTTCTAAATATATAATTATACTATATTATTATTATTATAAAAAGCAATAAATTTAAATTCTAAAAAATTTAGAGATAAATACTTTGTTATTATATCGTAAGATAAAGCTATAATAACCGAATATTTTTTTAAGAAAACCTTAAAACATTCGATGAATTGGTGTATAATAATAAGAAGCAATCTCCAGTAGATGAAAGGAGTATAAAATGAACCGGATTAATAAAAATGAACGTGTAGGAGCCATTATTAAAATCCTTACTGAAAATCCAAGAAAAATTTATAATTTTAATTACTTTTGTGACTTGTTTAATTGTGCTAAGTCCACATTAAGTGAAGATATTGATATTGTAAAAAATATTTTTAAAAAATTTCAGCTAGGAGAAATAGAGACAGTAACTGGGGCAGCTGGAGGTGTGCTTTATAAGCCAACAATGACTCAAGAACAAATAAAAGAATTTTGTGCTGACCTTTGCGATAAAATAAATAATAAAGAAAGAATTATTCCCGGAGGATATATATATCTTAATGATCTTCTTTATTCATCAGATGTTAGTTACAATATAGGAAGAGCCTTGGGTAGTTTTTTTCAGGATATGGATTTTGATTATATTGTAACCATTGAAACAAAGGGTATACCTATTGCTCTTATGACTGCCAGAGTATTAAATAAGCCCTTAGTCGTGGTTAGAAAAGAAGGAAGGTTGACAGAAGGAACTGCTATACATATGAATTATGTAACAGCATCTTCTAAAAGAATTCAAACCATGTATTTAGCAAAAAAATCTATAGCTAAAGATTCGAAAGTGATTTTTATTGATGATTTTATGAAAGCAGGAGGAACAGCAAAAGGAATTATTGATTTAATGAAAGAATTTGATGCAGAAGTTATTGGAGTTGGAATTCTAATGGTTACAAAAGAACCAAAAGAAAAACTTATTAATAATTACCACAGTTTGATAATTTTGGAAGAAATTAATAATGAAAGCGGAGAAATTATTGTAAATTCTTCCATATAAAATAGCCAAAAGGCTATTTTTTTTTATTTATTTCATAATAAATAGATACAATTTACTAGAATATTTGGAGTGTTCAAATATGTTTAAATATGATAATATTAATACATGCAAGATTTTACTGGTGTTGATTTTTAACCCTTGATATGAGTTGAAAATCTAATATTACAATCAAGAGGGTGGGTAGTATGCGAAGAAGAGAGATAATATCAATGATATTAGCTGGTGGGCATGGAACTAGATTAGGAATATTAACTAAATACATAGCAAAGCCTGCAGTAACTTTTGGTGGGAAGTATAGAATAATTGATTTTGTTTTAAGTAATTGTATTAATTCAGATATCGATACTGTCGGTGTGTTAACGCAATACGAGCCTTTGAAGTTAAATCAGCACATTGGAATTGGAATTCCGTGGGACTTAGATAGAAAAACTGGAGGAGTTACTATTTTACCTCCCTATATTAAAGAAGGAATGGGTGCTTGGTATTCAGGAACAGCTAATGCTATTTATCAAAATATAAAATTTATTGATGCATATAATCCAGAATATGTTCTTATACTTTCAGGCGACCATATATATAAGATGGATTATAGTAAGATGCTGGAATATCATAAGCAAAAGTCTGCTGATGCAACCATTGCTGTATTAGAGGTTCCCTTAGAAGAAGCACATCATTTTGGTATTATGAATACTGGTGCAGAAGATAGGATTGTAGAGTTTGAAGAAAAGCCAAAAGAACCTAAAAGTAATTTAGCATCAATGGGGATTTACATATTTAACTGGAATAAATTAAAACAGGTCCTTATTGAGGACAATGAATATAATAAAGATAGTGATTTTGGAAAACATATTATCCCTAGAATGATTAACAATGAAGACAAATTATATGCCTATAGGTTTGATAGTTATTGGAAAGACGTAGGAACTATCGAATCTTATTGGCAAGCCAATATGGAACTTATAGAAACCCTTCCCAGTTTTAATCTGTATGAAGAATTTTGGAAATTTTACACAAATTTAGATCATCAACCTCCCCAATATGTAGGAGAAGCTGCAGATGTAAAAAGAAGTATTATGTCTGAAGGCAGCGAAGTATATGGAAATGTCTATAGTTCGGTATTGGGACCAGGGGTTATTATTGAAGAAGGTGCTACCGTTAGAGACTCTATTATAATGGCTGGAACCATAATTCAAGAAGGTTGTGTACTTGACCGTTGTATTGTATCGGAAAATTGTGTCATTGGAAAAAATGTAATTATCGGAGAAGGAGAAAACATAGCTAATATTGAAAAGCCTGACATATATTATACAGGGATTAGCGTTATTGGAGAACAAACAATCATACCTGACAATGTCTGGATAGGGAAAAATTGCGTAGTCTTCGGCACTACGAGGCTTAGTGATTATAATGATAGAATACTTGAATCTGGACAATCTCTTATTTTGGAAGGGGTGGAGTCATGAGAGCAGTTGGAATAATCTTGGCTGGAGGTAGTAATGAAAATTTAACTGACATTTCTTCCAATAGAACTATTTCGGCTTTTCCCGTTGGAGGCTCTTATAGAACTATAGATTTTACTATGAGTAATATGACTAACTCGGGAGTAAACAAAGTTGCCGTTATTACTCAATATAGTTCCCGTGCTCTACTGGACCATTTATCTTCGGCTAAGTGGTGGGATTTAGGTAGAAAACAAGGAGGACTTTTTGTGTTTTCTCCTTATATAACGAATGATAATCCTTTTGGCTATAGAGGGACTGCAGATTTAATTTATAGAAATATTAGTTTCTTAAAAAGGAGTAATGAACCTTTTGTAATTATTGCTTCAGGAAAACATGTATACAAAATTGACTATAATGATGTGTTAAAATACCATCAAGAAAAACAAGCAGATATTACTATAATTTATAAGGAAGCTAATTATGAAAAGGCATCTAATTATGGGGTTATGGTCTTAGATGAAGACAAAAGGCTTATAGAATTTGAAGAAAAACCTTTAGAACCTCAAACAAGTACAATTTCCCTTGGTGTATATATAATCCAAAGGACACTTCTTATTAAATTATTAGAAGACTTGTTTGCTGAAAACCGCTATGATTTTGTAAATGATATTATTATAAGATATAGAAAAAAACTTAAAATATACGGTTATCCCTTTGAAGGCTACTGGAGAAGTATAAGATCAATAAAATCATTATATGATGTTAATATGGACTTTTTGAAAAAGGAAGTAAGAGATTTATTTTTTAGGCAATATCCTTATATTGCTACTAAAGTTAAGGATGAGCCTCCTGCCAAATTTAATATGAATTCTTCAACTAAGAATTGTATTGTTGGAGGAGGGTCAATTTTAAATGGATATGTTGAAGATTCTGTTTTATTTAGAAAAGTATTTACAGGTTCATATTCATTTATTAAAAATTCTGTCGTAATGGACGGGTCGTATATTGGCAATAATTGTTACTTAGAGAATGTCATTTTAGATAAAGAAGTAGTAGTTTCTGACGGAAGAAAATTGATAGGAAGCAAAGAAAAACCCATTTTTTTGGAGAAAGGTAGTGTTATATAATATAGTTACTATAATTTTGTATAATTTGAATATATAAAACATATTGATATTTGGATAAATCTGTTATATAATAAGGGTACAAATTCTAAACGGTATCTAGATCTTGCTCTAGAGCCGCATCATGTTACAGAGAGGGGTTCGCATATGGAAATTACAGATATTCGCGTGCGTAAAATTAACAAAGATGGTAAGATGAAAGCAGTAGTATCGGTTACTTTTGATAATGAATTTGTTGTTCATGATATCAAAGTAATTGAAGGGGACAAAGGTCGATTTATTGCAATGCCAAGTCGAAAGACTATGGATGGAGAGTTTAGAGATATAGCCCATCCAATCAATTCTGCTACAAGAGATAAAATCCAAACAGCTGTTTTGGAAAAGTATGAAATGATTCTTCTAGCAGATGATGGAGATGCAGCAGAAGAAGAGGTTGCAGCTGCTGCAGATGAAGATTTAGATGTGGAATAAAGTAATACATAGCACTTCTTATGAAGTGCTTTTTTAATTGAATAAGAGTTTTAATTACCATAAAAATTAGATTCTCTTATTTACAAAGTGTGTTATTACACACATTTTTTTTATAGCTAAGATTTTTTATTGAAATATTTCTTTATACATGAGAGAATAAATAAGACATTATGTAATAAGGAAGGGATATCAATGATTAGTTCATCTTTAAGTGAATTATCTGCAATTATTTTGGCTGCAGGTGAAGGAACTAGAATGAAGTCAAAAAAATCAAAAGTTTTGCATAAAGTATTAGGCAAGGAATTATTAAACCATGTTATTTATGCAGCAAAATCAGCTGGAAGCAAAAAGATTTGTGTAGTTGTTGGATATAAAGGAGAAGAGGTAAAAAAAGAAATAGGAGAAAGTGTTGAATATGCTGTGCAAGAAGAGCGATTAGGAACAGGTCATGCAGTAATGCAGGCTGATTCTTTTATAAAAGAAGAAGGGGATGTCCTTGTATTATATGGTGATACCCCTCTTATTACTGGTGATACATTAAAAAGTTTAATTGATACTCATAGAAAAGAAAACAATGGAGTAACAATTTTGTCTGCAATTGTAGAAGATCCAACTGGATACGGAAGGATAATTAGAGATGAGAATGGAAACTTTCTAAAAAATGTAGAGCATAAAGATGCAAATGATGAAGAATTAAGGGTAAATGAAATAAATGGCGGGATGTATTGCTTTAAATCGAAATTATTAAAAGAAGCTTTAAAAGAGCTTACCAATGATAATAGCCAAAAGGAGTATTATTTAACTGATACTCTCCAAATTATATTATCAAAAGGACATAGGGTAAATGCTTTAGTTGTAAAAGACAGTAATGAAATTTTAGGGGTTAATTCTAGGGTTCAGTTAGCTGAAGTTACACAAATTATGAAAAAACGGATTAATATAAGACATATGGAAGAAGGAGTTACAATAGTTGATCCAGAAACTACTTATATTGAACCAGATGTTATAATCGGAAAGGATTCTATAATTAATCCTGGCTGTGTTTTAAAGGGAAGAACTGTTATTGGAGAAGATTGTATTATAGGCCCTAATTCAACTATTGATAATTCTAAAATAGCTGATAATGTTACTGTACAATATAGTGTTGTATTAGAAAGTACAGTAGATTCTGATACTAATATAGGACCTTTTGCTTACATTAGGCCTAATAGTAAAATTGGCAGCCATGTAAAAATAGGAGATTTTGTAGAAGTGAAAAATTCAACAATAGGAGATAATACTAAAGTATCTCATTTAACTTATATAGGTGATGCAGATGTTGGGGAAAGAGTTAATTTTGGATGCGGAACTGTAGTAGTTAATTATGATGGTAAAAACAAACATAGAACTACTATTGGAAATGATGCCTTTATTGGTTGTAATGCTAATTTAGTGTCTCCTGTTGCAATAGATGAGGAAGCTTTTATTGCTGCAGGCTCTACAATTACAGAAGATGTACCAGCAAAAGCTTTAGCTATTGCAAGAACAAGACAAATTAATAAAAGTAACTGGGTGACTAAAAGGAAAGAAAAATAAAAAATAATTGTTAAATAATTTTCTTTTTTCATTTCAAAAAGTATGTTATAATTGAGCCGACAATTAGGGGGAGAAAGAGGAAGATATTTTAAGGAGGATTTTTTAAAAATGAGGAGCACCAACAGTGAAATTAAGATTTTTACTTGTAATGCACACCCTGATTTGGCAGAAGAAATTGCTCAAGAATTAGGACTAAAATTGGGCAGCTCTGAAGTTGGAAGATTTAGTGATGGGGAAATATCTGTGCGGATTGATGAAAAGGTAAGAGGAGCAGATGTATTTGTAATTCAACCTACTTCTACACCTGTTAATGAACACTTAATGGAATTACTTATAATGATTGACGGCCTAAGACGGGCTTCAGCAGGAAGAATTACAGCAGTAATTCCTTACTATGGTTATGCAAGGCAAGATAGAAAGACAAGAGCTAGGGATCCAATTAGTGCAAGATTAGTAGCAGATTTAATTCAAACAGCAGGAGCTGACAGAGTTTTAACAATGGACTTGCACTGTGCTCAAATTCAAGGTTTCTTTACCATTCCCTTAGACCATTTAGTAGGAATGCCATTGTTAACAAAATATTATTTAGAGAAGTTTGAAACCTTAGAGGACTTTGTAGCAGTTTCACCAGATCTTGGAAGTGTAGCTAGGACCAGAGCTTTTGCTTCAAAATTAGAAATACCTTTGGCTATCATCGATAAAAGAAGACCAAAAGCTAATGAGTCTGAAGTTATGAATATTATTGGAAATATCGAAGGCAAGAATGTAATCTTGGTGGATGACATGATAGATACTGCAGGAACCATTTCTAATGCTGCTGATGCTTTAGTAGAAAGAGGAGCAAAAGAAGTATTTGCATGCTGTACTCATCCTGTGCTTTCAGGTCCTGCTATTGAAAGAATTGAAAGCTCTGCTATTTCTGAGTTAGTTGTATTAAATACGATTCATTTAGCAGATGAAAAAAGGACTTCTAAGATTAAAGAAATATCTGTTGCTCCAATTGTTGCAGAAGCAATTAATAGAATTCATGCAGATTTATCTGTATCTAAGTTATTTGTTTAGTATTTTAAAAATATAAATATATTTTTATTAAAAAGAAATCTATTAGAATAAGATTTCACTTATAAGTGGGACTTATTAGTTCTCCTAATTATATATTTAAGCCCTAGTATTACTAGGGCTATTTGCTATTTTTAAAATGGAGGTGAAAAGATGTATGCTATCATTGGATTAGGAAATCCAGGGCTTCAGTATGCTGCTACAAGACATAATGTAGGTTTTGAAGTAATTGAAAGATTAGCTTTTGAAAATAATATAGATGTAAGTAGAAAAAAGTTTCATGCCTTAATTGGAGAAGGAATGATTGGAGGAGAAAAGGTTATATTAGCCAAACCTCAAACTTACATGAATCTAAGTGGTAAAAGTGTTATTGAGATTATAAATTGGTATAAATTAGACCCAAGGAATATAATTATAATATATGATGATATAAGCCTTCCTATAGGCTTAATCAGGGTGCGTACTAAAGGAAGTGATGGAGGGCATAATGGAATAAAAAATATTATTTCCTGTTTAGGTTCTCAAGAATTTTTAAGAGTGAGAGTAGGAGTAGGCGAAAAACCTCCTGGATGGGACTTATCAGACTATGTATTAAGCCGCTTTACTAAAGAAGAAATTAAAGAAATGGTTCAAAGCATTAAAATAGCTTCCGATGCGGTTGAAACAATAATTAAAGAAGGACCAGATAAAGCAATGAATGTATTTAATCAAAAAGTAAGGGAGTGATGATTTGGAGTCTTTGCATATTAATGGGATTATAGAACCTCTTCTTGAGCTAGATGCGTATCAAAAACTATTAGACAGCTTAAATAATCATAATACTCCTGTGCTTGCAACAGGTATGATGGATTCACAAAAAGCTCATCTTATTGCTTCGTTAAAAATTCATAGTTCTAAGCCTGTTGTAATTGTTACTAATGATGATATGAAGGCTAAAGAAATATTTGAAGATATGCAGTTTTTTATAAAAGATAAAATATATCTTTATCCTTCAAAAGATATATTATTTTATAATGCAGATGTCCACAGTATGGATATTGTAAAACAAAGAATTAATGTATTAAAGGCCTTGGTAAAAGATGAAAAGCCGCTCATTGTCTTATCTGTTGAAGCATTATTGGACAGACTAGTTAAAATGGATTTATTTAAATCTTTCATATTAAATTTTGAAGTTGGAAGCATTGTAGATATAAATCAATTAATGCATCAGCTGCTTTTGATGGGCTATGAGCGTTCTGAATTAGTAGAAAGTCCTGGACAATTTGCCCTAAGAGGGGGAATTGTAGATGTTTACCCTAGTACAGAACAAAATCCTTATAGAATTGAATTTTGGGATGATGAAGTAGATTCTATAAGATTAATAGATCCTATTTCTCAAAGATCTATTGAAAAATTAAATTCGATAGAAATATTCCCCATGAGGGAATTAGTTTTTACAGAAGAAGTAATAAAAAGTGGAATATCTCGTATAGATGAAGAAGCAAAAAAAATCATTAAAAAATATGAAAAAAAAGGACTAAAAGAAGAAAAAGAAACATTAAAAAAAGTAGTTAGCAGCATAATAGAAAAACTAAAAAATCAAAAAAGTTTTCACGGTATAGAAGGTTATGTTAAATATTTTTATGAAGATACAGTTACTTTAGCGGATTATTTTGATAATGATACTATTGTTTTCTTAGACGAGCCCCAAAGAATAAAGGAAAAAACTTATAAAGTTATTAGTGAATTTGAAGATAGTATGAAGGGAAGACTAGAAAAAGGATACATTCTTCCTCTTCAATGTGAAGCTGTTTTTAAATACGAAGATATATTAAAATCTATAGAGAAATTTGACATAGTTTTAATGACTATGCTAACTCATAGTGCAAATGACTTCCTAATCAAGGAAATAATTCAGTTTCCTGTAAAATCATCGGATTCTTTTTATAGACAAATGGACATACTAGAAGAAAATCTTTTGTATTGGAAGAAGAAAAAATTTAGGGTAGTTATTTTAGCTGGACCAAAGAGTAAAGGAGAGCGGCTGGCCAAGGAATTAAATGATAGAAATATATTTTGTAGTTATAAAAGTAATTTGTCTGAGCCTGTTTCTAAAGGAGAAATAATAATTTCCCAGGGAAGCCTTTATAGAGGCTTTGAATATGGCATGATTGATTTTGTAATTATTTCGGATAAAGAAGTATTTGGAGAAGTAAAAAAGAAAAGAAAAACAAAGAAGAAAACTAGTGGAAGTAAAATTGAAAATTTTACAGATCTTAACCCTGGAGATTATGTGGTTCATGAAAATCATGGTATTGGAATTTATCAAGGAATTGAAAAGATAACCATAGACAATATAAGTAAGGACTATTTAAAAATTCGTTATTCAGACAATGGAAATCTTTATGTCTCTATTAATCAAATGGATATGATTCAAAAATATATAGGAGGCGAAAGTAGGAGTCCTAAACTTAATAAACTTGGCGGTAGTGAATGGGGAAAAGCAAAGGCAAGGGTAAGAAAGGCAGTTACAGACTTAGCTAAGGAACTTATAGAACTTTATGCAAAAAGACAAAATACCAAGGGTCATAAATATGGTCCTGATACGGTATGGCAAAGAGAATTTGAAGATATGTTTCCTTATGAAGAAACTGAAGATCAGTTAAATGCTATTGAAGAAGTAAAAAAAGATTTAGAAAGTGATAAGATAATGGATCGCTTAATTTGTGGGGATGTAGGGTATGGAAAGACAGAAGTAGCAATAAGGGCAGCTTTTAAGGTAGTTCAAGAAGGAAAACAGGTAGCATATCTAGTTCCTACAACCATACTAGCACAACAGCATTATAATACTTTTATTCAAAGAATGAAAGATTTCCCCATAACTGTGGATTTATTATCACGTTTTAGGACAAAAACTGAGCAACAAATAACTATTGAAGAGTTAAAAAGGGGCATGGTAGATATTGTTATAGGTACCCATAGACTTTTATCAAAGGATGTAGTGTTTAAAGATTTAGGATTACTTATTATTGACGAAGAGCAAAGATTTGGTGTAGCCCATAAAGAAAAGCTTAAACATCTAAAAGAAAAGGTTGATGTTTTAACTTTAAGTGCTACTCCTATACCTAGAACTCTTCATATGAGTCTTATAGGTATTAGAAACATGAGTATATTAAATGAACCTCCAGAGGAAAGATATCCAGTACAAACTTATGTTATGGAATATAATACGGAGTTTGTAAAGGATGCCATTCGACGTGAAATAGGAAGGGGAGGACAAGTTTACTATTTATACAACAGGGTTCAAAACATTGATAAAATAGCGGCAAAGATTCAAGAATTGATTCCAGAAGCTATAGTAACCTATGCTCATGGTCAAATGAGTGAAAGACAATTAGAAAATATAATGATGGATTTTATTAATAGGGAAATTGATGTTTTAGTATGTACCACCATTATTGAAAGTGGTCTTGATATACCCAATGTGAATACGATTATTATTCAAGATGCTGACTGCTTAGGCCTGTCACAACTTTATCAGTTAAGGGGAAGAGTCGGAAGATCAAACAGGATTGCTTATGCTTATCTTATGTATCAAAAAGATAAAGTTCTTCAGGAAGGAGCAGAAAAAAGACTTCAGGCCATAAAAGAATTTACCGAATTTGGCTCAGGCTTTAAAATTGCCATGAGAGATTTAGAGATAAGAGGAGCAGGTAATTTATTAGGTTCCCAACAGCATGGACACATTGATGCAGTAGGATATGATTTATACAGTAAATTATTAGAAGAAGCTATAAAGAAAGAACAAGGAGAAGAGATTAAGGAGCATTTTGAAACCTTGATTGAGTTAGATATTGATGCTTATATTCCACAAAAATATATAGAAGACGAGATTCAAAAGTTAGAAATTTATAAGAAAATTGCAGTCATTCAAACACAAAAGGATTATTACGATGTACAAGAAGAAATTGAAGACAGATATGGTGATCTACCTGAAAGTGTTCAAAATTTATTAGAAATTGCCCTAATCAAGTGGGAAGCAAATGAATTAAAAATTACATCTATATCAGAAAAAAATTCAAATGTAACGATTACATTTAAAGAAGATGCCCCAATAGATGCTACTAAGATACCGGATTTACTTGCCCAATACCGAAATAAGCTCACTTTTGCAGCGGACAAAAATCCCTATTTTATATATCGTTTAGGAAAAGATAAGAATAATGAAGTTATCAGACAAATTAAGAATGTATTACAAAGTTTGAAATGTTTGAAGTTATAATAAAAATTACTTATAATAATTAATAGGGAGAAATGTTATTTCTTAGAGAGATGGGGTTGAAATGATGTTATATAGAAAAAAACTTATATCGGTACTAATCTTATTAATACTTGTAAGTCTTTTTCTTATTAGCTGTAATTCAAATGATTTAAGTAAAAAGGAATATTTAGCTGTTATTAACGATGAAAAAATTAAAGTAGAAGAATACAAAATTTATTTATGGAGAATTAAGCAATTATATCAAAGTATTGGACAAGAAGATATATGGGAAACAAAATTTGACGGTAAGCCAGCAGAAGAAGTAGCAAAGGAAAGAGCTTTTGATTCCATTAAGTCCATAAAAATTCAGGTTCAAGAAGGAAGAAAGATGGAACTTAGCTTTACTGAAGAAGAAAAAGAAGAAGTTGTATCTCAAACAGAGGAGTTAATCAATTCAATTGGTGAAGAAGAAATGAAAAACATGGGCTTAACGGAGCAGGATATTAAGAATGTAGTAGAAGATACTATCATGAGCCAAAAAGTTTATATGGAAACTACAAAGGATTTTGTAGGTAATAAATCAGAGTTTGAAGATTTTTTTGAGCAAAACAAAGAAATGTTAACACAGGTAAGAGTAAAACACATTTTATTGAAAACACATGATTTAGTGGATGGTAAGTTAGTAGAACTTTCAAAAGAAGAACAAGAAAATGCAAAAATAAAGGCAGAAGAGGCATTGGAAAAGGCAAGAAATGGAGAAGACTTTGACTCTTTAGTTCAAGAGTATTCTCAAGATGAATCTTCCTTAGCTTATAATGGAGAATATACTTTTATGAGAGGGCAAGGAATGGATAAGAATTTTGAAGATGCCTCATTTGATTTAAAAGTAAATGAAATAAGTGACTTAGTTAAGAGTTCCTACGGATACCATATAATAAAAATGGAAGAAATAATTGAGCCTGACAAGGAACTTATTGAGCTAGAATACTATGATTTAATGAAAAGAAATTATTATAATAAAAAGCTTGAAGAATGGATTAATAATGCGACAGTAGAAATTAATCAAGAAGTCTGGGAAGAAATTAAAATATTATAACTAAATAAATTTTAATTGATACTTTCAAGCAATTAGCCTAAATAATTTATAATAGGCATAGTTTGGAAGTATTTTTTTATGAACTTTGTAAATAAAAAGGATTAAGTAAGCATTTATCAATCTCTTAATTTCTAATTCTAAATTGCTAATAAAAGTGGAAAACATGAATAAAATAGCAATATTAAAAACATACTATTAGTGAAACTATCACGAATGCTAGAAATTAAGGGAGGAATAAAATTGAAGGCTACAGGAATCGTAAGAAGAATAGATGATTTAGGCAGAGTAGTAATTCCAAAAGAAATACGAAGAACTCTTAGAATTAGAGAAGGAGATCCTCTAGAAATTTTTACGGATCATGATGGACAAGTCATTCTTAAAAAATATTCTCCCATTGGAGAACTTGGTAATTTTGCAAAAGAGTATGCTGAAGCTTTGGCTCAAACTACAGGACTTATCACGTGTATTACAGATAAAGATCAGGTTATTGCAGTTTCTGGTGGTTCCAAAAAAGAATTTTTAGATAAAAATATCAGTAAGTCTTTAGAAAAAGTAATTGAAGAAAGAGGAATATATACTGCAAGCAAAGAAGAAGATAAATTTATACCTATAACTTCTGATGAAAATTCAACTAATTATTATTCGGAACTCATTTATCCAATTATTTCAGAAGGAGATGTAGTTGGCTCGGTAATATTTTTATCGAATGAAAAAAATGTTGTAATGGGAGAAGTTGAAAAAAAGTTAGCACAATCGGCTTCAGGATTTTTAGGGAAACAAATGGAGCAATAATATTTGCAGATAGATTTCTATCTGCATTTATAAATATTTACTCATTTTGAGGCAATTAGACTATATATATTATAATAAATTTATGATATACTATATAGAAAATATTGTAACAATATATTAAGTTGGTGTACTATGGAGAAAAAAGAAAAATACACGTACGATGATTTATTAGAAATCATGAAGACCTTAAGAAGTGAGAATGGATGTCCTTGGGATTTAAAGCAAACTCATGAAAGTCTTCTTCCTAATCTTCTCGAAGAAACTTATGAAGTAATAGATGCTATCAAAAAAGATAATAGGAATTCTTTAAAAGAAGAATTAGGTGATTTACTTCTTCAAATTGTCTTTCATGCAAGAATTGCTGAAGAAGATAGTAAATTTACAATGGAAGATGTAATTGATGGAATTTGTAAAAAGTTAATATTAAGGCACCCCCATATTTTTGGAAATGTAGTAGCTAATAGTACAGAGGAAGTTTTAGAGAATTGGGAACAGATTAAAAAAGTTGAAAAGGGTTATAATACTCAAACAGAAGTTTTAAAAAGTGTACCAGAAGTTTTACCTGCCTTGATAAGGGCCTATAAAGTACAAAAAAAAGCAGCAGATATAGGCTTTGATTGGGACAATATTGATGATGTTATTAAGAAGATTGATGAAGAAAAAAATGAACTTCTAGATGCTATTAAAAAAGGAAATGACAGGGATATAGTGGAAGAATATGGAGATTTACTCTTTTCAATTGTAAATTTTGCAAGATTTTTAAAAATAAATCCTGAATTTGCCTTGACAAATACGACGGAAAAGTTTATAAATAGATTTGAATACGTTGAAAATACTGCGATTTCTCAAGATAAAAAATTGGAGCAAATGACACTTAAAGAAATGGACGAGCTATGGGAGGAGTCAAAGCATAAAGAATTTGAAAAATCGTAGTGTTTTACTCGTAGCTTATTTAAAAAGGCTTTATGCAATTTTTAAAATGAAATATGAGGAGGAAGATTATGAACAAATCCGAATTAGTAGCGGCTATGGCTGCAAAAGCTGAATTAAGCAAGAAGGACACTGAAAAAGTATTAAAGGCATTTGAAGAGGTAGTGACTGAAGAATTAGCTAAAGGCGGAAAAGTTCAACTAGTTGGATTCGGTACTTTTGACGTAGCTGAAAGAGCAGCAAGAGAAGGAAGAAATCCTCAAACAGGAGCACCTATGAAAATTCCTGCTTCTAAAGCTCCAAGATTCAAAGCTGGAAAAGTATTAAAGGATGCAGTTAATAAAAAATAAGCTAAGGATACATAACAAAATAAAAAATCTACACTTTTCAAAGTGTAGATTTTTTTATGAAATAATTTTTTATTGAAAGGTTTAATTTATTTATAATTAGTTATGACAGGAGGATATCTATGAGATTGGATAAGTTTTTAAAAGTTAGTCGTTTGATTAAAAGAAGAACTGTTGCTAATGAGGCGTGTAATGCAGGGAGGGTACTTGTCAATGGTAAAGAAGCTAAGGCAGGAACAACCATTAAAATAGGAGATATTATAGAAATTAGGTTTGGGAGCAATATCACTAAGGTAGAAGTATTAGATGTAAAGGAACATGTAAAAAAAGAAGAAGCTGACAATATGTATAGGTATTTATAGCTTTTTATCATATTTCTCATACAACTCCCAATATATATTATATATAAGAAATTTTGATGATTATATCATCAAAATAAACTGCTTAGTAGCAGGTTAATATTGTAACAAACAAACTATTTATATTGAGTATAAAGGTGGGGTTGTATGGAAGAAAGGCTTGTAAGTGCAAAAGGACATAGTATTTTAATAAAAGACAGAGAAAGTATAACTATTACTGGAGTATTAGATGTCTTGTCTTTTGATGAAAACAATATTGATATAGAAACAGAAATGGGAATGCTTACAATAAAGGGTAATGAACTTCATGTAAACAAGCTAAATTTAGAAAAAAAGGAATTAGAACTAGAAGGTGAGTTAGAAAGTTTAGATTATAATGATGGGGATTCATTTGGGAAAGGCGGAAGTTCATTATTGGGAAGACTCTTTAAATAGGAGTTGATATCCTTGATTGTATCCATTAGTGAGCAGGCAAATACATTTTTAATTGCCGTGTTGACAGGAATAATTATTGGTGTATTTTATGACGTGTTTAGAATCCTAAGAAAGATTCTTCCTCATCCCGACTGGTTAATTCAAATAGAAGATTTATTATATTGGATTATTGTTTCTGCCTTTATGTTTTTGGTTCTTTTTACTAATAATTATGGTGAAATAAGAGCCTTTGCCTTGTTAGGTGCATTTCTTGGAAATATTGTTTATTTTTTTACTATTAGTATAGTTCTTATGAAGTTTTCGGACTGGATAATTTATTGGATTAAAAGAATTATTAATGCTATAATAAAAATTATAATTATGCCTTTAAAATTAATTATTAAGATTCTTTCTTATCCTTTTAACTGGATTTCTTATCCCCTAAGGAAGCTAAACTATAGTATTAGAATTATTTTAAATAGATTTTATAACAGATTTAAAAGAAAAATAAGGCAGTTATTTAAAGAGATATATATTATGTGTAGAAAAGTATAAAAATTTAAAATAAAAGAAGGAAATTAGTTTTGAATGAAGAATATCTAATTAAACAGAGGTTTTATTTTTGAATTAATGCTCGTATAGGTTATTTTTGAGGTGGGGATAACTTTGAGAAAAAGACGAAAAAATAAAAAGTTTTTTCAAATTGGATGGAATACTATATTATTATCTATTTTTTTTATTATGATTGCATTTAAGACTTATGATCTACAAAAAATAAACAGACAACTAGAAGAACAAAAAAAGGGATACATAGAAAAGATTGAAGAAGAAAATCAGGAACATGCAAAACTTTTAGAGCAAAAGGAATATAGCCAATCAGATATGTATATTGAAAAGGTAGCAAGGGAAAAGTTAGGTCTTGTAAAAGAAGATGAAATTGTATTTATGGAAAAAAGTGAAGATAGTTATTAATAGTAGGACGCTGTAGCGTCCTTTATTTTTTTGTAAAATAGCTGTTTTAAATGTCTAAAGGTTTTTTGGAACCTTACCATATAATGACAAATAATTTTTGTCTTCTTTATTATAATAGAAACAGAAATTAGGAGGGATTATATGGGGAGAGTTGAATATAACACTTTTGAAAATGTAGAGATTTATGAAGCAAAAAATAAAATAAATTTAAAAGATATATTATTTAATATTTCCTTTAAAGATTTATTAATTAATATTATCGCTTTTATGGTTTCTAGAGTAGTTCTTTTTACTAATTTGCTTCCCTTAAGTATAGCTTATTATGCATCAGGACTTCATTCAAAAGCAAATAGAATCTGGCTATTATTATTTTCTTGTGCAGGTATTGTTAGTGTAAAAGAAAATGTAGCCACATTAAAATACATTTTTATACTTGTATTGATTATGATAAGTGTAAATTATTTTGAGGGAAAAAGATATAAGCAGACTAAAATTGGACAAGCTATTATTGCGATGATTTTTACTTTTTTAGTGGGAATGCTTTTTGCAATAGTTGAAGGCTTTGCAGGATATTACTTAGTTGTTGCCATTTTAGAAAGCATTATTGTTTTTACAATTACTTATATATACAGTATTGGGATATCTTCTTTTACTGGTTATTTAAAAAGAACCATATTAAGCACTGAAGAAATAATTAGCTTGATTTTGCTTTTTGGTACCTCTATTGCAGGATTAATTGATTTTTCAATTGCTGGTATTTATTTTAGGGAAGTTATAAGTATATTGGTTATTTTGATATTTGGATATACTGGAGGTCCTTCTTTAGGAGCAGTTATTGGAATTATCATTGGAACCATTTTGACTCTGATAGGAGTAACTCCTGCTATATTTATAGGTATATTTGGCCTATGTGGTATGGTTTGCAGTTTATTTAAAGATATCGGACGTTTAGGGAGCAGCATGGGCTTTTTATTATCATATATAATGTTTGATTTTTATTTTCAAGGGGAGATAATAGATTTTATATTTATTAAGCCTTTAATAGTAGCCATTGCATTGTTTATAACGCTTCCTAAAAGCTGCATTTTATACATTAAAAGATTTGTTAGCTTTGAACCTGAAATGGGACAAGAACTATATTATAAAAGAATTAGGGATATAACAGCACAGCAACTTAAGGGTTTTTCAGATTCATTTTTAAAACTGTCAAAAACCTTTACAAATTTATCTAAGAAAAAGAAACACTTAAATCAAAAAGATGTTTCCCTTCTTATTGACGATGTTGCCTCAAAGGTATGCAGTGATTGTGGTCTATGTGTACATTGTTGGGAAAGCAATTTTTACAACACTTATCAAACTGTATTTAGTATTTTATCTGCTGCAGAAAGAAAGCCTCAGATTGATTTGAGGGATATTCCAAGAGACTTTATGGATAAATGTATAAAGGCTGAAGAATTTATAGATACCACTAATAGGATGTATGAATTATATAAATTAAATCTCCTTTGGCATAATAGAATAGTAGAAAGCAGAGAGCTTGTCTGTGAACAACTAAAGGGGGTTTCTTCTATTATCGGGAGCTTGGCAACAGATATATATGGAAAAATATATTTTAAAGAAGATCTAGAAAGAATTCTTAGAGTTGAATTAGATAAGGAAAAGCTTATAATTTCTGATATTGCTGTTATACAAAATAAATCAAAGAAATATGAAGTAACTATTAAACATTTTCCTTGCAGTGGAAGACGTGTATGTATTAAAAAAATAGTACCTTTAGTAAGTGCCGTGTTAAAAAGAAAGATGAAGTTAGCATTTAGTGGCTGTAATGCCATAGGTAAAAAAGATGAATGTATCATTAAATTGGTAGAAGAAGAAAGGTTTAAGATATTAACTGGTATGGCTAGGGAAATGAAGAATTCAGCTTCTATGTCTGGAGATAGTTATTCTTTTATGAAATTAAGAGATGAGCAATTCTTACTAGCTTTATCTGATGGGATGGGTTCTGGTGGCAGAGCTTCTGAAGAAAGTTGTGCAGCTATTGAACTTTTGGAAGATTTTATGGAAACGGGATTTGATAAGGATATAGCAATTAAAATGATTAATTCTGTCTTGGTTTTAAAATCAAATGAAGAATCCTTTTCTACTTTGGATATGGCTATTATAGATTTATATAGTGGGATTGCAGAATTTATTAAAATTGGTGCTGTTTCAAGTTTTTTAAAAAGAGATGATAGTGTAGAAATTATTGGCTCATCTTCATTGCCTGTAGGAATACTAAACAATGTAGACATTGATACAACTAAGAAGAAATTAAAAAATGGAGATATAATTGTTATGGTAACCGATGGTGTCTTGGATTCTAAAAAAGAAATAATCGAAAAAGAAATTTGGCTTAGTAAAGTGATAAATAGTATAAATAATAAAAATCCTCAATATATAGCAGATTATATTTTAGAAATAGCTAAAAATAACTCAAAAGATAAAATTCAAGATGATATGACTGTATTAGTTGCCAGGATATGGGACAAGTCTTTATAAAATAGAAATGCATATATAAAAAATATAAGAGAAAACTATTCTTAATAATTAAGAATATGGAGGGTTACTATGAAATTTTATTCAAATAACCGAATCATCCTTATAGAAAATGAAAAGGGAGGCTGGTATGAAAAGGCAATTTTTCTCTTAAATAAAGATGTACATAAAGAATATCAGCCTATGGAAATAGTACAAGAAGCAGAAAGAATAATTGAAAATTACATTAGAAATAGCAATTTCTATCCAAGTAAAAGTAAAAGAAAAGCTAAAAGAAAAATTTCTTATAAAGCTTATAACAAAAGGACGAACCGGGTTATAAATGTTTGCTTATTACTGAGCATTGTAGTATTCATATACTATTTATTTCAACTAATTTCAAGTTATTAGAAGAATTAATTATTGGTGGTGTACAAAAGTACATCACTTTTATTTTTTATTTAACTTGCCCTTTCTTGCAACTTGCTTTTATAATTTTTTATCTGTATTATTTAATTATAAAGTATAAAGTTAATTTATTAATGGGTGTTATTTTTATGTTAAAAAGAATAGATAATATAATAAAAAAATTTAATATGATTGATAAGGAAGATAAGATTGTAGTAGGAGTATCAGGTGGGGCTGATTCTATATGTCTTCTTCATATTTTAAAAGAATTATCTAAGGATTATCCTTTTGAAATAACAGCAGTTCATGTTAATCATGGATTAAGAGGAAAAGAAGCAGATGAGGATGAAAGCTTTGTTCGTGATATATGCAGGCAGTGGGATATTTCTTTTAATGCATTTCATATTGACATAAAAGAAGAAGCAAAAAGAAGAAAATCTAGTGAAGAAGAAGCAGGAAGAAAAGCTAGATATGAAATATTTGAAAAGCTAAGAAAAGAAATTAACGCTAATAAAATAGCAGTTGCTCATAATATGAATGACCAAGCAGAAACAGTATTGATGCAATTATTTAGAGGAAGTGGAATGAAAGGTTTAGCAGGAATTCCTCTAATTAGAGCTAATATCATAAGACCACTTTTAGCTGTTAGTAGAGAAGAAATTGAAGATTATTGCAAAAATAATCATATTCCTTTTAGGCAAGATTCAACTAATGTATTAAATATATATACAAGGAATAAAATACGTAATGAGCTTATTCCACTTATTAAAGAAAATTTTAATCCTAATATTGTTGGGAGCTTATATAATTTAGCTCATCTTCTTAGGGAAGAAGATGATTATTTAGAGAGTATAGCCCAAGAAAGTTTTAAGCAGGTCCTAAAAGAAAAAAATACAGACTATATAGTATTGGATAACAATATATTTAATAGTTACAATATTGTCATTCAAAGGAGGCTGTTAAGAATAGCAATAAAAGAACTAATTGGTAACATTAAAGATATTGAATACAACCATATAACGGATATTATTGAATTATCTTATAAAGGAACAGGGAAAAGAATTTCTCTTCCAAGAGGCTTAGTTGTAAAAAAGCAATATGATGATTTGTTACTTCAAGTTAGTGAAAATAAAGACTTATCTTTTTGTTATAATATTCCAACTCAGGGGAGTATAGTTATTAAAGAAGCAGGTATAAAAGTTGAAACTAGAATATTGGATAAAAAAACTTTTAAACTATTTAATCAGAATACCTATACTAAGAGTTTTGATTATGATAAAATAAAGGATACTTTGCAAATAAGGACAAGATGCGAAGGTGATAGGATTTTTTTTGAAGAAGGAAGTAAAAAATTAAAAAAGTTCTTTATTGATGAAAAAATTCCTAAAGATAATAGAAATCAGATTCCTCTTTTGGCAGATGGTAATCGCATTTTATGGGTAATTGGATATCGCTATAGTGACTTTTATAAGATTACTTCCTCTACAAATAAAGTTTTAGAGGTTAAAGTGATTAATATTAACTAAGAATTATAATAATACTTATTAGAAGGACAGGAGGAAAAAATGGAACACTTGGATATTTTAATATCGGAAGAGGAAATAAAAAAACGTGTTAAAGAATTAGCAAAAGAAATAACAAAAAATTATAAAGGCAAAGATTTATGTTTAATTTGTGTCCTAAAAGGTGCTATTATGTTTATGGTTGATTTGGCAAAAGAAATTGATCTTTTGCTAGAAATGGATTTTATGGCAGTTTCAAGTTATGGTAATGAAAAAACTAGTAGTGGTGTTGTAAAAATTATTAAAGATTTAGATGAGCCTATTGAAGGTAAACATGTTTTAATTGTAGAAGATATCATTGATTCCGGCCGTACCCTTAGTTATTTAGTGAAAATATTAAAAGATAGAAAACCAGCAAGTATTCGAATTTGTACTTTATTAGATAAGCCTGAAAAAAGGTTGACTGATGTTAAGGTAGATTATGTTGGTTTTACTATTGAAGATAAATTTGTATTGGGTTATGGTCTTGATTACATGCAAAAATATAGAAATATTCCATATATAGCAGTTATGAAGGATGAAGATAATTAATATTTTTATATTGATTCCTATAGATTTTTATAAAAAATTAAGATATTCTTGATTCTTGCATGGGAATTATTGATATGATATTATAGTTAGGTGACATTTTTATCTTCATGACGAGGAAAGGAGGAAGAGTTTTGAATAAATTCTTAAGAAATTATAGTTTATATATGCTTATTGCCATGATTGCAATCTTACTTGCGTTTTTTAGTATGAGTGGATTACCTAAAAATCCTGAAACCAAGCTTACTTATAATCAACTAATTACTAAACTTCAAAGCAATGAAGTTGAAAGATTAGAAATATATCCTGATGCTGATTCAAATACTGCAAATGTTGAAGTAATATTAAAAAACGGAGATATATCTAAGATTAGCGTACCAAATGTTGGGCAATTTATGGAAAGAATAGAAGAATTCGAGCAAACAATAGAGATTCATACTCATGCAATTTCACGTCCGAGTTGGTTTATTCAGTTTTTGCCATCAATTATAGTTATGGTAATAGTAGCTATTTTGTTTATATATATTATGCAGCAAATCCAAAGCGGCAGTGGTGGTAGTAGAGTAATGAGCTTTGGAAAAAGCAGAGCAAAGATGTCTATAGATGAAAAAAAGAAAATTACTTTTGACGACGTGGCAGGACTAGATGAAGAAAAAGAGGAATTAAAAGAAATTGTAGAGTTTTTAAAGCATCCTAAAAAGTTTGTTGAGTTAGGGGCAAGAATTCCTAAGGGGGTTTTATTAGTAGGGCCTCCAGGAACCGGTAAGACTTTACTAGCAAAGGCTGTTGCAGGAGAAGCAGGAGTTCCCTTCTTTAGTATATCTGGTTCTGATTTCGTAGAAATGTTTGTAGGAGTGGGTGCTTCCAGAGTAAGAGATCTTTTTGAACAAGCTAAGAAGAATTCACCATGTATTGTGTTTATTGATGAAATAGATGCAGTTGGTCGTAGAAGAGGAGCAGGACTTGGTGGAGGACATGATGAAAGAGAACAAACTCTAAATCAACTCCTTGTTGAAATGGATGGTTTTGGAGTTAACGAAGGAGTAATTGTTGTGGCTGCTACCAATAGGCCTGACATACTAGACCCTGCATTACTGCGTCCTGGTCGTTTTGACAGAAGAGTAGTTGTTGGAAGACCGGATGTAAAGGGAAGAGAAGACATATTAAAGGTTCATGCAAAAGGAAAGCCTTTAGCAGAGGATGTAGATTTAAAAGTAGTTGCGCAAACTACATCAGGTTTTACTGGTGCAGACTTAGAAAATCTTCTCAATGAAGCTGCTCTTATTTCAGCTAGAGAAAGTAAAAAATTCATTGATATGGAAAATATTCAAAAGGCATTAGTAAAGATAGGAATAGGTACTGAGAAAAAGAGCCGGGTGGTATCTGATAAGGAAAAAAATATAACTGCATATCATGAAGCAGGTCATGCTATAATTCACCATATCTTACCTGAGCTAGATCCTGTTCATAGTATTTCAATTATTCCTACGGGAATGGCTGGAGGCTATACTATGTCTTTACCTGAAGATGATACTTTGTATGCAACTAAGACAAGGATGGAACAAGAAATTGTAAGTCTTTTAGGTGGAAGAGCTGCTGAAAAGATTATTTTCGATGATATAACAACAGGTGCATCTAATGATATACAAAGAGCAACTGCTT
Source organism: Candidatus Epulonipiscium sp. (assembly GCA_012518815.1). Lineage (GTDB taxonomy): Bacteria > Bacillota > Clostridia > Lachnospirales > Defluviitaleaceae > JAAYML01. The sequence goes on along the minus strand of JAAYRK010000007.1, from coordinate 18,179 downwards.
TGGCAAGAAATATGGTAACTAAGTATGGTATGAGCTCCCTTGGTCCAATTCAATTTGGAGACGATAATGACGAAATATTTATAGGAAGAGATTTTGCTCATACAAGAAATTACGGTGAAGAAGTAGCTTCTGCAATCGATAAAGAAATTAAAAATATAATAGACAGCGCATATGAAGAAGCTCAAAGAATTCTTAAAGAAAACATAGATATACTTCATAAGACTGTTGAATTATTAATAGAAAAAGAGAAAATAACAGGTCAAGAATTTGCAGCATTATTTGGCAATAATGAAAAAAATGAAGAAAATCAAGAGGCTAAAGAAAGTCAAGATAAGAACGATGAATTTAGTTTAGGATTAGATTTTTAAACATAAACACTACAGCTTGTACTGTAGTGTTTTATTATGAAGCTATTTTTTATTGGAGGTTAATTTTATGAGTCTTAATACGAAATCAAAAGTATTAGAATTCCTTAAAGAAAAGCAAGATTATGTTTCTGGAGAAGAAATAAGCAATTTATTAGGAGTATCAAGAACTGCTGTTTGGAAAATAATTTCACGCTTAAAAGAAGAAGGCTATGTCATAGAGGCTGTTACTAATAAAGGTTATTTTCTTAAAGAATCTCCTGATTTACTTACAGATGAAGAAATTAGCCCAGCATTAGAAACGAAATGTTTAGGGAAGAAAATATACCATCATAAGGAGATAGGCTCAACCAATAAAGAAGCAAAGAAATTGGCTATAAATGGTGAAGAAGAAGGGACCTTAGTGATATCTGAAAAACAAACAGAGGGAAAAGGAAGATTGGGGCGAACTTGGTCTTCCCCCTTTGGGGTTGGGATTTGGATGTCTTTGATTTTAAGACCTGAAATATCTCCAGTAGAAATTTCTAAAATTACTTTGATTGCAGCCCTTGCAGTATGTAAGACTATAAATAAGACAACAGATTTAAAGGCTGAAATTAAATGGCCAAATGATATACTCATAAACAAGAAGAAAGTATGTGGCATATTAACAGAAATGAGTGCAGAGATAGATAAGATTAACTATATTATTTTAGGAATTGGATTAAATGTGAATACAGAAGAATTTCCTAAAGAGATTGAAGACAGGGCTACATCTTTAAAAATAGAAGGGAAAAAGAGCTACGATAGAAAAGAACTTACAAGAGCACTACTTTTAGAAATAGAAAACTACTATACAATCTTTACAAAGAAAAATTCTATTGATAAATTGTTAGAAGAATATAAAAGTTATTGTTTAACTCTTAATAAAGATGTGAAAATAATACGTAATGGTGTGGAGAGTATAGGAAGGGCAGTAGATTTAACAAAAAACGGAGAACTTATTGTTAAAAAACAAGATGGAGAAATAATAAATGTTTTTTCAGGGGAAGTATCTGTTAGAGGAATAGATGCATATATTTAACAAATAATACTAAGATGTCTAATAAAATTTGGAGGTAATAATGGATAAAAAGATATTATTTTCAGCTTCATATTATACTCAAAAGTACTATAGTAATCCTGAGTTTAATGCTATTCCAGCTTCAATTAGAAATGAGATTAAAGAAATATGTATTTCTATGGCAGAAAAGCTACATGGGATATTTACTATGGGTTTTTATGAAAATGGAGAAATATTTTTTGAAGTTAGATCTGAAGAAAGTGATTATGATTTTGACGAAATAGGAGTACCCTTAGAAATTAAAAAAATTGAATCAGAAAAAAAAGAATTATTAAAAGCACTTAAGTTATGGTATAAAATTTTTATGACTAAAGAGGGGCAAACTATAATAGAAAAAATAGAAAATAGAGAAATAAATTTAGAAAACTAATTGAATTTTTAAATAATTCTGCTATAATATTTTTATAGCTGATATTCCTAGCTAAAATATAAAGATTTTTTTTGCTATGGAAATCAGACTATTAATGCCCAAAAAAAGAATACGTCTTGTATCCTTGTGGAACGAGAACGGAGGTGAAAAAATGAGCGAAACTGTAATTGCAAAAACAAGTTCTACAAAAAAACTTGTTATTACAGGAATGCTAGTAGCTATTTCTATTATTCTTGACACAACGCCAGTTGGAACCATTAGATTACCCACAGTTAGTGCAACGATTGCTCATATCCCCACTATAATTGGAGCTATTTTATGTGGGCCTGTGGTAGGAGCTGTTGTAGGACTTTCATTTGGGGTTACCAGCTTGATAAGAAACTTAACCCAACCTACATCTTTGCTTTCTTTTGCTTTTATAAATCCTTTAGTATCTGTCTTACCTAGAGCATTAGTAGGAATAGTAGCTTACTATATTTATTACGTTTTAAAAAAAATTACAAACGATAATATTTCAATTGCCATAGCCGCTGCTGTAGGTAGCATTACTAATACTATTGGAGTTTTAGGCATGATGTATGTAATTTATGCAAAGGAGCTTGTAGATAAGTTTGCTGAGATTGGTAAAACTGGTAAGCTTCATAGTATTTTATTGGGTATAGCTGCTGGTAATGGCATTCCAGAGGCAATCATTTCTTTAATATTGTCATTTATCATTGTAAAATCACTTAAAAGAATATATAATAATTAATGATTACAAGGCAGACACAAAGGTGTCTGCTTTTTATACTAATATCCGAAAGAGGGAATAGTATGATACTAACTATTGATGTTGGAAATACTAATATTGTTATAGGAGCATTTAAAGAAGATGAATTAGTTGCTCACTGGAGAATGACAACCAATATTTATAAATCATCCGATGAGCTTGGTATATTTATATACAATATACTAAAACACAATAAGATAGCTGTAGAGCAGATTGAAAACGTTGTCATTGCTTCTGTAGTACCAGATATTATGCTTTCTTTAGAAAATGGAATAAAAAAATATTTAAATATCGAACCATTAATTGTAGGACCAGGAATTAAAACAGGAATTAATATTAGGACTGATAATCCTAAAGAATTAGGAGCAGATAGAATTGTAAATGCAGTGGCAGCTCTTTATTTATATGGCAGTCCTGCAATAGTTATAGACTTTGGAACTGCTACAACTTTTGATGTAATTAGTGAAGAAGGCAGTTATATTGGTGGAGTTATTTCTCCTGGGATTAATATTTCAGCTGATGCTTTATGGCAACGGGCTGCAAAACTTCCAAAGGTTGAAATTCAAAAGCCAAATAAAATTATAGGTAAAAATACTGTTGATAGTATGCAAGCCGGGCTTTTTTATGGTTATGTAGGGCAAGTAGATTATATAGTTAAAAAAATAAAAAAAGAATTAAATAGTGGCAATGTAAAAGTTATTGCTACAGGAGGCTTGGCAAGATTAATAGCTGAAGAATCTAAGGCTATTGAAGAAGTTAATGACTTTATATCCCTACACGGGCTTAAAATTATTTACGAAAAGAATAAGTAGGTGTATTTTATGAAGATAGCTGATGTAAATATACCCAATCCAGTTTTTTTAGCTCCAATGGCAGGAGTTACGGATTTGCCTTTTAGATTGCTCTGTAAGGAAATGGGCTGTGGATTAGTATACACTGAAATGATTAGTGCAAAAGGCTTATTTTATGGTAATGAAAATACAAAGCTTCTTCTTGAAGTTGACGAAAAGGAACATCCCGTAGCAGTTCAGATTTTTGGTTCTGATGCAGAAATTATGTCTCAAATGGCAAAAAAATTGGAAGAGACCGATATAGATATCATTGATATCAACATGGGATGTCCTGCTCCTAAAATTGTAAAGAATAACGAAGGTTCTGCTCTTATGAGAAATCCCAAAAAAATTGGGGAAATAGTAAAAGCAGTTTCTTCTTCAGTTAAAAAACCTGTTACTATTAAAATTAGGAAGGGTTTTGATGATAATAATATTAATGCAGTTGAAGTTGCAAAAATAGCTGAAGAAAATGGTGCCGCAGCAATAGCAGTTCATGGAAGAACAAGAGAGCAATTTTATAGTGGTAGGGCTGATTGGGATATTATAAAGCAAGTAAAAGAAGCTGTATCAATTCCTGTTATAGCTAATGGAGATGTTTTTTCTCCTGAAGATGCAAAAAGATTATTTGAAGAAACAAATTGTAATGCAATCATGGTGGGCAGAGCTGCCCAAGGTAATCCTTGGATTTTTAAAAGAATACTCCATTATCTCAAAAAGGGAGAAATATTAGATGAGCCTTTAGCTCAAGAAAAAATAAATACTGCTTTAAGACACGCTAAAATGCTTATTGAATATAAAGGAGAATATATAGGAATAAGAGAGATGAGAAAACATGTGTCTTGGTATACAAAAGGCTTATTAAATGCTGGAATATTAAGAGATAAAATTAATAAAGCAAAGGATTATAAAGAGTTAGAAAATCTTTTACTGGAATATCTTCAACAAATAAATAATTAATATAGGGTGTTTCTTACACCTTTTTTCATTTATCATAATTATAATTATTTCTTCATACAATCATATAAACCTTAATATTTTTTATCTAAGGGAAATAAAGCGGGTGAAGATTGAATGAAGAAATTTGCCTATATAAAATGGGCCAAGACCGAAAAAGAAATATATCAGCAAAATCAATGGTTAAAATTCCTTCCTTCATTTCTAAGAGAAAACTATATTATTAATTATTGTCCTCTTAAGATGAAAGAACAATCAATTATGGATTTGGAAGGCTATGAAGTCACATTACCTTTTACTGTAGAGCAAGCCAATAAGAAATCTGATAAAGTAGTTCAAAAGATAATTAATAAGGCAATGGAAATACTAAAGTCTAATAAAGTAAAAATTATTTGCCCCCCAAAAGGACATATCCATAAGATTGATTACTCAATTTATGAATCAAAAGGTCAGTATGTAATTCCTTTATTTATTTTTAATGCAGTAAAGGAACTTGCAAAAAAATTAGATAAACCATTAAAATATATTGAAATTACAATAATAGATGGAGAAAACTTAAAAACAGATTTAGTACTTGATATAATATATCCTAATGTAAATTATCTGAATCTTATTACTGATAAGCTAGAAAATTTTAAAGAAAAATCTATAGATATATATGAAGATGTAGGATTAAATTTGCAGCTTATATCACATAATAAAAAAACAACATTAGAAAACTCAGACATTGTTATTGATTGTACTGATAGTAATCATAATAATTTTTATTATTGCAGAAAAAATTCGATATATATTTATATAGGCAGTAATAAAGATATGGTTAAGGATATTCTTCTAAAAAGAACTGATTTAATTGTTATTGATAACTTTTCATTATTATTTAAAAATGAAAGCTATACAACGGAATTTTGTGAAATGCTATGGTATATTTCAAAGCCTTGGTTTAATAATATAATATCAAATAATTATGATTTGATATTATTAAAAAAAATTATTAAGGAGATTAATAAGGACGGTTGGAGAGTTGGAGAGTTTTACCAATACGGCAAAGTTATAGTCATTAATAAAATGAACTATATTGACAAGATATTTTAGGTACGCTATAATCCTTAGGATATGGAGCTATTACTATGAACTAATAACGTCATATAAAAACAATTGTTAGTGGAAAGGAAGTTGTTTATGACTGAAAAAAAGGTGGTTTTAACTTATGAGGGGCTGCAAAAATTAGAATCAGAGCTTCAAGAGTTAAAAACAGTCCGTAGAAAAGAAGTTGCTGAAAAAATTAAAGAAGCAAGAGGTCAAGGGGACTTATCAGAAAATGCTGAATATGATGCAGCCAAAGCAGAACAAGCAGAAATCGAAACAAGGATTGTAGAGCTTGAAAAGATACTTCGTAATGCCCAAGTGATAGATGAGGATGAAGTGGGAGTAGATGAAATAAATATTGGATGTAAAGTTAAGATATTTGATATGGAATTATGTGAAGAGGTAGATTATGCAATTGTAGGTTCAACGGAAGCAGATCCTTCACAAGGAAAGATATCTAATGAATCTCCTGTAGGAGCTGCGTTATTAGGACATAAAGTTGGAGATGTTGTTGAAGTTGAAGTACCTGAAGGAAAACTAGAATTTAAAGTAATTAACATATATAGATAAAATTATACTAAATGGAGGTGTAAAAATGTCTGAAGAAAAACAACTTCATTTAGAGAATGAAGAGCAAGATATTAATGAGTTGTTAAGAATCAGAAGAGAGAAACTCAAGGAATTGCAAGAAAAAGGAAAAGATCCTTTTAAATTGGTTAAGTATGACGTGACTCATCATAGTAAAGACATTCATGATAATTTTGATGAAATGGAAGGACAAACTGTATCTGTTGCAGGCCGAATTATGGCTAAAAGAATAATGGGTAAGGCTTCTTTTTGTGATATACAGGATAGAGAAGGAAGAATCCAAGCATATGTTAGAAAAGATGGCATTGGCGAAGAATTGTACGAAGAATTTAAGCATTTTGATATAGGAGACTTAATAGGAGTTAAAGGAGAAGTATTTAAAACTAAAAAGGGAGAAATATCTATTAAGGCTGAGGAAATAGAGCTCCATTCAAAAAGTCTTCAAATCTTACCTGAAAAATGGCATGGACTAAAAGATACAGATTTACGTTATAGACAAAGGTACGTAGATTTAATTGTTAATCCCGAAGTAAGAGATACATTCATAAAGAGAAGCAAAATCATAAAAGAAATTAGAAAGTTTTTAGACAATAGAGGATTTTTAGAAGTAGAAACTCCGGTTTTACATACTATTCCCGGAGGAGCAGCAGCAAGACCCTTCATTACCCATCATAATACTTTGGATATGGACATGTATATGAGAATAGCTCTTGAACTTCATTTAAAGCGTCTTATTGTTGGTGGAATGGAAAGAGTATATGAGATAGGTAGGGTATTTAGAAACGAAGGAATATCCATAAGACATAATCCTGAATTTACTCTTTTAGAACTTTATGAAGCATATACAGATTATCATGGAATGATGGATTTAACTGAAGAATTAATACGGACTGTAGCTATTAATGTTCTTGGTACTGCTAAGATTAATTATGGCGACTATGAAATAGATTTAGAAAAGCCTTTTGAAAGATTAAGCATGTTAGATGCAGTTAAGAAATATGCAAATATTGATTTTAATGAAGTAAACACAACAGAAGAAGCAAAAGCCCTTGCAAAGGAACACAATATTGAATATAAAGAGCACTATAAAAAAGGAGATATTCTTAATTTATTCTTTGAAGAATATGTTGAGAAAAATTTAATTCAACCTACATTTATTATGGACCATCCTGTTGAAATTTCTCCTTTAGCAAAGAGAAAACCTGATAATCCAGATTATACGGAAAGATTTGAGTTGTTTATTACAGCAAGAGAATTTGCAAATGCCTTTTCCGAGCTAAATGACCCTATTGATCAAAGAAAAAGATTTGAATATCAGGAAGAGCTAAGGGCTGCAGGGGACGAAGAAGCAAACATGATAGATGAAGACTTTTTAAATGCGTTAGAATACGGTATGCCCCCTACAGGAGGATTAGGTATTGGAATTGATAGATTAGTTATGCTTCTTACAAATTCTGCTTCCATAAGAGATGTACTATTATTCCCAACTATGAAACATATCCAAAAATAAGCACTTTCTTGTACAAGAAAGTGTTTTTAACTGTAGGGAAATAGTTTAATTATTTAAAACAAAATAATTAAGAAAGATAACAATTTTTGATAATTAATAAGAGTAAAAATAGATGTCGAAAGAGGAAGCTATATATGATATAATAAAACGGCAAAGAATATAGAAGGTGGAGACAAGCTATGAATTCTAAAAAAATATTAAAAATAATTATTTCAATTGCTAGCATAGTATTGATTATCGGAATTGGATATTTTGCTTTTTATCAATTTAAAAACATAAATAATGATGAAAAAAAGGATAATTTGTCTTCTGATGAAGGTGATTTTAGCAATAAGCAATTATCTTTTGACAATTATATGTCTCAACCTCCAATAGATTATTCTGTTTTTTTAAAGCCTAAAAAACTTAAAGCTATATATGTAACTGGATGGAAAGCAGGTTCTTCAAAATATATCGATGAATTAATTGAAATAGCTAATACAACAGAAATTAATGCAATGGTTATAGATGTAAAAAGTGATGACGGATATATTACATTTGATATGGATATACCAATTGCAAATGAAATAGGTGCAACTAATAATGCAGGAATTAGAAATATAGAAGAATTAATGGATAAGTTAAGAGAAAATAATATATACCCTATTGCCCGTATTGTTGTATTTAAAGACCCTTATTTAGCAGAAAAAAGACCAGACTTAGCAATTAAAAACAAGGATGGTACTATCTTTCGTTCTAAAGGAGTTGCCTGGGCAAATCCTTATAATAAAGAAGTTTGGGATTATGTTATTGATATTTCAAAAGAAGCTGCTAAGGTGGGCTTTAAAGAAATACAATTTGACTATATTAGATTTGAAGAAAACTTAAAAGTAGAGTTAGCAGATTTAGGTCCTTTGGCAAATGAGAAGTCTAAAATGGAAATAATTAATGATTTTACGGAATATGCTGTAAAGCAATTAAAACCTCTTGGTGTGTTTGTATCTGCGGATGTATTTGGTACGGTTATTACAAGTAAAATAGATGCAGAAATTGTTGGGCAGGATTATGTTGAAATGGCAAAACACCTGGATTATATTTGTCCCATGATATATCCTTCTCACTATGCTGATGGTTCTTTTGGAATAGCTTATCCGGATTTGCAACCTTATGAGATAGTATTAAGGTCAATGGAAGCATCTAATGAAAAGCTAGCACAGATTCCTGAAGGAGAGCATAGGGCTATTGTAAGACCATGGCTTCAAGACTTTACTGCTTCATGGATTGATCATTATCAGCCTTATGGCCCAAAACAAGTTAGGGAGCAAATTCAAGCAACTTATGATGCAGGACTTGATGAATGGATCTTATGGAGTCCTTCTAATAGATACTCAGTAGGTGGGCTGTTGTCTGAATAAACAAATAAAAGCGTGCCGTTATTGCACGCTATTATTTTTATTTAATAAATATACAAAGAAAATTAAAAAATGGAACAACTTTTCTATTATTATGATATAATAGAAAAGGTTAAATGTAACAAGATCCTTTAGTAAGCAAGATATTAGTTAAAATAATAGCCAATCCTATTTTATAAAAGGAGGGATTTTTATTGATTGATAAAGAAAAGATAAGGCTAATGTCTAAATTGGCTATCTATGAAAAAAATTATGGTACTATAGATGAAAAAATCAATGGCTATTATAAATCAGATTATGTATATTTACAAAATTGGTGGGCAAGAATTTCGGCCGCAATAGCTGGATTTATAATTGTTGGGATGTTTCTGTTATATAAAATTTTTATTGAAAAAGTGGATATTTTTGATTTAGACTATAAATTATATGGTATACGTATAGGAATTTTTATACTTATTCTTATTGTTTTTTATTCTTTCTTATCTTCTTATGTTTATAACAAAAGATATGAAGAATCTCAAAAAAGAATTAAAAATTATTTAGAAATGCTAAAACAATTGGATGAACATAAATCTTTAGAACAAGAGGAGGTTTATAAAGAAGATTATGGATCAAATTTATCAAATCCGGGAGACAATAATAGCTTTTTATAAAAGCAAAGAAAAGATAATTTTTCCGATTATAAAATTTTTAACTTGGTTTATAATTTTTCAATTTATTAGCATTATGGGTTATGCGAAGTCTCTTACAAGCATACCTATAGGTATTTTGTTTGGAATTATATGCACTATTATTTCCGTACAATGGGTTTTTCTGTTGATTATTCTTCTTGTAACTACTCATTTAGTATTTGTTTCTGTTGAAACAGCGATATTAATTTTTGCTTTTTTACTTATTATTTATCTTTTATATATTAGGCTATTTCCTAAACAAAGTTTATTAATTATAGCAATGCTTTTAGCATATTTTTTCAAGATTCCTTATTTGGTTCCCATTTTTGGAGGTTTATTTTTGGGAGTAAGCAGTATAATTCCGATTGCAATTGGAACAATAATTTGGTACTTTATACCTAATATCCAAACTGTCGTTGGAATGAAGTCAGAAGAAATTATGGAAATGCCTAACAATCTGGCAAATATATATATGACAATTATTCAAGGGATTGCTAAAAACCAAACAGCAATAATTTCAATTATGATTTTTTCTATTGTTATTTTAGTAGTATATATTATTAGTAAATTGTCTATAGATTATTCTTGGTATATTGCTATTGGGATAGGAGCTGGAATAAATTTAATTGGTTTTTTAATTGGAATTTTGATTGTTGACGCTGAAATAAATATATTTGGTATGTTATTTTCCATTATTATTTCTATGCTTATTATGTTTGTTATTCAATTTTTCTATAGAGTGGTCGATTATTCAAGGGTAGAAAATGTGCAGTTTGAAGATGAAGAAAACTACTACTATGTTAAAGTAATACCTAAAATCATACTTGAGAAACCAAAAAGAGAAATTAAAAGAATAATAGAAGATTAACCGTAGATCCTTTCTACGGTTTTTTTGTTGCACTAATCTATAAACTGTGGTATAAATTCAATAAAACTATTTGGAAGTGATTGTATTGAATACAAATGTAAGCTATTTTAATAACATATGGATTGAACCACCTATAGAAAGAATATTATACAGGTTGGGTTATAGAAAAGGAAAAACAGTATTAACTAAAGAACAAGAAGAAGAAATAGAAAAGCTTATTTGGGAAGCTTTAAGTCTTTGTAGGCCTAAAGGGGCATTTTTAATATTACCTATTCTAAAAAGGGACGAGGAGAGCGTAACTATTGGTGAACATATAATTAAAAGTAGAAGCTTATCTAAACTATTAAAATATAGCGATGATGTTGCCTTAATGGCTTCCACTATAGGTCATGAAATAATAGATAGTATAAATAATGAAATAAAAAAGGGTAATTCAGTAAAAGCGGTGACCTTTGATTCTACTGCATCCCAAGTTGCAGATAAAACTGTTGAATGGGTTATGGAATATATCAACAATACCCTTAAAAAAGAGGCGAGAAGACTTACTTCTTTTAGATACAGCCCTGGTTACGGGGATTTAGATTTAAAATATCAAGAGATGTTTTTTAAGGAATTAAATTTAGAGAAACTTGAAATGAGTTTAACCAAGAGTTTTATGATGGTTCCAGAAAAATCTGTGACAGCTATATGTGGAGTTGAAAAATTTGAAGGGAAGGAAGATACTAATGAATAAAATAGATTTTTATAAAAAATTAAAACAAAAAATTCTTATTTTAGATGGAGCAACGGGAACAGAACTTCAAAAAAGAGGTATGCCTAAAGGAGTATGTCCTGAAGAATGGATATTAAAAAACCCTAATACTTTAAGAGAAATTCAAAAATCTTATAAAGAAGCAGGTTCAGATATAGTATATGCTCCTACTTTTGGGGCAAATAGGTGGAAGTTAGAAACTTTTGGTTTAGAAGATAAAGTAAGAGAGATAAATATAAATTTAGCTAAGTTATCAAAAGATATAGTAGGTAAGGAAGTATTAGTAGCGGGTAATCTATCAGCTACAGGGAAATTTATTAAACCTTTTGGTGATAAATATTTTGAAGAAGCAGTAGATGTTTATAAGGAACAAGTAGAAGCCCTTCTAGCAGGGGGAGTGGACTTATTTGTAATTGAAACTATGATTGACATTCAAGAAGCAAGAGCTGCCTTGCTGGCAATAAAAGAAACTTGCGATTTACCTGTAATGGTGAGTATGACTTTTGAAGAAGAAAGAAAAACTTTAACAGGAACAGATCCTGTTACAGCAGTTATTACTCTTCAAGCCCTAGGAGCAGATGCTGTTGGCTGTAATTGCTCTACGGGACCTGAAGATATGATTTCTATTATTAAAGAAATGAAAACTGTTGCCAGTGTACCTGTTTTTGTAAAGCCAAATGCAGGCTTGCCTATTATGAAAAATGGTGAAACTTATTATGATTTGAATCCTGAAGATTTTGCTGCATTTTTTGCTGATTTTGCTCAAGCAGGAGTCAATCTTATAGGGGGCTGTTGCGGTACTACAGCTGAACATATAAAACTATTAAGTTTGAAATCAAAAGAATATAGTCCTAAAGCTTGGCTTGAAAAAAGAATCAGTGCTACAACATCCGTAAGAAAAACAGTATTTATAGGAAAAGATACGCCTCTAAGAATTGTTGGAGAAAGAATTAATCCTACAGGTAAGAAAGATTTACAAAAAGAATTGCTAGAAGGCAAGCTATCAATAGTTAGGAAGTTTGCCCTCGAGCAACAAAAAAAGGGAGCTTCTATGCTGGATGTAAATGTTGGCATGCCAGGTATTGATGAAAAAGCTACTATGATTGAAATTGTTGAAAATTTATCTGTAATTTCTGATCTTCCTTTATGTATAGATTCATCAGAAGCAGAAGTTATTGAAGCAGCCCTTAGAATTTACCCAGGAAGAGCCCTTGTAAATTCAATATCTGGAGAAAAGAAGAAATTAAAAAAGCTACTTTCTGTTGCTTCTAAATATGGTGCCATGTTTATTGCACTTCCATTAAACGACAAAGAAGTTCCTGCTACAGCAGAAAAAAGAATTGAGATTATTAATGAAATACTAGAAGAAGCAAAAAAAGTAGCTTATGGTCCAGAAGATATGGTAGTAGATGGTCTTGTTATGACAGTATCTTCTGATGAAAAAGCTCCTATAGAAACTTTAAAAGTGGTAGAATATGCATCTTCTGTATTAAATACATCTTCAATTTTAGGCTTGTCTAATATATCTTTTGGACTTCCTGAAAGAACTTGGTTAAATTCAGCATTTCTATTGATGGCTATGAGCAAAGGTCTTAATATGGCAATTGCTAATCCAGATAGTGAAGATTTAATGAATTTAAAGATTGCTGGAGATACATTAACTGGTAGGGACAAAGGATGTAAAGCTTATATAAATTATTTTAATAAATCTTTAACTGAAGCTAAACTTTCAGAAAGTAATTTTAAAGAAGAAAGTATCTTATCTAAAATATACGATTGTGTATTAAAAGGAGAGAAAGAAGAAATAGAAGGCCATATAAAAATTGCTCTTGAAGAAGGCCATTCTTCTTATTATATAGTAAATGAATTATTAATTCCTGCTATTAATAAAGTAGGTGAATTATATGATAAGAAAGAGTATTTCCTTCCTCAATTAATTTTAAGTGCGGAAAGCATGAAAAAAGCCTTTGATTATTTGGAACCTCTTTTACTAAAAGAAAACTCCGTAAAGAAAAAGACTAAGATTATCCTTGCAACAGTTAAAGGTGACATTCATGATATAGGTAAGAATATTGTTGGCTTAATGCTAAAGAATTATGGTTTTGACGTTATTGATCTTGGAAAAGATGTTCCAAAAGAAACAATAATAGAAGAAACAAAAAAGACGGCTGCACCAATAGTTGGTTTGTCAGCCCTTATGACAACTACAATGGGAGAAATGAAGCATGTAATAGATGCTGCTAAAAAAGAAGGCTTAAACACTAAATTTATTGTAGGTGGAGCAGTTGTAACTAAACAATTTGCCAAGGAAATAGGAGCTGACGGATATGCACAAGATGCGATGGAAGCAGTAAGAATATCTCAATTACTTGAAAAGGATTTATTAGATTAATAAGTTATGAATTTATTACCACAGCAATAAAATATAAAAAAATTAACAAAATCCAATAGAACATGCTATAATTAAAGAATAAGAATAAAAAAAGAGGAGTAATGAATTTGAACTCTTTAAGGGATATATTTTCACAATTAAAATGGTCTATTATGAATATTCCTCATATACGTATAGGGGATATTGTGGATATACTTATTGTTGCATATCTTATTTATAAAATTATCACATGGATTAAAGACACCAGGGCTTGGGCTCTTTTTAAGGGTCTTGTTGTTATTTTTTCTGCAGCAATTATTGCCTATGTATTTCGTTTAAATACAGTGTGGTGGATATTATCCAATACTATTTCTGTTGGAATTATTGCTGTATTTGTAGTTTTCCAGCCAGAATTTAGAAGAGCATTGGAGCAATTAGGAAGAGGACGTTTTTTCTCAACTTTTATGGTTTTTGATGAACAAAGAGAAGGAGAAGAAAAAATTTCATCTAATACTATAGAAGCAATAGTTAAAGCTATTGAGCATTTGTCGGATAATAAAATTGGTGCTCTTATTGTAATTGAAAAGAATGTAAAATTAGGGGAATATGAAAGAACTGGAATAAAAGTTGATGCAATAGTTACTGCTCAATTACTTATTAATATTTTCCAACAAAATACACCTCTTCATGACGGAGCAGTAATCATTAAAAATAACAGGATATCTGCTGCTACTTGCTATCTTCCTTTAACTGATAGCTTAGAGATAAGCAAAGAATTAGGAACAAGACATAGAGCAGCTCTTGGGATTAGTGAAGTTTCAGATGCAATTACAATTGTGGTATCTGAAGAAACAGGTATTATTTCTGTAACGGATTCAGGTTCTTTAACAAGAAACATAAAAGGAGAATTTATCAGAACAATGCTAAGGGATAGCTCAAGTAAAAAGATGGATAGAAAAAAACTTGTGTTATGGAAGGGTAGACATAGGCATGAATGATTTATTAGGAAAAGATATAGGTTGGAAAGTTTTTTCACTAGTTTTAGCTATTGGCTTATGGTTTATTGTCATTAATATTAAAAATCCTGAAGAATCAATGACTTTTACAATACCTGTTGAAATTCAAAATTTAAATGTAATCGAAGCCAATAATCTTATTATTGCAAACTTTGATGAGATTGAAGACAAACATATAACTTTAAATATACGTGGCACTCGTTTGACTTTAGATAAGCTTAAAAACAATAAAAAATATTTAGATGTTATTAAAGCTACTGCTAATCTTGAATTGTATAGGTATACAAAGGCAAGTGAAGTAAACAAAATTCCTATAGAAATTACTTTTTCAGAAGACTACAAAGGATTAATATACGAAGAGAGAAATCAAATCCGTTATTTAGATTTGATATTAGAAGAAAGAAAAACTATTACAAAACCAATAGAAGCAGAAATGGTTGGTCAAATAAATAATGAATATGTTGTTTTAGATCCAAAAGTAAGTCCGGGAGAAATGATTATTACTGGTGCGGAGTCTTTAATTAATAAAATTAATTCTGTAAAGATTGAAGTAAATGTTAATGATATTTTAGAAAATAAAACAGTTACTGCTGAGCCTAAAATATATGATTTGCAAGGTAAGGAAATAACAGGACTTAGCAAGAATGTGAAAAGTGTAAGAGTATCTGCCGAAATAGGTAAAAAACGAAAGGTCACTTTGCTTCCTAGTATTCAAGGTACATATGCAAATAACCATATTTCTACAGGTGTAAAAATTGAACCAGAAGAAATAGTTATTGTAGGAAAGGAAGAAGTTGTTAATAATATTAGTCAAATTCAGCTTTCAACTATAATTTTCGAAGATTTAGATCAAAGCACAGTGTTTAATCCTACAATAATACTTCCTGCAGGTGTATCGAGATGGGATAGTACAGAAAGCAGAGTCTCTGTGACAATAGAAGTGAAAAAACAAATAGTCAAGGAGTTTAAGATTCCAACATCAAAATTAACCCTTAGAACTGAAAAACAATTTAAATATATTTCTAAGGATGTTACTGTACAACTTTTTGGAATAGAAGATGACATAAACAGAATATCTGAAAACTCTCTTCAAGGAAGTATAGATGTTTCTAATTTAAGTGAAGGTCGTCATAATGTTCCTATAAAGTTTAACCTTCCTAGCAATATTAAACAGGTTGGAGAAACTCCTATGGTTGAAATTGAATTAATTGAAGGTGAAGAGGAAGCTGAAGGAAGCGATGAAGAAGTTGAAGAAAGATCTGAAGAAGTATCTTGAGTTTTCAAGGTACTTCTTTTAAATTTTGATAAATACATTATTAATATAAATATTAAATTATTTCATAAAATATATGAATTTTGCATAGTTTTCATCATATTTTCTTGTTAGATGCTACTAAATAATGATATAATGTTTTTTACAGGAAATATTAAATTTTGAAAGAAAGGCGATTAATATGGGAAGATTATTTGGTACTGACGGAGTCCGTGGAGTGGCTAATACTGAGCTTACAATAGAATTAGCTTATAAATTAGGACAGGCTGGAGCTTATATACTTACTAAAGAAACACAACATCAAGCTAAAATTCTAGTTGGAAAAGATACTAGAATATCAGGTAATATGTTGGAGGCAGCTTTAATTGCAGGGATATGCTCTGTAGGAGCTAAAGCAATAACAGTAGGAGTAGTACCAACACCAGCTGTAGCATATCTTACAAGAAAATATAATGCCGATGCAGGAGTAGTTATATCTGCTTCACATAACCCAGTAAAATATAATGGGATTAAATTTTTTAATAATGAAGGTTATAAATTGAGTGATGAACTTGAAGAAAAAATTGAAGCCATCATATTAGATAATGCAGAACAATTACCCACTCCTACAGGAGAAGAAGTTGGAACTATAACTGAAAAATTTGAAGCTATTAATGACTATATTGATTTTTTAAAGTCATGTGTTGATGTAGATTTTAAAGGACTTAAAGTTGCAGTTGATTGTGCTAATGGAGCTGCATTTAAAGCAGGGCCTAAAGTATTAGAAGATTTAGGGTCAGAATTAGTTGTAATAAATAATGAGCCTACAGGAGCTAATATAAATAAAGACTGTGGTTCTACTCATATGGAAAGCCTTTGTAAAGCAGTAGTAGCAAATAAAGCAGACATAGGTATTGCCTTTGATGGTGATGCTGATAGATGTCTTGCTGTAGATGAAAAAGGGAATATGGTAGATGGAGACCAGATTATGTCAATTTGTGGTCTTCAAATGAAAAAAGAAAATGCCCTTAAGGATAATACAATAGTAGCTACAGTTATGAGCAATTTAGGATTTTTTATTATGGCAGAGAAAAATAATATTAAAATAGAAAAAACAAATGTAGGAGACAGATATGTTTTAGAAGAAATGTTAAAGAATGATTATAATTTAGGTGGAGAACAATCTGGCCACATAATTTTCTTAGATTATAATACAACGGGGGATGGAATACTTACAGCTATAAAACTTTTATCTGTATTAAAAAAATCCGGAAAAAAACTTTCTGAGTTAGCAAGTGTTATGGAGGTTCTACCCCAAGTTTTAGTTAATGCAAAGGTTTCAAACGATAAAAAATATAAATACTTAGAAAATGATATAATTAAAAAATCTATAGAAGAATTAGAAGAAAAATTTGCAGGGGAAGGAAGGGTTCTTATCCGTCCTTCAGGAACTGAGCCTTTAGTTAGAGTTATGATTGAAGGAAAAGATGAGAAAACTATTAAAGAAGAATCAGAAAAACTAGCCCGTATTATTGAAGAAGAACTCAACAAATAATCATAATTAATAATTTTTGACATCAATTAAAGTCACGGTAAAAATAATAATATCGTGACTTTTTATTATTTATGTAAAAAAATTGTTTTATTGTATATTATATTGTTAATAAATGTGTTAAAATATAGAATATAAAAATAAATCGGCAAATACTTCTAAAAATAAAAAACGGAGGTAGATGTTTATGAAAAATGAATTTAGAAATTGGATGATTCAAGATGATGGGATAGCTGAATATATTGCCTTTCAATATGCACTATCAATTGACAAGATTTCAGAACATTATAATGAGCAAACTGGCGATAACATTGATATTTATAGAGAAACAGATCTAAACAAATTAAGAGAAATTGCCTATGAATATGGTCCTAATGGAAAGTATTCTGATTTTAGCAGTTTTGGCAATGGGATGATTAGAAATGCTATAAATTCCTATATCAGATTTTTAGAGCAGAAATTAGGAATAAGAGAATTAGAGGAGTATAAATATGATAATTATAAGGTTCAAGAGTTAAAGGATTATAAAATCGAAAGAATTGAAGATCTTGAACTAAAAAATTATGAAGCTGAGAAGATTAAAAATTATGAATTAAAGGATTATGAATATAATCCTATTGCAAACGAAGATAAATATCAAGATAAGTACGAGGATAAATACGATTATAAATACGAAGATAAGTATGAAGATAAATATGAAGATAAATATGAAGATAAATATGAAGAT
>JAAYRK010000079.1 GCA_012518815.1 Candidatus Epulonipiscium sp. | reverse complement strand
CTGTGAATAAAAGTACCATATAAAATATTGTAGTTTAATTTCATTATAGTATCCTTTCTAAAATAAACTTGTTATGATTTTTACAAAGTGATAATATATTTATGATGGTTAATTAACTCATAATATGAATATATATCATACTAAGGAGTTTTGCTTATGTTCTTTATCGGGATATTTGGAATACAGACAAAGGAAAAAGAAATATCATCTGTACGAAACACTATTTGTCCTTCTTGTGAAGCTTTAGGTAGTTATAAAATAATAAAAACATATAACTATTTTCATATATTTTTTATTCCTATATTTAAGTGGAATATAAATTATTATATACGAACATCTTGTTGTAGAAAAGTATATATGATTGATTCACAGCTTGGTAAAGAAATTGAACAAGGAAAAATAGAAACTTTAAAAAAAGAGGATTTAATTGTTTTAAATGATATAATAGATAAAGATAGATGTTTAAACTGTGGTTCGGCCATAAATGACCATTATGCGTATTGTCCGTATTGTGGAAAACCATTAGTTTAAAAAAGAATAGGGGGATATATATGGTACAAATTATTGCTGACAGTACTTGTGATTTATCGCAAGACTTATTAGAAAAGTATAATGTAAAAATTCTTCCACTAATGATTAATTTAGAAGATGATAGTTTTAAAGACGGATTAGAGATTTCGCCAGACGAAATATACCAATGGTCAGATAAAGTAGGGAAAACTCCCAAAACAGCATGTCCATCTCTTGGAGATACCATTGATTTTTTAACACCTTTTGTAGAAAGAGGAGATGACATAATATTTTTTGGGATATCGGAAGCGATGTCTACAACCTGTGGCGTAGTAAGATTAGCAGCAGAAAACTTAGACTATGATAAAGTATGGGTTATTGATTCTATGAACTTATCTACAGGAATTGGACTTCAAGTTCTTAGGGCTGCTGAAATGGCAAAAGAAGGAATAGCGGTTAATGAAATTATTAGTGAGATAAATAGTATTGTTCCTAAAGTATCTGCAAGCTTTGTGGTAGATACATTAACATACTTATACAGGGGTGGAAGGTGTTCAGCAGTTACTTCACTACTGGCAAATACCTTGAAACTAAAGCCTAAGATAATTGTAGTAGATGGAAAAATGGATGTAGGTAAAAAATACAGGGGCAATATGAAATCAGTAATATTAAAGTATGCAAAAGATTTAGAAGAAGATTTATTAAGTGCAGACAAAAAAAGAGTATTTATAACTCATTCAGGATGTAGTGAAGAGATTATAGAAGAAGTACATAATTATTTAAAAAGTTTAAATAGATTTGAAGAAATTTTAATTACCAGAGCAGGAGGAGTTATATCATCCCACTGTGGTCCAAATACTTTGGGAGTTTTATTTATTAATGGCAATAAGGCTTAACAAACAGTATAAAAATTACTTTTTCTTATATAAAAATTGCTTTTCATTTGAAAAGCAATTTTTATTATACTTAAATAATTATTTCTTTTAAATTTTTAATTAAAGAATCCATTTCTTTATCAGTTCCAATAGAAATTCTTATGTAATTATCAATTTTTGGTTTGTTAAAATAGCGTACAAGAATTCCTCTTTCTTTTAGACTTAAAAATATTTTTTCCCCATTAACTTTAGGATGGCTTGCAAAAATGAAATTTGTCATTGAATCAAGTACATTAAAACCTAAAGCCCTCATTTCTTTTTTTGTTCTTTCCCTAGTTTCCATTACTTTTTTTCTTGTTTTTTCAAAGTATTCTTTATCCTTATAAGCAGCTATGGCACCAGCCAGAGCTAACCTGTCCAAGGTATAAGAGTTAAAAGAGTTTTTAACTCGGTTTAAGCCTTCGATTAATTCTTGATTTCCCATGGCTAGCCCAACCCTAAGTCCTGCTAAAGATCTGGATTTAGATAAAGTATGAATGACGAGCAAATTTGGATATTTATTAATTAATTTAATAGCAGATTCTCCTCCAAAGTCAATATAAGCTTCGTCTAAGATGACTACTTTTTCCAAATTGTTTTTTATAAGTAGCTCTAAATCATCAAGGCTTACATATTTGGAAGTTGGTGCATTGGGATTTGCTAAAATAATACCTCCATTAGGAATATTAAATTTATCTAATGGAAGAGAAAAATCTTCTTCTAAAGGAATTTCTTTGTACCAAAGATTATAAAAATTAGCATATACCGGATAAAAGCTATATGTAATATCAGGGAAAAGTACTTTTTCTGAGGAATCAAAAAAAGTAGCAAAAGCAAAAGATAATATTTCATCTGAACCGTTTCCTACAAATACTTGATTTACGGAAATTCCATGGTAATCTGCAATAACTTTTTTAAGTTCATCTCCATTTGGGTCAGGATATAGTTTTAAATCCTCATTAACTGCATTTCTTATAGCTTCTAATACTTTTGGAGATGGAGGATATGGATTTTCATTTGTATTTAATTTAATGTATTTTTTATCCTTAGGCTGTTCCCCGGGAACATAAGGTGTCAAAGATTTTGTTAACTTACTCCAATATTTACTCAAAATAAGCTGCTCCCTTCTTACTACTATTCTTTATGATTCATTCTATCTTTTACAAGGATAATTATCAATACTATATTTTGCAAAATTTTTTTTTATTTTATATAATTAGCTTTAAGCTAAGCTAGAGTAGTTATTGCATAAATATAGGAGCTATAGTATTATTATTGTAATAAATTAGAGTAGGTGATGGTATGAATATTAAAGATATGGCAGTAGAGGCAAAGCATGCTTCTATAAAATTAGCTGTAGCAACTAGCGAATTAAAAAATAAAGCTTTAAATGAAATCATAAAAGGATTAGAAAAAAATAAAGATGAAATAATTAAGGCTAACAAAGAAGATTTAGATAGAAGTGAAAAAGAAAACCTAGCAATGCCTCTTCTTAAGAGATTAAAATTTGATGAAGAAAAAATTGATGACGTTATTCAAGGTATAAAAAGTTTGATTGCTCTTGATGACCCTGTTAATATAACTCAAGGGATTACAGAGCTTGACGAAGGGCTTGAGTTATACAAGGTTAGCTGTCCTATTGGAGTAATTGGTATTATTTTTGAATCAAGACCTGATGCATTAGTTCAAATATCAACTCTTTGTTTAAAAAGTGGAAATGCAGTACTATTAAAGGGCGGTAGTGAAGCTAAAAATACTAATAGAATATTATATGAAATAATAAAAGATGCTACTAAAGAAGTAGGAATTGATGGTGGTTGGATTCAACTTCTTGAAACAAGAGATGATGTTAATGAAATGCTTAAAATGGATAAATATATTAACTTAATTATACCAAGGGGTTCAAATGAATTTGTACGTTACATTATGGAAAATTCAAATATACCTGTTTTAGGTCATGCAGATGGCATTTGTCATTGTTATGTGGATGCATATGCTGATATTGACATGGCTCTTGATATTGTAGAAGATTCTAAAACCCAGTATGTTGCTGTATGTAATGCAACTGAAACTCTTCTGGTTCATCAAGATATAGCAAAAGAATTCTTACCAAAGCTAAAAGAAAGATTAGAAAGCAAACAAGTAGAATTAGTTGGCTGTGACAAAACAAGAACTATCATAGATGTTGGGCTTGCTTCTAAGGAAGAATGGGCAACGGAATATTTAGATTACAAATTGGCTATTAAAATAGTTTCTAACATGGAAGAAGCAATTAATCATATTAATCAATATGGTTCAGGACATACCGATGCCATTATCAGTAATAATAAAGATAATGTTGACTTATTTATGAATCTTGTGGATTCAGGAAGTGTATTTGTAAATTGCTCTACAAGGTTTAGCGATGGATATAGATATGGTTTTGGTGCAGAAGTAGGAATTAGTACAAATAAAATTCATGCACGTGGTCCTGTAGGTTTAGATGGCCTTGTAATTTATAAGTACAAACTTTTTGGTAAGGGACATATAGTATCTGATTACGCAAATAAAGTTAAAAATTTTAAACATAAAAAAATTAAATAAAGTTTATTGTTATATTTTTGAGTCTCTAGTATAGTATAATTAATAACATACTTACTAGAGACTTGCTTATTGGAGGGATAAAAATGAATTTTATTGATATGCCATTAGAAGAATTAAAGCTTTACAAACCAAAACAAACAAAAGCAGAGGATTTTGATGCTTTTTGGGACGAGATTATAAAAGAGTCAAAGGGGCAGCCTTTAAATGCAGAGTATATCCCTATGGATTATCCAGTAGAACAGATAAAAGCTTATGATGTTTATTATGATGGCTTTAGAAATTCTAGAATACACGGAAGATTAATATTGCCAAGTACGGCATCAAAAGATAATAAAGTGCCTGTTGTTGCTATGTATCATGGCTATAATTGGAATAATAGAGTGATAAGTCATACTTTTAAATATTTACTTTTAGGCTATGGAGTCTTTTTAGCAGAAGCAAGGGGACAAAATATAAAAAGCCCTGACCATAATCACTACGACAATGGAGGGGCTTCAGGATGGATGACTTTAGGAATATTTAATCATAAAAACTATTATTACCTTTATGTATATATGGACTGTGCTAGAGTAATAGACTTATTAATGGAAAGAGAAGAAATAGATGCTAGTCGTATTGCTGTTGAAGGAGGCAGTCAAGGCGGGGCCTTATCTTTAGCTGTAGGGGCTCTATGTCCCGAGGTAAAAGTTATTATGGCAGATTGTCCTTATCTTTGCGATTTTAGAAGGGCTGTTGAGTTAGCACAGGAAAATCCTTATTTAGAAATAAGTCATTTCTTTAAAATTCATGACAGCTTGCATAAAACGGAAGAAAAAGTGTATAATACTTTAAGCTATTTTGACAATATGAACCTTGCATCAAGAATCAAGGGAGAAGTTCTTATGAGTGTAGGCTTAGAAGATACTATTTGTCCGCCTTCTACTTGTTTTGCAGCCTATAATCATATTAATGCTAAAAAGGAAATTAGAATTTACCCGGATTATGGTCATGGCGGTTTTTCAGAGCAAGAGGAGGAAAGATTAGTATTTCTAAAAAAGGGATTTGATAGATAATAATGATAAATATAAAAAGGAGTAAGAAATGTGGTTAATCTAGGAAATGATTGGGATGAACTATTAAAAAATGAATTTAAAAAAGATTATTATCTAAGCTTAAGACAGTTTCTTGCCAGGGAGTACAAAACAAAAACTATATATCCCAATATGTATAATATTTTTGAAGCTTTAAAAATTACTTCTTATAAGGATACAAAAGTTTTAATTTTAGGACAAGATCCCTATCATGGAGAAAATCAAGCTCATGGCCTGGCTTTTTCAGTACAAAAGGGAGTAGCGACGCCACCATCCTTAATAAATATATTTAAAGAATTAAGGGATGATTTGGGCTGTTTTATACCCAATAACGGTTATTTAGTTCCATGGGCAAAACAAGGAGTACTACTTTTAAATACTAGCTTAACTGTAGAAGCAAACAAGGCCAATTCTCATAGAAACAAAGGATGGGAGATTTTTACGGATTATATTATCCAGCTACTTAATAAAAAAGAAAGTCCTATGGTCTTTTTATTGTGGGGAAATAATGCTAAAGAAAAGATAAAATATATTACTAATCCAAAGCACCTCATTCTTACTGCTGCCCATCCGAGTCCTTTATCAGCTTCGAGAGGATTTTTTGGATGTAAGCATTTTTCAAAGACTAATGATTTTTTAAAAAAGACTAATCAAGCTGAAATTGATTGGCAAATTCCTAATATATAATACAATATTTCTAAAAAAATAAGCTGCCTTTTGGCAGCTTATTTTGCATAGTTATCAAAGTAACCTTGAATATATACAACAGGTGTTCCTTTGTCTCCACTTCCTGAGGTTAAGTCGCAAAGAGAACCAATTAAATCAGTAAGTCTTCTAGGGGTAGTCCCTTGAGATTCCATAGAGCCTACAAGGTTGTCCTTTTTATTTTTAATAAAGTTAGATATAGCATTATTTAATTCTTCACCTTTTAATCCTGCAAAGTTATTATCTGCAAGATATTTAAGTTTAATCTCATTAGGAGTTCCTTCAAGACCTTTTGTATAAGCTGGTGAAACAACAGGATCAGCAAGCTCCCAAATCTTGCCTACCGGATCTTTAAAGGCTCCGTCCCCATATACCATTACTTCAACTATTTTTCCTGTCTTTTCTTTTAAAATAGCTTGTATTTCATCGACAAGTTCTTGACAGTGGTTAGGGAAAAGTTTAACAGTTTCTTCTGTAGCTTTGTTTGAGCCTAACAGGCCATATTCTTCATTATATCCACTACCATCAATTGGTCTAGAGAGAATATCTTCAAGGCTAAATATTTTTTGGACACCATTATCCTTTAAAATTCTTTTAGTTCTAAATCTTGTATGGACATCACATGTTAGGACACTTTTTGTATAGTTTAAAATAGTTTTTGGGTTATTGGAAAAAATAATTTCGCATTCAATATTATATTCTTCTACTAAGGCTTTATAATAATCTATATAATCAATACCTGTAAAGGGATGTTTGATATAGCCAAAATAATCTCTAAAATCTTTTTCAGTTAAGACATCTGTCCAAGGGTTAACTCCTTTTTCATCTAGTAAATCAATATCTACTAAATGATTTCCTACTTCATCGGCAGGATAGCTTAACATTAAAACAATTTTTTTAGCTCCTTTTGCAATTCCTCTAAGACAAACTGCAAAACGGTTACGGCTTAGAATTGGAAATATCACACCTATAGTATCGTCGCCGAATTTTGCTTTAATATCTTTTGCAATGTCATCAATACTTGCATAGTTGCCTTGAGCTCTGGCAACAACTGATTCGGTAATACCAATGATATCTTTATCTCTTATAGAAAAATTTTCTACTTGAGATGCTTTTAATACGGTATCTACTACAATTTGTGCAAGATTGTCCCCTTTATTTATAATGGGAGTACGAAGACCTCTAGCTATAGTTCCTGATATTCTAGCCATTTAGCATCTCTCCTTAAAATATTAATATACTTGAATTATACACAAAATAATGATATAAGTAAAATAAATAACTTTAATATTCTATATAAGGGGAGCTTATATGGTTAGTAAACTAGATTTATATAAGGTTTTTTGTGAAGTGGCAAATTGTAAAAGCTTTTCAAAAGCAGCTAAAAATCTTTATATGACACAGCCTGCTATAAGTCAGTCTATTATGAATTTAGAAAAAGAACTAGGTGTACGTCTTTTTACCAGAACTTCAAAAGGGGTAAAATTAACCAATGAAGGTAAGCTATTGTTTGAATATATTAATTCAGCAATTAATTTAATTAATGTTGGTGAAAAAAAACTTTTTGAAGCAAGAAATTTAATGGTTGGGGAAATGAAAATTGGAGTCGGAGATACTATTTCTAAATATTTCTTATTACCATATTTATCAGTATTCCACAATAAATCCCCAAATATTAAACTTAAGATAATTAATAGAACTACAATGGAATTATGTAGTCTTTTAAAATCAGGGGAAATAGATTTGGCAATTTGCAACTTACCAGTTAAAGATTCAGCTATAGCTGTAAGAAAATGCATGGATATTCATGATATATTTGTTTGTGGAGAAAAGTATAAGGAGCTTTCTACTAAAGAAATTAGCCTACGGCAGTTATTAGAATATCCCTTGATTTTTTTGGAGAGAAAATCAAATTCAAGGCAGTATGTAGAAAAAATTTTTTCCTCAAAAGGAATAAGATTAACACCAGAAATAGAGCTTGGTTCTCATGAATTATTATTGGAGTTCTCAAAATATAATTTTGGTATTGCTTGTGTTATAGAAGAATTTTCTAAGGACTACTTAGATAAAAAACTTTTATATAAAATAAATTTGACAGAAGAGCTTCCCAAAAGGTCCATAGGTTTTTGTTTTTTAAAGAGTGTATCTTTATCTACTGCAGCACAGAGATTTGTTGATATAGTTGGATATCAATAGAGGATAATTTTCTTAATTACAATTTGTTGAATTGTCACACAAAAGACATTTTAATATTTATGTCTTGCATTGACGATAAAAAAACAGAGTGTTATAATTATTTAGAGTTGAACTATGAAATTAGTATATTTAGGAGGTAAAACATGAGCAAAGAGACTTATAATGCATATAAAAATGCACAAGCCCAATTTGATAGTGTAGCAAAAAAGATAGGTCTTGATGAAGCAATTTGTGAATTTCTCCGTCAGCCTATGAGAGAGTATCATTTTTCTATTCCTGTAAAAATGGATGATGGTACATCAAAGGTATTTAGAGGATATCGTATTCAACATAATGATGCCAGAGGACCAGCTAAGGGAGGAATCCGTTTTCATCCTGATGAAACTGTAGATACCATTAGAGCATTATCTATGTGGATGACTTGGAAATGTGCTGTAGTAGATATTCCTCTTGGTGGAGGAAAAGGTGGGGTTGTATGTGATCCTCGCAATTTATCAGAAAGAGAACAAGAACAAGTATGCCGTGGTTATGTAAGACAATTGGCAAAGAACATAGGACCTGTACAAGATGTTCCTGCACCAGACGTAATGACAAATGCAAAACATATGTTATGGATGCTTGACGAATATGAAACAATTCATGGAGGTAAATATCCAGGAGTTATAACAGGAAAACCTGTTGGAATGGGAGGTTCTCTTGGTAGAACAGAAGCAACAGGATATGGTGTTATATTTGTATTAAGAGAAGCATTAAAAGAATTAGCTATAGATATTAAAAAAACAACAGCTTCAATTCAAGGTTTTGGTAATGTTGCTCAGCATGCAGCTAAATTATATAGTGAATTAGGTGGTAAAGTAATAGCAGTTTCTTGTTGGGATAATAATGATAAAACATCTTATACTTTCAAAAAGACAGATGGAATTGACACAGATGTATTAATAAGTATTACAGATTCTTTTGGATGTATAGATAAAAACAAGGCAAGAGAATTAGGCTATGAAATTCTTCCAGGAGAAGCATGGCTTGAACAAGATGTAGATATTCTTATTCCTGCAGCTTTAGAAAATCAAATTACTGACCAAAATGTTAATAAAATAAGCAGCCAGGTAAAAGTTATTGCTGAGGCAGCAAATGGTCCTACTACACCAGAAGCTGATAAAATTCTTAATGACCGCAAAGTATTTATTATTCCTGATTTTCTTGCTAATGCAGGCGGAGTAACTTGTAGTTATTTTGAGCAAGTTCAATGTAACATGAATTATTTCTGGGAAAAAGAAGAAGTAATGGAGAAATTGGATACAAAAATGACTGCAGCATTTAAAGCCGTTTATGATTTGTCAATTAATCAAAATTTAAATATGCGTGATGCTGCGTATGTAATTTCTATTAACCGTGTTGCACAGGCAGTTAAAAACCGTGGTTGGGTATAAGAAATATAAAAAAGATGCTTAAGTTAAGCATCTTTTTTATTATGCAGTTTCTTCTATATTTTTTGTCGAGTTCTTATTTTTAGGAACTATAATGCCCTTATTAATTAATAGTTTAATAAGTATAAGGGAACTTACAGTAAAGATAATTGTAACGATAATTCCACCTTCAGGTCCAAAGTCTCCCCCAGTAATCCATGTAGGTCCTGTTAATTTTGTTTCAATTATACTTGAATTTCCTATAATCATACCACTAACAGGTAAGCCCAAGACATTTCCCATAAACCAATTCCATATGGAATGTTGAGCAAAAATTCCCCATAAACCATCATCATATAAGGCATATAAGGATGCAAATATACCGTATAAAATTAGATTTATTATAGGTAGTATAGCAACATTTGGATTAAGAGCATGTAAAATACCAAAGAAAAGCGAAGAGATTATAATAGCTGTAACTGGCTTATAATGCTTTGAAAGTACAGGTAAAAGCCAACCTCTTATGGCCACTTCTTCACTAGCTCCTTGTATAATAAATGCGATCAAAAACATTAAAACAGGTCCAATGGCCGAAATACCAAAAGAATAACTTGCATAAATAGGTTCTGATAATATTTCACCAAAACCAGAAATTAAAATAATACTAAAATAAATTAATTGCATAAGAATAGCAATTAATACTCCTTTTAAATATTTAATAAGCTTTTTATTGCTTTTTAGACCTATTGTTTTAAAGGGTCTTTTTTCAATTAATTTTATGTATATGAAAAAAGAAAGTATATTTATTCCTGTTGATAAAGTTACATTAATCCATTGGGATAACATTGGATTTTTAGGATTAGTCGACATTTCGTTAATAATCTCAACTGTATTGGTCGCTACAGCAAAAATAGAAAGAGCAATATTTAAAACTATAGATGGTACCATTAGAATCAAGATAATTATCAAAAAACTGATTAACCAAAACAGTGCTTTTATTTTTCCGATTTTAGAATAGGTAATTTGTGAACTTTCATCAAAATCCTTTAAAAATGTCTTCTTTCTATCAATATAATACAAAGCCTTCCCTCCTTGAAATAAATACTTCTTGAATATTTTAATATAGTTAAAGCGATTAGTCAAAAGAATTTATATTTTTAAAAACTTTTTAATTAATTTAGGAAAGATGTTATTTAACCCCATAATAATTTTATTAATTTCTATTATAAAAAAGACTTTTGATTATACTCGATTGATTTTAGTGCATTAAAATAGTAAAATATTAACTATATATTTTAAATCATCAAATGGCAATAAAAAGGAGAGCATTAAAATGATATCGAAAAAAATGAAAGTATTAGTAGAAAACAGCTCAACAATAAGAGCTATGTTTGAAGAAGGAAAAAGGCTTGCAAAAATTCATGGAGAAGAAAATGTGTTTGACTTTAGTTTAGGAAATCCCAATGTAGAACCTCCGGAAACTATAAAAAGTTCGATAAACAAAATATTAAATACGGAACATCCTAACCTTGTACATGGTTATATGAATAATTCAGGTTATGAGGCTGTAAGGACTAAAATTGCAGACTTTATTAATCATAAGCATAATCTTGATGTTACACAAAATAATATCGTTATGACTTGCGGAGCAGCTGGAGGACTAAATATTATTTTAAAAACATTAATAAATCCAGGGGATGAAGTAATTGTTTTTGCTCCTTTTTTTGGAGAATACCGCAATTATGTAAGTAATTATGATGGGGAATTAGTGATTGTTCCTCCTGATATTGAAACATTTGAGCCTAATATTGAAGTCTTAAAAGAAAAAATAACAGCTAAAACAAAAGCAGTAATAATTAATACTCCTAATAATCCTACAGGAGTTGTTTATAGCGAAAAAGCTATAAAGGAACTGGCAAAGACCCTTTTAGAAAAAGAAGAAGAGTTTGGAACAAGCATATATCTTATATCTGATGAACCATATAGAGAAATAGTGTATGATGGAATAGAAGTTCCTTATATCTTAAAATATTATAAAAACACTTTTATATGTTATTCTTATAGTAAATCTTTATCCCTTCCGGGAGAAAGAATAGGCTACATTGTTACAAATTCTAAAATGGATGATTTTGAAAGTGTTATGTCAGCATTAAATGTTGCTAATAGAATTCTCGGTTTTGTTAATGCACCTTCTTTATTTCAAAGAGTTGTTGCAGATTGTATAGATGCTGAAGTAGATGTAGAAATATATAAGAGGAACAGAGATTTATTATATAACCATTTAATTGAATTGGGCTTTACTTGCATTAAGCCTGAAGGAGCTTTCTACTTATTCCCAAGAACTCCTATTGAAAATGACATAGAGTTTTGTCAAGAAGCAAAAAAATACAACCTTTTACTTGTACCAGGCTCAGGATTTGGATGTCCAGGACATGTAAGATTAGCTTATTGTATTTCTTATGAAAAGATTAAAAAATCCTTAGCTGCTTTTGAAAAGCTTGCAAAAGCAACTATTTCAAAATAAAATACTAAGCTAAAAACCTTTCGTTAATAAAAATATAATAACGAAAGGTTTTTTTTAGTTATATTAGTATAATATATAATTTTTTATAAAAAATTATTTTAAAATATCCTTGACCTTTACGTTACGTTAAGGTGTACCATATATATAGATGTTTCAATCATTAAAGTAAAGGAAGAAGTAGTGTACTAAAGAGTACTCTTGTAAGGAGCTGTTTATATGGAATATACAATAAAGCAATTAGCAGATATGGCAGGAATAAGCACTAGAACCCTTAGATATTATGATGAAATAGATATACTAAAACCTGCAAGAATTAATTCTTCAGGATATCGTATATATGGCAAAAAAGAAGTGGATACACTACAACAAATATTATTTTATAGGGAGTTAGGGGTAGATTTAGGTAGAATAAAAAAACTCATTAGCTCTGATGATTTTGATTCTTTTACTGCATTGATTGAGCATCGAAAAAAACTTCTTAAAAAAAGAAGCCAATTGGATTTACTTATTGAAAATGTTGATAAGACTTTAGCGTCATTAGAAGGGAGAATTATTATGACAGACAAAGAAAAGTTTAAAGGCTTTAAAGAAGAATTAATTGATGAAAATGAAAAGAAGTATGGAAAAGAAATACGAGAAAAATATGGAAATAAAGCAGTAGATGAATCTAATGCAAAATTGCTAAATATGACAATAGAGCAGTATAATGAATTTAAAAAATTAGAAGAGGAATTAAACAAAGTGTTAATAACTGCTATGGAAACCAAGGATCCTTCAAGTGACTTAGCACAAAAAGCAGCTGATTTACATCGCCAGTGGTTAAGCTATACTTGGGCTGACTATAGTAAAGAAGCCCATGCAGGATTAGCTGATATGTATGTTGCAGATGAAAGATTTAAGGCATATTATGATAAGATAAAAGTTGGTGCAGCTGAGTTTTTAAGGGATGCAATAAAGATTTATACAAAAACTAGTAGTTGTTAGTTGCAAATCCTTTGGAGGAATTATTATGAAAAAAGTATTTTATTACAATACTCCTATAGGAGAAATAGGCATAGCCGAAGAAAGAGGTTATATAAGCAACTTGTTACTTAATAAAGAAGAGCTTATTAATGAG
This sequence comes from Candidatus Epulonipiscium sp., assembly GCA_012518815.1. Taxonomy (GTDB): domain Bacteria; phylum Bacillota; class Clostridia; order Lachnospirales; family Defluviitaleaceae; genus JAAYML01. Next base: position 15,754 of record JAAYRK010000079.1, on the reverse strand, counting down.
GAATATATAATTGAAGAAACAGAGCTTTTAAGGCAAGCAAGTATGCAATTGCTTGAGTATTTTAATAAAAATCGTAAGACATTTAGTTTGCCTCTTGCACCAAAAGGCACTGATTTTCAAATGAAGGTCTGGAAAGCTTTATGTGATATTCCATATGCTAAAACTTGCTCTTATAAAGATATTGCCCTTATTATTGGTAATCCTAAGGCTGCAAGGGCAGTAGGTATGGCTAATAATAAAAATCCAATAGCTATTTTTATTCCATGTCATAGAGTCATTGGCTCTAATGGGAAACTAGTTGGTTATGGTGGTGGCTTGGAAATAAAAGAATATCTGTTAAACTTAGAAAAAACAAATATAAATCCTTCTAAGAAGTAATTAATAAAGCATAATAAGCTATGGCTTGTTTTTAAAGTCCATAGCTTATTTTTTATTACTAAGATATGCAAATATGGTATAATATAAAATAATGTGGAATTATTGAATAGTAAGTCTTAAAACTAATGATATTACAGATATGAGATGGAGGGGTAAAGTGATCTACAAAAGTATGAAAGGAATTTTATCAAAAAGAATAATTTCTTTATTATTAGCTCTTGTTATGATATTAGTTTTTGCTAGTGCTTGTAATAATAGAAGCTTAGAGATAGATGGCAATGAGATTGTAAGAATTGGCAGCAACAAAGAAGCACAAGAAGAAACAGAGAAAGATCTAAAAGATGATGTTAAGGAAAATCAAGAAGACCATAAGAAAAGTCAAAGTTCTAATTTAAAAGTAGATTTTTTAGTAGGCAACAGTTGGGAAAATAATGGAGTAACTTATACCCAGGCTGATATAACAGTACATAACAATGGGGATTTTGAAATATCTAATTGGGAAGTTGAAATAGCTGCGTCCGAAGGCTCACAGATAGATCAGATTTGGAATGCTACTTATAGAATAGACAATAATAAGATAATTTTTATTGGAGAAGAATTTAATCAAATTATTCCAGCAAAGGGTAGCGTAGCTTTTGGTTGTATTCTAGTGGGTGTTAATAACATTGACTCAAATTCTATTAAAGTATCCTATATAGAAAATAATACAATGATTGCTGAAAACGTTGCTGAGAACAATCAAGTAAATAATAATCAAGGCTCCAGGGAATATGTTCAACCAGAAAAACTTATGCCTAAGGATGTTCCAGCTCCAACTACAGATGACTGGCTATATGTAAAAGGCAACAAAATTGTAGATAAATACGGTCAAGAAGTATGGATAACCGGGGTCAACTGGTTTGGTTATAATACAGGAACCAATACTTTTGATGGTTTATGGGCTGCTGACTTAAACACGTCTCTTGCTGCTATAGCAGATAGAGGTTTTAATTTATTAAGAATACCTATTTCCAGTGAATTAATTTTGCAGTGGGCTAGCGGCAATCCACCTAAGGCAAATTTTAATGAGGCAATTAATTCATACTTAGTTGGCATGGATAGTTTACAAATATTTGATTATGTTGTTGGTCAATCCAGGGCAAATGGTTTAAAGATAATGATAGATATCCATTCAGCAAAGACAGATCCAATGGGCCATATGAAGCCCGTTTGGTTTGAAGCAGATATTACAGAACAAGATTATTTAGATTCTCTTTCTTGGGTGGCAGAAAGATACAAGGATGATGACACTATTATAGCCTATGATTTAAAAAATGAACCCCATGGAAAGCCTAATGAATCTCCAAGGGCAATATGGAATGACTCAAAAGATCCTGAAAATTGGAAGTATGTTGCAGAAAAAGCTGCTAATGCAGTTCTTTCAAAAAATCCTAACGTTCTTGTTTTAGTAGAAGGTATAGAAATATATCCTAAAAATATAAAAACAAATGGTGATTATTCATCAACTAATTCTGCAGATTATTATATTAATTGGTGGGGAGGAAATTTAAGAGGTGTAAAAGATTACCCTATTAATTTAGGAAAATACCAAAATAAACTTGTATACTCTCCTCATGATTATGGACCTGCAGTTTATGCTCAGCCATGGTTTGAAGGTGCTTTTACATATGAAAGTCTTTATAAAGATTGTTGGCGTGATAATTGGATGTTTATATATGAAGATGAAATAGCCCCTTTACTTATTGGCGAGTGGGGAGGATTTATGTCTGAGCCTAATCTTACTTGGATGAAATATTTAAGAGAACTCATTAAAAAACATAAATTACATCATACATTCTGGTGTTTTAATGCAAATTCAGGAGATACCGGAGGTTTGGTTCTTGATGATTTTGTGACTTGGGACGAAGAAAAATATAATTTTGTAAAAGAAGTCTTATGGACAAAAGAGGGCAAATTTGTAGGCTTGGACCATGAAATTCCATTAGGTAAAAACGGAATTGCTTTACCAAAAAAGTAGAAAGGTGATTGTATGAAAAAATATAAATTAGCTTTATCATATTATCTTCCTTCAGTTTTAACCATGATAATTCTTAACTTATTAATTTTACTTATCTACTTTGATACTTACAAAGGGGAATATAGTATTCATAATTTTAAGCTTTATTTACTGTTTATAGTTCTTGTAAATATTCCTTTGATAATAAATATTATTTATATTAAATCTACTTATTACTGTATAGATAATGAAGGTATAATAGAAAAAACAATTATTAAAGAAAAGAAAATTTTATGGAATGAGATAATTTTTATTACGCTAACAAATAATGCAGGAGTTAATAGACCGGGAATTGACTTAATGATAGCCAGCAAAGATACAAATATTAATATCCACTATCAAGCTTATGATTTTGATGAAATATATCATAGAGTATTAACAGGTAGAGAAGAACTTCTTAAGGGGCCATGGACTTTATCTTCAATTAAACTGCCTATATCTGATAAGAAGGCTCTTATAATTATGTGTCTATTTGGTATAAGTGCAATTATATTCTTAACATTAATGGCTCTATTTTTATAAACTTTAATTATTAATGGCAGCCGATACTTAAAAAATAATAGGATGGTTTTATTATGGATTTTATTAGCGGAGTAGTTGAGAGAATTACATATAGCAATGAAGAAAATGGCTTTGCCGTTATCAAAATAAAATCTAAGGGTTTTTCGGGGCTTGTTACAGTCGTAGGTAATTTTGCTTCTGTTAATATAGGTGCAACTCTTCATATAAAAGGACAATGGAAATATGATAGTAAATATGGCAAGCAATTTCAAGCCTTCGATTTTAAAGAAACTATCCCTGCTAGCATTGCTGGTATAGAAAAGTATCTAGGAAGTGGTTTAATAAAAGGTATTGGTCCTGTCTATGCAAAGAGAATAGTAAAGCATTTTAAAGAAGATACCCTAAGAATTATTGAAGATGAGCCAGATAGATTAATAGAGGTAGATGGTATTGGAAAAAAGCGTTTAAAGCTTATTAAAAAGGCTTGGCAAGAGCAAAAGGAAATAAAAAATATTATGATATTTTTGCAAAGCCATGGGGTTTCCACTGCATATGGAGTAAAAATTTATAAAACATATGGAGATAAAAGTATTGAAATTGTAAAGGAAAACCCTTATAGATTGGCAGATGATATTTGGGGAATTGGTTTTAAAACTGCTGATAAGATTGCTGAAAAATTAGGTTTTAAAAAAGAATCTTTTGAGCGTTGTCGTTCAGGAATTATTTATCTTTTAAATGAATTATCTAACGAAGGACATTGTTATGTTTTAAAAGATGTATTAATAGAAGAGGCAGTAAAAATTCTTGAACTAGAAAAAGAATTAGTTGATAGAACTATTGCTATTATGTTGGAAGAAAAAGATCTGATTATGGAAGAAAGCACAGAAGTCTATTTACCGCCTTTTTATTATAGTGAAACAGGTGTGGTTAAAAGAATAAAGGAAATATTAGCTTGTGATATTCCAAAAGCAGAAATAAGTCTAGAAAAAGTCCTTGAAGCCATTCAAAAAGAACATAATATTCAGTACGATGAAATTCAAATAAAAGCAGTAAAATGTGCAGCAAATTCAAAGTTTATGGTGCTTACGGGTGGACCAGGTACAGGTAAAACAACAACTACTTTAGCTATTATTGAAGTTTTTAAACGAATGGGTAGAAAAATACTTCTAGCAGCTCCCACAGGAAGAGCTGCAAAAAGAATGTCGGAAGCTACAGGTATGGAGTCAAAAACTATACACCGTTTATTGGAATACAAACCTACAGAAGGCTATCAAAAAAATGAAGAAAATCCATTAGAATGTGATGTATTAATCATTGATGAAGTTTCCATGGTAGATATTATTTTAATGTACAATCTTTTAAAAGCAGTAAAGGATAGCACGATTATTATATTAGTAGGTGATGTAGACCAATTGCCCTCTGTAGGGGCAGGAAATCTTCTAAAGGATATTATTGATTGTGGAGTTATTCCTGTAGTTAAACTAACGAAGATTTTTAGGCAAGCTTTGGGGAGCGCTATTATTACCAATGCTCATAGAATAAATAAAGGACTTATGCCCATACTAAAAGGAGGCAAAAATACTGATTTTTTCTTTATACAAGAAGAAGCTCCAAAGCTTGTAGAAATAGTAAGAGACCTTTGTACCAAAAGGCTTCCTGGATATTATAAAGTAGATCCGATAGAGGATATTCAAGTGCTTTGTCCAATGCAAAGAGGGGAAAGTGGAGCCTATAATATGAATATAGTTTTACAAGAAGCCCTTAATCCTTCAAGATTAGCTATTCAATATGGAGGCATTAGTTATAGATTAAATGATAAAGTGATGCAGATTAAAAATAATTATGATAAGAATGTGTTTAATGGGGATATTGGCCGCATAGTTTATATAAATCAAGAAGACAAAAGCTTAATAATCCGTTTTGATGGTATAGATGTTGATTATGATCTAACTGAATTGGACGAAGTTGTTTTGGCATATGCCACTACAGTTCATAAAAGTCAGGGAAGTGAATATAAAATAGTAGTTGCTCCTTTTACTATGCAGCATTACATGATGCTACAGCGGAATTTATTGTATACTTGTGTAACCAGGGCAAAAAAAGTAATTGTATTGGTTGGTTCAAAAAAAGCAATTGCCATAGCAGTTTCTAATAATAAAATACAGCAGAGAAATACTATGTTGGCATTAAGACTTAAAGAAAGTTTAAGCATGAATTTATAAAACCCATTCTTAAAAGCAAGAATGGGTTTATAACTAGTTATTGTCATCAATGTTTTCATTGTTTTCTATAGGATTGTTTTTTAATTTTTCTTCTTTTCTTTTTTGCCTTTCAATTCTTTTTAGCTCAGCTTTTTGATAGTCCTTTTTTTCTTCATCTGTTTCAGGAATAAGGGGAGGAACAGGGGTAGGTTTTCCTTCTTCATCTAAAGCGACAAAAGTTAAATAAGCTTTGTTAGTTAAGATTGTTGCCCCAGTTTTGATATTTTCAGCATAAACTTTTACTTTTACCTCCATAGAAGTTTTGCCGACCCAAGTTAATTTTGCCCTAAGCATTATTAATTCTCCTACTCTAATAGGATGTCTAAAATCTAGTCTATCTACACAAGCTGTAGCAACAGTTGTATTAGAATGGCGGGATGCAGCCATTGCTCCTGCAATATCAATCCAGTGCATCATACGCCCACCCAGTAAATTGCCAAGGATATTTGTATCATTTGGAAGAACTAATTCTGTCATTTCAACCATAGACTCTGTAGGAGTCTTACCTTTCATAAGCTTCCTCCTTTGTTTGCCTTTATTTTTGATGCAATAGGCATTATTGTGAAGTATTATACCATATTAGTATGTATGTAGAAATAATAACTATTCTATTTATGATTTTTTTCCCATAGGGGACAAGGCTCCATGCGGATATTTATAGTCATATTCTCACAAAGAATACTTTTTAATTTTTTTTCTATAGAGTCTGTAAGCCTATGAGACTCAATAAAGCTTATTGTTGGTTCAATGACAACATGAAAATCTAAATAAATTTCGTCTTTTGTTCCGCGGCTTTTTATATCGTGAACATCTTTTATTTCATTAAAAGTTAGGACAATTTCTTTTATTATATCTGCATCTATAATTGCTTGATCTAATAGGGGACCAGAAGTTGTTTGAAAAATTTCATATGCAGCAACAATGATTAATAAAGATACAATCAATGATGTAATAGAATCTATAATAATTGGCAATCCTAGTTTAATAGATATTAAAGTTGCTACTACTCCTAAAGAAATAAAAATATCAGTTTTTGTATGGATAGAATCTGAAATTAAAATAGTGCTGTTTAACTCCTTACCTTGTTTATATTCATAGGAGGCAATACAAATATTGATGATAATACTTATTACAAGCATAAAAAGACTTATATTACTTATTTCAAGAGGGATTGGACTTGCCAATCTCTTAATTGCATCAACAATCGTATTAAGGGCAACAACTATCAGCATAACTGCAATAAAAAGGCCAGTAAGATTTTCAATCTTTCTGTGCCCATAAGGATGCTTTTTATCTTCAGGTTTATAAGCAAAATAAATCCCTATAAGTCCAATTATATTTGAACTGCCATCAGTTAAAGAGTGAAAGCCATCAGCTGTTACACTTGTACTTTTTGATAGATATCCAATAACTATTTTAATTAATGCTACAAACAAATTAGCCAACAAAACAAGCCATAATACCAATTTGATTTTTTTAGCCTTTTCCATATAATAGCCTCCAAAGTATTTCTTATTGAATATAAAAAATTTGAACAACTCATTATCAATTGAGATGTCATATAATCATTATATTACTCTAAGGTTGTCTTGTATATAGTTTTGAAAAGATTATACACATTATCAAATGATAACAAGATTAATTGTCATTAAAAATGATTTAATACGAAAGTCTTCTTATGGTATAATAAGCGTGTTAATTTAATACTTAAAAAGAAGGTGATGCTAATGAAATATCGTTTTTTTATGTTAATAATTATGTTATTAGTTTTCTTTAGTTTGGCAGGATGTGATAAGCAAGATAATTCTAGAGAATCTATGAATCCAATAATAGAAAATTCTATAGATGAAGAAAACATAAATAAAGATCTTGAAGATGAAAATAAATCTGAACCTATAGAATCAGATTTTATAACGCAAAATGATGACGAACCTGCTATAGTAATTAACGGAGTAAAAACTAATGAGTGGCTTTATATAACAGAAGATGGGACTAAACTTAGAGAATACTCTATTGACTTAGACAGTGACGGGGAAGAAGAAAAGATTCAATTATATACGTCAACTGCTAAGGATGAATCAGGGGAACTTCTTTGGGATGACAATCAAAATTGGCTTTTGTTAATAGAAGATGGGAATGAGTATTATCCTTTATTTGAAAGTCCTGTGCAATTAGGTATGGTGTATTTTAATGTTTTTTATGATTCTAATGAACTAGCCAAGGTTAGTCTTATTTTATCTGCAGGTGCTAGTATGAAGATTACAAATTATTACTATGATGAAGAATTAGGAGGATATATAGTAGATAATATCTATGAGGAAGATAGTATAAATGCTATGTATAGTAGTATTCCCTACTACTAAACAAAAAAGGTTAGCTTATTTTTGCAAAAGGGGAGATAAGCTTGAGAATAAAAAGTTTCTTTAAATTAGTTGAAATACAGACTAAACTAGCTAGTGTAATTCCTTTTTTACTTGGGAGTGTTTATGCTTTATATAGATTTAATGAATTTAACATTATTAATTTTATTCTAATGTTAATTTCTTTAATTAATGTAGATATGATGACCACGGCAATAAATAATTATATTGACTATAAAAAGGCGAACAAGACCTATGGTTATAATTATGAAAAGCATAATGCAATTGTAAGATATAAGTTAAAAGAATCTACAGTAATACTAACTATAATTACCTTATTTATTATAGCTTCAATTTCAGGTTTTATTTTATTTTTAAGAACTGATATAGTTGTTTTAATTTTAGGTGTTATATCATTTATTGTTGGTATCTGTTATTCTTTTGGGCCTGTACCAATTTCAAGAACACCTTCAGGAGAAATATTTTCAGGATTTTTTATGGGTTTTGTAATTACTTTTATTGCAGCATATGTTCATATTTTTGATAAAGGGCTTATTAGTATTAGCTATAATAATTCTTTAGTTTTACTTTCAATTAATTTAAAAGAAATTATTTATTTATTTCTCCTTTCTTTACCTACAGTTATAGGTGTATCAAATATTATGCTCGCTAATAATATTTGTGATATTGAAGATGATATCGTTAATAAAAGATATACCTTGCCTATTTATATTGGAAAAGAAAAAAGTTTAATGATTTATAAAATACTTTATTACTTATTATATTTAAATATCATAGTTACAGTACTTTTAGGAATTAATTCTTTAATTGTCATCCTTACACTGGCTACATTTATTGTGGTAAACAAAAATATTAAAGTCTTTTATGGTAAACAAACTAAAAAAGATACCTTTTCTACAGCGGTTCAAAATTTTGCATTGATTAATTTTATATATCTATTAACTATTGGTATAGGGATAATAATACCTGTAGGTTAAACAAGCAATAATTGTCTAAACCCTATATGTGGATTTTTATAATAGATTAAGAAAAACAGAGAAAATTTAAGCATTGAAGAGATATTTTAAATTAATCATGATATATAGATGAAAGTCAATATTGATATATCGTAATAATATGATATAATAATATTAACAAAAATAATTAATATTAATTTAATATAGTTAGAGGAGGTTATTCTATGGATAATATTATTGTTTACTCTACACCTACATGCCCTTTTTGTCACATGGTAAAGAACTATTTAACTCAAAATAATTTTCAATTTAAGGACATAAATGTTGCCCAAGATCAACAAGCAGCTCAAGAGATGGTACAAAAATCAGGACAGATGGGAGTACCAGTTATTGACATTAATGGCAATATAGTAGTTGGTTTTGATAGAAATAAAATAAATGATTTATTAGGTTTATAAAAGTTTGTAAAAAGTATTTCTATAAAAATAAGATTTAAATAAAAAGATTGATTTTAAGATAAATCAATCTTTTTTTATGCATAAAAAACCTACAAATCAAACTAATAGGAAAAACTGTTAAACAGTAAAAAAGACTAAGCTAATTTAGTCATATAAACTAGCTTTTTTAATGTGATTTGTGCAAATTATAGAAATGTAAAAAAATAGTTGAAATTGTAATAATTATTAGTTACACTTAGTTTAATGAAACAATATTGACAATTATGAATCATAAGTATATAAAGAACACTAATAAAAATAATTATATATTTAAAAATATTAAGGGGGTTTTACAAATGAAAAAAGGAGTATCTATTTTATTATCTTTTATTATTTTACTAAGCAGTTTTGTTTTTAATTTTCAAATTGCAGAGGCTGCAAATAATAAGACAAAGACTGCTAATAAGGCCCTTGAAGATTCTATGTCAGTTTCAGAATATGTATATGAAGAAAACCCACTAGATTTAGAAGAGGAACTTTTTAATTTTGCTATTGTTGAAGAATTTGTTTATGAAAAGCCAAATCCTGTAATAACAGAAATTAGTACAGTTCATGAAGATATACAAGATTATAAATTAGTGCCCTTTACAGTTCATATAGAAAACATGGGCGGCATGACAAGAAAAGATATTCAATTAACCTGGAAAATGGATGGGAAAACAATAGGGACAACAAGTATAGAAAGAGGCATGTTTCCATATGAAAGAAGAACATCTACTTTAGAATGGAGAGCAGTGCCAGGTAACCATACCCTTACTGTTATTGTAGATGATAGAAATCTAATAGAAGAAGAGGATGAAACGGACAATATTTTTGAAAAGGATGTATTTGTAAGAGAAGCAGTTAAATTAAATTTGGCAAGATATTCAACAGAACGCCCCTTTACACAAACCTTAGATGCAGGTCGTATTTTTTCAGTTGGAATTAAAAAAGATGGAAAGATTATAATAACAGGTAATACAGAAAATGGCCGTTCAGGTGTATCATCATGGGAAGATATTATCCAGATATCATCAGGAGATGGTCATATAGTAGGTCTAAAAGGAGACGGTAGTGTAGTAGCAGCAGGATATAATGGAAATGATAATAGATGTAATGTAGTTGATTGGAAAGATATCGTCCAAGTATCGGCAGGAGATGGCCATACTGTAGGCTTAAAAAGTGATGGTACTGTAGTAGCAGTAGGAAAAAATAAAGATAATCAATGTAGTGTAGAAGACTGGGAAGATATTGTTCAAATATCTGCAGGTGAAAGCCATACTGTAGCATTAAAAAGCGATGGAAGCGTAGTAGCAGTTGGTAATAATGGCAATGGTAAATGCAATGTAGAGGCTTGGGAGGATATTGTGCAAGTGTCAGCTGGTCTAGACCATACCGTAGCCTTAAAGAGGGATGGAACAGTAATAGCAGTAGGCAGTAATCAATTTGGCCAATGTGATGTAGAAGAGTGGAGCGAGGTTGTACATATATGGGCAGGAAATAAGAGTACTATTGCTGTTAGAAAAGATGGAAGTGTATTATATTGTGGAAATAATAAATACGGACAAGCTAATTTAAATCATTGGACTGATATTGTACAAGCTTTTTCATGGAATAATTATGTTTTAGGCTTAAAGAAAGATGGAAGTATAGTAGCAGTAGGAGATAATAGATCTGGTCAGTGTAATTTTGCAGGTGTAGAATGGAAAAACATGAAGGATATTATACAAATATCTGCTGGAACAAATCATACCGTAGGCTTAAGAAGCGATGGAAGCGTAGTAGCTGTAGGTTCTAATAGTAATGGCAAGTGTGACGTAGAAAGCTGGGAAGATATAGTACAAGTGGCTGCAGGAGAGGAGCATACAGTAGGCTTAAGAAAAGACGGGAGAGTAGTAGCAGTAGGCAGTAATTCAAAAGGTCAATGTAATGTAGAAGACTGGGAAGATATTGTGTATGTGTCAGTGGGAAGCGGGCACACAGTGGGTTTACGGGCTGATGGAAAAGTACTGGCAGTTGGTTATAGTTCACCCAGCAGAGTAACAAGCTGGCAAGATATCATTCAAGTATCTGCCAAATATCTTCAGACTATAGGTTTACAAAGAGATGGAAAGGTTGTAGCAACGGGAAATAATTATTATGGACAATGTAATGTAGGTGCTTTAGAAGACATAATACAAATATCTGCTGGAACAAATCATACCTTAGTCTTAAAAAATGATGGAACAGTTTTAGCAGTAGGACGTAATTACGATAGAGAATGTAATGTATCAGCTTGGCAAGATATTATTCAAGTATCAGCGGGTAATAATTATTCCATAGGTCTAACAAGTGATGGAAGAGTAGTGACAACTGATCTTAAATATAGTGTAGAAGACTGGGAAGATATAGTAGAAGTATCAGCAGGAGATGCTTATGTAATAGGCTTAAAAAGAAATGGAGAGTTGGTAGGTGTAGGAGATAATACATATGGCCAGTCTAAAGAAATATTACCAGAAATATTATCTGTACCTGAATTATTTAGAGAAGAAGCATTTGCATTAGAAGTAACTGATTTAAACTATTCTTTTGATGATAACTATGATGAAGAAGATTATTGTGACGGTATGGATATGACTATAAATGCAGAGATTACAAATAAAGGTAATAGTCTTATTGATACAACTGCCGTTTTATTTAAATTAGACGATAATATAGTTGGTTCAAGGACAATAAATAACTTTCAGCCAGGAGAAAAAAGGATTATAAACATAACTTGTCCTTTTGATGCAGGAGCAAAAAATCTTATAGTTATACCAGATAATCGTTTTCCTGATGAGGCTATTAAAACTATGCCGGTTCCCTATATTGAAAAAACTGAATTAAACTTTTCAGTAGAAATAGAAAAGTACAGAAATAGATTTATTATACATACGAATGTGACAAATGAAGGAACTAGGACCATAAGAAATGTAGATATTGACTATTTACTGGATGGAAAAAAGATAGGGACAGGAGTTATTAAGAATGGAATAAAATCAGGAGAAACAAAATATAACAAATTCGAATTTTATGCAGATGCAGGAAGCCATATATTAACGGTTAGACTAGATCCTAATAATAATATCCCTGAACAAAATGAAGAAAATAATGAGTATACAGAAGAGATAATGGCAGAAACAGTTCCTAGTATTAGATTTATAAATTTAGAAAAAGGACAAATGATATTTAGTCCTTATAAAATAGAATATAACGCTACAAGCCAGCTTTATAATCCAAATGAACTAAAGATTTCAATAAGTTTAATTAATGGTGAAAAGCAAATAATTATTGCAAAAGATATTGAAAATACCGGTTTTTATGACTGGACTTACTCAGATATTCCCGAAGGTAAATATCAACTTAAAATTACAGCTATAGATCCAAAGGGAAATGAGTCATATGCAGAGCAATCTATTAACATAATTAAAAGACCTAGGATAGAAATAAAGCATAATGAATATGAAGCATTAATTTTAGATGGTGATGAAGCTAAAATACGGTTACTAATAAAAAATCTCCAAGCTACAGAAGATACTATTGATTTATTTATAGAAAAAGATGTTGGTATAGATATTGATATAGAAAACATTTATGTAAACCTAGTAGCATGGGAAGAAAAAGAAGTCGAATTAGCTATATCATATGATAGTTATGGTATATATTATCTAAATATACTGGCAAGATCACAAAATAATCCCTTAATAACAGATGAAGAAACTGTAGAATTAGCAGTATTCCCAACCGAATTAGAAATAGTTTGGAATAGGTTTAGAAGATTATTAATGGACGTGGGCTTATTTTAATATGATATATTTTCAGAAATTATTTAGCTGCTAATTTATAATTTGATAGTTTATTTTACGAATTAATTAAAGGGTAGTTTCTAATAATATTATTTATTAGAAACTACCCTTTATATATTAATTTCTAAATAAAATTATTAATAACTATAGCAGTTTAATCTTTTTATTAAGCCTCGACATTTTAAATGTCATTAATTATAATGTAGATTATACTATGTTAAATGATGTATGGTAATAAATAGGGAGGAAAATATGTGGAAAATAACTTATTCTGATATTAGAAATAATCCAGAAATTAATACTTATATTAAAAAAGGCGATGAGTTATTAGGAATGATGGGATTTACAGATCATTCTGAGATACATGCTGCAAAAGTTGCAGAAACTGCAGCAACGATACTCCAAAAGCTAGGTTATTCAGAAAGAGAATGTGAATTGGCAAAGATTTCAGGATATCTTCATGATATTGGTAATGCCGTAAATAGAATAGACCATGCTCAAACAGGAGCAGTTATGGCTTTTAATATTCTTTCAAAGTTAAATATGGATCCAGAAGAAATTGCAACTGTAGTTTCGGCTATAGGAAATCATGATGAATCAACAGGTACAGCTATTAGTCCAGTTTCTGCTGCCTTGATTTTAGCTGATAAAACTGATGTTAGAAGAAGCAGGGTAAGAAATAAAGAACTAGTTACCTTTGATATTCATGATAGGGTAAATTATGCCGTAGAAAAATCCAAAGTAATAATAGACGAAAAGAACAAAAATATCATACTAGAGCTTACAATAGATATGAGGATTTCGTCTCTTATTGAATACTTTGAAATATTTCTTACTAGGATGCTCATGTGTAGAAGAGCTGCTGATTTTTTAAATATTAATTTTGAATTAGTTGCTAATGAAAAGAAAATGGTGTAGTCAAATATATTGAATGATAAGAAAAGTACTCCCTACAGATGCCAGTACAGATAAGATGATATTATCTTTCCACCAGGATAGGACTATAGCTGTAATAATTCCCCCAAAAACTGCCCCTTGGTGATTTGGTATTGCATTAAACACATTAGGTATTATTAAGGCACCTAAGGCTGTATAGGGTATATAATTAAGAAATCTTTTTAAAGTAGGATTAATTTCTTTTTTTGACATTAATACAAAGGGAAGCAGCCTAGGTATAAAAGTTACAATTGCCATACCAAGAATTATAAAAAAATAGGATTTCATGATTTAACCTCTCCTTCATCTTCTTTGGGTAAAATAATTAAGCCTAATAAAGAAGCAAGTATTATAGATATTATTAGATTATTATCTTGGGGAATAAAATTAGTGAAGTTTAAGAAAGTGTGTATTCCTCCAGAAAGTAAAGCTAAAATTACAACTTCCTTTGACTTTTTCATGGATGGAACCAAAATGGCAATAAACATTGAATAAAGGGCAATTTTCATACTTGCCTGGACAGCATCAGGAAGAAAGCTTCCTAACAAATAGCCAGTTACACTGCCTAAAACCCATGAAAAGTATGCAGTTGTATTTACAACAAGAGAATAAATAACGGATAATTCTTTATTTTTTGTCGCTAAAACAGAAAATGTTTCATCAGTTACCCCAAAAGCCACAAGAGGAAGTAGTTTTTTTCTTGGGCTTTTTATTTTTGTACTAAGGGATGCACTCATTAAAAAATGCCTGGAATTCATTATAGCTGTTGTAAAGATAATTTGAAAGCCTGATACTGCTGATGAAATTAAATTAACAGCAATAAATTGACTAGCCCCTGCAAAAACCATAAAGGAAAACAAAAAACAATCCAAAAGACTTAGCTGATTAGTCTTTGAAATAATTCCAAAGGCTAAAGCGATAGGAATATAACCAATAGCAATAGGAAGGGCATCTTTTAATGCTGACAATGCTTCCTTTTTATTACATTTATTCATTTTATATCCACATCCTTTTTATGCTGTAGTAAAAAAATATCAGTTGAATTTTGCATTCATATATGCTTATTGTTATAATAAATATTATGAAGTATTATATAATATAAAGGCGAAATTTAAAAGAATTATTCTATTTATTTAGAAAGAGGGTTTATTATGAGCCAAGCGGATAGGGTTTTTATAGAAATGTGTAAAAGTATTCTTAATGAAGGAATAAGTTCAGAAGGTCAAGAAGTAAGACCAAGATGGGAGGATGGGACACCTGCCCATACTGTTAAAAAGTTTGGAGTAGTTAATAGATATAATTTGGCCGAAGAATTTCCTATTCTTACTCTTAGAAAAGTCCCCTTTAAATTAGCAATTGATGAAATTCTTTGGATATGGCAAAAAAAGTCTAATAATATCAAGGATTTAAATAGTCATATTTGGGATTCTTGGGCTGATGAAAATGGCACAATAGGAAAAGCTTATGGTTATCAGTTAGGGGTAAAACATAAGTATAAAGAAGGGGAATTTGATCAAGTTGACAGAGTTCTTTATGATTTAAAAAACAATCCTTATAGTAGAAGAATTATTACAAATTTATATAATCATCATGATCTTCATGAGATGAACTTATATCCTTGTGCATATAGTGTTACTTTTAATGTTACAGGAAATAAGTTAAATGCAATTCTTAATCAAAGGTCTCAAGACGTATTGGTGGCAAATGCTTGGAATGTATGTCAGTATGCTGTATTAATACATATGTTAGCACAAGTAAGTAATTTAGAAGTTGGTGAATTTGTTCATGTTATAGCTGATGCACATATTTATGACAGACACATTCCTATAGTAGAACAATTAATAAAAAGAGAATCTTATCCAGCACCAAAGTTAATAATAAATAAAGACATAAAGAATTTTTATGATTTTACTGTTGATGACTTTGTATTAGAAGACTATAAACATGGAGACATAATTAAAAATATTCCTGTTGCAGTTTAGGAG
>JAAYRK010000078.1 GCA_012518815.1 Candidatus Epulonipiscium sp. | reverse complement strand
TCTGACCCTCGAGTTCTAACCACCTATGAGTTGATGTTGTGCATGAGTTTACCAAAGAACTGGGGTATCCCTAAAAATATTTCCGAAAGCTATTTACGTTCCATTATTGGGGAAGGTATTCCCCCATTGTTTGTAAAGAAACTATTTTTAAATATAAGGAATAGGTGAAAGACTTGAATTGTTTATCTTTATTTTCAAATGTAGGAGTAGCAGAAGCCTACTTCAATGAAATTGGTATAAATGTGGTCCTAGCAAATGAAATAGAAAAAAAAAGGGCAGAGTTCTATTCACATTTATACCCCGAAACACAGATGATTGTGGGTGATATTGTAGATTCTACAACACGAAGTAAGATTGTAGAGTACTCTTTAAAAAATAATGTAGAATTAATAATAGCAACTCCGCCATGTCAGGGTATGAGTATTGCAGGCAGTATGATTGAATTTGACGTAAGAAATCAATTAATATTTTATGCTATTGATGTAATAAAAAAAATAAAACCAAAGTTTGTTCTGCTAGAGAATGTGCCAAGACAGCTAAAAACAAAAATTAAAATCAATAATGAGATCATGTATATTCCAGATTATATCCAAAAGGAATTATCTAATGAATATAATTTTAATAAAGACACATTAGTTAAAGCTATGGATTATGCTGTTCCACAAATGCGCCAAAGAAATATTTTTTTACTTACTAGAAAAGATACAGGCCTAGTTTGGGAGTTTCCTAAAAAGAAAAATGTTGTCACATTAAAGGAAGCTTTAAAAAATGTTCCATCCTTAGACCCTTATTTAAGGGAAGGAATGGATCTTACGTTAGAAAAATTTCCTGACTTCCATAAAAAGAAAGAGAAGGGACTAGAAATATCAAAATGGCATTTCCCTCCTACACATTCTTGGAGAATGGTAGAATCGATGATGCATACTCCCTCAGGTTGCACAGCTTTTGATAATAAAATTTATTATCCCAAAAAAACTAATGGCACTAAAGTCAAGGGACACTATAATCATTATCGAAGACATGATTGGGATAAGCCTGCAAGAACAATTACACAAAATAATGGTGTAATGTCTTCGTTAACTTGTGTTCATCCTGGTCATAAAATTAAAGATGATGGAACTGAAGAAGGAAGAATATATTCTGATGCGCGTGTTTTTAGTATTTATGAGTTGTTAATTGTTTCGTCATTGCCTCTAAATTGGAGTATTCCAGACTGGGCTGAAGAAAACTTCATTCGTTCAGTTATAGGGGAAGGTATCCCCCCACTATTAGTAAAAGAAATAATGTTAGAACTTTTAACACAATTAAATAAATAAGGAGAAGTGTTTTTTATGACTAAAAGAAAGCTAGTAATGCCTAAAGGTGATGGAAGGCTCGAGTTGGCAATACAATCATTAAAAATTTATTACGAAAGCAATACTTGGGTAAAAAATGCTGACTTTATACAACAGTTCTTATCTGAGAATGACGAATATGATGAGAATACAGATACGGCTATGATTTTACATAAAGCTCGAACAGCTAGATACTTTGGATTAATCAAATATCTTTTTAAAGCACAAAATAATTTACCCGGAAGACAAGGTATAATAACCGAGCGAGGAAAAAGATTTTATGAGGCCTATCAAAGTAACAATCGTACCGCTTTGATAGACACTTTAATGGAGGCTATCAAAAGAGTTTCTTTTGGCAGGAATAATTATGCTACTTCTGATAGTGACTCTGATGTTGAGCCCCCAAGGGTACTTGTTAAGGCTGCTTATCAGCTAGAGTATTTAACAAAAAATGAGTTTGTTTATTTAATGTATGCAATGCATAATTTAGAAAAGGATTATGAAGAAGTAATTAATGAAATTTCTCGCTCACGCAAGAATAATCTTGAACCATCTTTACCTAAGGAACTATCCGAAAAAGAAAAGAAGCATTTTGCTAATGTCTATGGAGATTGGAAATTTATACAATTATTGCGTGAAGTGGGTATTCTTGAAGATTTAACCGACAGAGTTGTTTTGTCTGATATAGTTATTGAGAAGTACTCTGATTTCATAAAAGGACTTTCTTTAACCACGAGCACCACATTAGAAATAGCTGAAGACTTAGGAATACCATCCCAAAGTAATGTTATCGGCGAAAACATCCTCCTTTACGGTGTTCCTGGCTCTGGAAAGAGCTTTACAATTCAAACTTACTACTGTGACGATTTTGATTTAATGGAACGTGTGGTGTTTCATCCAGATTATATGAATACTGATTTTG
>JAAYRK010000077.1 GCA_012518815.1 Candidatus Epulonipiscium sp. | reverse complement strand
TAAGAATTGTACAAATTGCGATATTTGGATCTTCTGCTTATAAAGAGCTGATTAATTATATTAGTAGCTTTAATTACAACGAATTAAATACAATTATTAAATATGTTTTATCATATAGTATTATACTTTTTTTAATTATTATAAGTTTCTTTTCTCATATAATACAAAATGTAATGTTTAGTTTTTTTAATTTGATTTTTATAGCTATCTCTAAAATATTTAAAAAGCTTCATGTTATAATATGGCTTATAGTTATTGGAATTATTACTTTTTTATTCGTAATTATTGACATAACAAGATTAGGAATGTATTTTTTATAACTCTTGTATAATTTTAAGTGGCTTATAGTTACAGGGATTATTTTATTGTTATTAATTCTGATGGTTTAACAGGAATATAAAATAATAGATATTGTTAAAATAATAGTCATTCAAAATACGTATTATAAAAGTTTTTAAAATGTAGTTAAAGAAATTAATAAATTATTATTTTTAATAATTATTGAATTAAATGTAAATTTAGACTAATATTATATATAAGACATTAGAACTATAGAAGGATATAATATGTTTTTTGAAGGAGGAAAGAGGATGGGCTTTATTAAAGATAAGATATTTAGAAGAAGAAGCTTTCTTTTGACCTTAATTTTATCATTATTATTAAGCATAACTGGTAGTTATTCTGTTGAAGCCAAAAAAACAAATATTAATGATTCTTCAGATATTAAATTAGAGATATCTGTAGATAACAACTGGGAAGAAGACGGATTAGATTATAGCTTGATAAATGTATATATATGGAACAATAGTGGAAGAGACATTTCTAATTGGTCAGTAGATCTTCCTATCAAAAATAAAGATATTGATCAGATTTGGAATGCAAAGGCTAGTTATAAAGATAAAGGTTTGTCTTTTGAAGCTGTTGAATATAATAACACTATTATGGCTGACTCAAATGTTTGCTTTGGTCTTATTGTAAAAGGTAAGGATAAGATTAATAAAGCTTCTGGTCAACTTTATTATGACAATAGTGTAATAACGAATACTAATTATCAAAAGAACAGCAATAATAATAGTAAAAATAATAAAGCTTTAAATAAAACTGTTCCAGCTAAAGACGTTCCAGCTCCAACTACCGACGATTGGCTATATACTGATGGAAACAGAATAGTTGATAAAAATGGTAATGAAGTATGGTTAACAGGTGTTAACTGGTTTGGATATAATACAGGCACCAATACTTTTGATGGCTTATGGACAGCAGATTTAAACACTTCCATAGCTGCTATAGCAGATAGAGGCTTTAATGTTCTTAGAATTCCTATTTCTAGTGAATTAATATTAAATTGGGCAGATGGGGATATACCTAGTGCTAATTTTAATCAGTCTATTAATCATTATTTAGTTGGCATGAATAGTTTAGAAATATTTGATTATGTTGTAGGGCAATGTAGGGCTAATGGAATTAAAATTATAATTGATATTCATTCGGCAAAAACAGATCCTATGGGTCATTTAAAACCTCTTTGGCTTGAAGGAGATATTACAGAAGATGATTATTTATATTCTTTATCTTGGATAGCTGATAGATATAAAAATGATGATACAATCATTGCTTATGATTTAAAAAATGAACCTCATGGTAAGCCTAATGAAGAACAAAAGGCTATTTGGAATGATTCAAAAGCAGCTAACAACTGGAAATATGTTGCTGAAAAAGCAGCTTATGCAGTACTTTCTAAAAATCCTAATGCTTTAGTTTTAGTAGAAGGTATTGAAATTTATCCTAAAAATTTAAAAACAAATAAAGATTATTCTTCCACAAACTCAGGAGATTATTATTTTAACTGGTGGGGAGGAAATTTAAGGGGAGTTAAAGATTATCCTATTAATCTTGGTAAATATCAAAACAAATTGGTTTATTCACCCCATGATTACGGTCCTTCTGTTTATGCTCAACCTTGGTTTGAGGGCAACTTTACCTATAAGAGTTTATATGAAGATTGCTGGAAGGACAATTGGATGTTTATTCATGAACAAGAAATTGCACCTTTATTAATAGGTGAGTGGGGAGGCCATATGAGTGAGCCTAATCTAAAATGGATGGTATATTTAAGAAAATTGATAAAAGATAATAGATTAAATCATACATTCTGGTGCTTCAATGCAAATTCTGGAGATACTGGAGGACTAGTTTTAGATGATTTTACGACTTGGGATGAAGAAAAATATAATTTTGTTAAATCAGTATTGTGGCAAAAAAATGGCAAGTTTGTGGGATTAGATCATGAAATCCCCTTGGGAAGAAATGGAATATCACTAAGTGAATATTATAAATAAAATAATAATAAAAATCCTCTTATCATAATTAGATAAGAGGATTTTTATTTATTTGAAAGTATTTTTTATTACGTTTAACACTATGTAAAATCAAAATTTTTAAATAATTTAAGGTAATTTTATAATTACTATTATAAAAAATAATTTAGATAAAAATAAATATATAGAAAAAAATAATAAAAGTACTTGTATATTACAAATCATTAGGTTAAAATCTATAATTGGGTAATAAATGAAATTAAAACATGCTTTACACAGTTCGACAAAATAATGGAAAATACAATATAATATGCTATTTTTTATAGATTCATATATAACAAAAATTAGAAAATACTATAGAAAGGGGAGAGGGCTTTAGAAGACTAGCACATATTTATCTTTTTTTCGACACTATTTTAATTTAAAAGAAAAATGGGAGGTTCAAAATGAGAAGGGGAATTTCATTTCTATTAGTTTTTAGCATCTTATTTGCGTCAATGTTGACTAATAATTCTTATGTATATGCTGCTCAAAATAATGCAACAATTTCTTTAAGCTTAGATAGTAATCGTATTAAAGAGGTCGGAGAAATAATAACTGCTACAGTAGAAGTAAAAGATGTGCCAAATTTTGCTGGATATCAGTTTAATCTTAAGTATGATCCTGAAGTTTTGCAACCCGTAAAAGCTAATGGTTCATCTTATACAAAATCTACTCCTGTTGAAGGAGGAATGATTTTAAATAGTGATGATTATGGGATCTTATCTATTGGTTCTCATGATTTAAAAAAAGGTGAATTAAACTTTTCAAAATGTTATTTATCATTTCATAATTATAAAGAAAGCGGAAATCCTGAAGAAACAGGAGTAATTGCTGTAATCCGCTTTAAAGTTCTAAAAGAAGAAGCAACTTCATTAGAATTTGCTGATACTAAAACTATGCCAGGATCAAAATCAGGTGTTTATTTATTTGACTGGGATGGTAATCGCATTAATAATTTTGATATTAAGCAACCACAAACATTATTAGGTTCAAGTTCAATTTCTGTTAGTTTAGATACAGATAAGATAACAAAAGTTGGACAAATAATTAAAGCTTCAGTTAATGTAGAGGACATTAATAATTTAGCAGGTTTTCAATACAATATAAAATATGATCCTGAAGTTTTACAACCAGTAAAAAGTAATGGAACACCTTACAACAAAGGAACTACAGCAGAATCAGGTGATCTTTTGTCAAATCCTGAGTTTGGAATATTTGCAATTGGGGATAATGACTTAAACTCTGGAGTAATTAATCAAAGTAAATGTTATATGAATTTTGAAACATACAAAAATAGTGGATCTTCAGAATCAACTGGTACAATTTCAGTGGTTTATTTTAAAGTATTAAAAGTAAAAGAAACTAGTATTTCTTTTGCACCTCACAAAGCAATGCCAGGAGCAAAAGAGGGCACCTTTTTATTTGATTGGAATGGTGTAACACTTAAAGATTATAGTGTATTAAAAGATGTAAAAATTAGTGCAGAAGAAGAAATAATAATAGTAAAACCTGAAATAATCAGTGTAAAAGCTGATAAAACAAGTCCACAATTAGAAGGAACAATTATAACTTGGGCTTGTGAAGCTACAGGTGAAAACTTAGAGTATGCTTGGTTAGTGAAAAAAGATGGAAAAGAAGTAGAAAAAACTAACTTTGAAAATAAGAATAGTTTTTCTTATAAAGCAGAAAAAGAAGGAAATTATCAAGTAACTGTTACTGTAAAAGATTCTTATGGTAATGAAGTATCAAAAACAGCAGATGAATTTGTAATTGAAAAAGAGGAAGAAGTAGTGACAGGAGAAATAAGCCTATCAGTAGATAAAGATAAAGTAACTAAAAAAGGTGAAATAGTTACTGTAACAATAAATGCAAAAGACATACAAAATATAGCAGGTTATCAAGTAAACTTAAAATATGATCCAAAGGTATTAGAACCAGTAACAGACAATGGAACAG
>JAAYRK010000076.1 GCA_012518815.1 Candidatus Epulonipiscium sp. | reverse complement strand
CCGTTCGACTTGCATGTGTTAAGCACGCCGCCAGCGTTCATCCTGAGCCAGGATCAAACTCTCATTTTAATAGTTTATCCTCGCCAGTTATCTGGCTAATCACTCAATCTTGAATTGATTGGGTTATGGTTATGCTGTTTAATTTTCAAGGATCAATAGTGCGAAAATCATTCTAACAAAATAATAATACTTTGTCAACCATTTTATTTTTAAAATAAATGGCGGAGAAGGAGGGATTTGAACCCTCGCACCGCGTGAACGGTCTATGCCCTTAGCAGGGGCACCTCTTCAGCCACTTGAGTACTTCTCCTAAATTTAACGCAAGTGTTATTATACTAAATGAAAATATAAAAGTCAACTTAATTTTAGTGTAAATATATGTAAATAGTAACTTTTTTTAACTAACTAATTATTCATTTAATTGAATGTAGCTTATAGCTTGTCTTCCTAGCTGATTCCATCCCTCTTTAAATATGTCTTTATTTAGTTTTATATTTTTTTTATTATAAAAAGGATCATTAAAATAAATATATTTCTCATCATATCCTGTAATAACTACTGCATGAAGTCTATATGTTATTTCCACAGGTCCACTAGGAGTCATCCAAATTTCAAATTCACTATCATCTAATTTTTTATATCTGCTATTTGTAATTACCCAAACAGGATATCCCCTTGATAAAAAATATAGTAAATCCTCAAATTCACATCCTGTTAAGTTTATAGTTTGATTTGGAAGATATTCTTCCATTAATTCCTCTATAGGACCATTATATACTCCAAGTCCATGATTAGTTAATGAATAAATATCTCCAACAAAACCATCGTTAGGGTTTCCAAAGTAAACTCGATTTCCTTTTATGCTATAAGGTGTTTCATCCTTCTTAATTTTTTCGGCTAGTTCCATTTTATCAACTTCTATACCAGCAAAATTAAGAAGCATAGCTAAACTGGTTACTTCACAACCTCTTGGTAATTCAGGATATTGTAATATAACAGGGACATCAAGCAAAATATTTTCTTTTAGAGATTCAGAATATGACCATATAATATTACTATTGTCCCTAAAATATATAATTGCTTTTTCTTTATCTCTTGCAAAAAAAATTGCATCTGAAAATGAATAGTAATCATTAATAAATTTATCATCATCAAATAAGATAAATGGCTTAAAGTTACTATAAATCCATTTATCATTATTTGACTCTTTTACATAAGTGTATTTAAAATTTTTGCTATAACTAATTGCATCATCTTTTGATGTAAAAGACTTAATAATTTTATTTTTATAATAAACATCAAAAACTGTTGAATCTTGAATATCTGTTATTTTGCCTGCTAAAATAGTGTTATTAGACTGGATTAATTTTATTATTTCTGCTGAAAAAACTAGCCAAAGACAAACTACTGTTATTAAGGCAAAAGCAAATATCCAAAAAACAATAGCTTTTCTTTTCATATTTTTTTCCTCTTCTAATAAATAATTATTCTTCCATTACCTTTGCAATAGATACAACCTTTTCTTCTTCAGAAAGATTCATTAGTTTAACCCCTTGGGTAACACGACCTGTTTTTGAAATTTGAGATACATGCATTCTTATGATAATGCCTTCTGAAGTAATCATCATTATCTCCTCATCTTCTGATACCATTTTAATTCCAATAATTTGACCTGTTTTTTCTGTTAGACGGTAGCATTTAACTCCTTTACCACCTCTTTTTTGTTGTTTAAATTCATTTATATCAGTTCTCTTTCCTAATCCTTTTTCAGTAACAAATAGTATGTCTTCTCCTTCTGACATTAATCCTACTCCTATAACCTCATCATCTTCATTTATGTTCATTGCTTTTACTCCAATAGCATTTCTTCCAACAGTTCTTACATCTTTTTCTGAGAACAATATACCTTGTCCCTTTTTCGTTCCAATAAAGATCTTTTCATCATCTTCAATATTTTTTACTTGAATTAATTCATCTTCATCTCTAAGATTTATGGCATTTAATCCGCCTTTTCTAATGTTTTGATATTCTATAATACTTGTCTTTTTAATAATGCCACTTTTTGTTACCATTAATAAATATGTTCCTTCTTTGTATTCTCTAACTGGAATAACGGCTGTAATTTTTTCGTCCCCGTCAATTTGAAGTAAATTAACTATAGCTACTCCCCTAGCCGTCCTGGAAGATTCAGGAATTTCATAAGCCTTTAATCTATAAACCTTCCCTTTGTTTGTAAAAAAGAGAATATAACTATGGGTTGAGGTTATAAATAATTCTTCTAATATATCTTCTTCTCTTGTTTGCATTCCTATAATTCCTCTTCCCCCTCTATTTTGACTTCTATAAGTATTTAAGGGAAGTCTTTTTATATAGCCTAAACGAGTCATTGTAATAACATTTTGCTCATCAGATATTAAATCTTCTATATCTATTTCTCCTTCATCTAATGCAAAATCAGTTTTTCTTTCATCTCCATATTTTTGTAAAATTATTAGTAATTCTTCTTTAATAACTCCATATAATCTCTTTTCATCCGCAAGAATTGCTTTTAATTCTTTAATTATTTCTTGAAGTTCTCTATATTCTTCTTCTATCTTTTCTCTTTCTAAACCAGTTAAGGTTCTTAATCTCATATCAACAATAGCCTGAGCCTGTTTATCTGATAGGGCAAAAGAATCAATTAATCTTATTTTTGCCTCTGGAGTATTAGTAGAACTCCTTATTATTGATATTACTTCATCAATATTATCAAGGGCTATTTTTAATCCTTCTAATATGTGAGATCTTTCTTCTGCCTTTCTTAAATCAAATTGAGTTCTTCTTGTTACAACATCTTTTTGGTGTTCTAAATAATGTGTTAACATCTCTTTTAAATTTAAAACTTTAGGTTCATTATTAACAAGGGCTAACATATTAACACCAAATACATCTTGAAGCTGGGTGTATTTATATAGCTGATTTAAAACTACATTGGCATTATAATCTTTTTTAATTTCTATTACTATACGCATTCCTTCACGGTTGGATTCATCCCGTAAATCTGATATTCCATCTATCTTCTTTTCTTTAACTAAATCTGCAATTCTTTCTATTAATCTTGCCTTATTAACCATATAAGGTATTTCTGTTACAATAATTCTTTGCTTATTATTATCCAATGATTCAATTTCAGAAACTGCTCTTACTTTTATCTTTCCTTTTCCAGTTCTATATGCCTCTTCAATTCCCTTTCTACCTAAGATAGTAGCTCCTGTTGGAAAATCTGGTCCTTTAATTATCTCAAGTAATTCTTCAATATCTGTTTCTTTATTTTCTTCTACAAAATTATCAATTATTTTTATAACTCCATTTACTACTTCAGTTAAATTATGAGGAGGGATATTAGTTGCCATCCCAACTGCAATACCAGATGTCCCGTTAACTAATAAATTTGGAAATCTTGCAGGCAGTACTGCTGGTTCTTTTAAAGATTCATCAAAATTTGGGTTATAATCAATTGTATCTTTTTCGATGTCTGCTAATAATTCTAAAGCAATCTTACTTAATCTTGCTTCTGTATATCTCATAGCAGCTGCACTATCCCCGTCAATAGAACCAAAGTTTCCATGTCCATCTACTAAGGGATATCTAATTGAAAAATCTTGTGCTAATCTTACCATTGCATCATAAATAGATGAGTCACCGTGAGGGTGATATTTACCCATGGTTTCCCCAACAATACGGGCGGATTTTTTATGAGGCTTATCTGGACTTAATCCAAGTTCATTCATAGCATATAAAATTCTTCTATGAACAGGCTTTAAACCATCCCTTACATCTGGTAGTGCTCTTGATACAATGACACTCATAGCATAATCTATATAAGATCTTCTCATTTCTTCTTCTATTTCTATAGGAATAATATTTTTTAATTCTTTCTCTTCCATGTTGACCTCCCTAACTATATCCCATTAGATATCAAGATTTTTAACGTATTTTGCATATTCTTTAATAAATTCTCTTCTAGGTTCTACTTTATCTCCCATTAATGCTGTAAATATTTCATCTGCAGAAGCTGCATCATTTAAATCAATTTTAACTAGTATGCGACTTTCTGGGTCCATTGTAGTTTCCCATAGTTGTTCTGGATTCATTTCCCCTAAACCTTTATATCTTTGCATTTTTATATTATCCCGTCCGATTTCATCAAAGAGCTTTTCTAATTCCTTATCGTTATATACATAATAAACTTTTCTATTCTTTTCAACTTTATAAAGTGGAGGTTGTGCAATATACACATGTCCTCTTTCTATTAATTGTCTTAAATATCTATAGATAAATGTTAAAAGCAATGTCCTAATATGAGCTCCGTCAACATCGGCGTCAGTCATAATAATAATTTTGTCATATCTTAATTTTTCTATATCAAATTCTTCTCCAATACCAGTACCAAAAGCAGTAATCATTGATCTTATTTCTTCATTTCCTAAAATCCTGTCAAGTCTTGCTTTTTCTACATTTAATATTTTTCCTCTTAAAGGTAATATTGCTTGTGTTTGTCTTGACCTGGCAGATTTAGCTGATCCACCTGCTGAATCCCCTTCCACTATAAATATTTCACAAAGCTTTGGATCTTTTTCAGAACAATCTGCTAATTTTCCAGGTAAACTATTACTTTCTAATACATTTTTTCTTCTTGTTAAATCTCTAGCCTTTCTTGCTGCTTCTCTCGCTCTTGCAGCCATTATACCTTTTTGCAAGATATTTTTACCAATCACAGGATTTTGCTCTAAAAAATACATTAACTCTTCTGAAAAGATATTTTCTACTATACCTCTTACTTCACTATTTCCAAGTTTGGTTTTAGTTTGTCCTTCAAATTGTGGTTCAGGAACTTTAACACTAATAATAGCAGTTATTCCTTCTCTAACATCATCTCCTGAAAGATTACTATCAGTATTTTTAAGTAAATTTGCTTTTCTGCCATAATCATTTATTGTTTTTGTAATAGCAGATTTAAAGCCAACAAGGTGGCTTCCTCCCTCAGTAGTATTTATGTTATTTACAAAACTAAATATATTTTCAACATAGGTATCATTATGTTGAAATGCTATTTCTACTTCAACATTGTCTTTTCTTCCTTCACAGTAAAAAACTTCATCATATAATACATTTTTATGCTTATTAAGGTGAGCAACAAATTCCTTTATTCCACCTTCGTAATGAAAAGATTTTTCTTTTTTAGGATCTTCTCTTAAGTCAATTAAAGTAATATTAATGCCCTTTGTTAAAAAAGCCATTTCTCTTAATCTTTGTCTTA
The DNA here is from genome assembly GCA_012518815.1 of Candidatus Epulonipiscium sp. Lineage (GTDB taxonomy): Bacteria > Bacillota > Clostridia > Lachnospirales > Defluviitaleaceae > JAAYML01. The sequence goes on along the minus strand of JAAYRK010000076.1, from coordinate 28,525 downwards.
ATATATCAAATTGAAAATCTACATCATCAAATATTTCTTCATCAGGTAAAAAATGAACCAATGTTCCTCTTTTATCTGTATCTCCAACTACAGTAAGAGTTTGGACTACCTTACCTCTTTCATATACTTGTTCATAGATCTTACCGTCTGTATATATTTGAACTTTTAAAAATTTAGAAAGCGCGTTTACTACAGCAGCCCCAACCCCATGAAGTCCTCCGGATACTTTATATCCTCCGCCTCCAAACTTTCCTCCTGCATGTAAAGTAGTAAAAACAACTTCAACAGCAGGTATATTCTTTTGAGGATGGATACCTATAGGAATACCCCTACCATTATCTATTACTGTAATTGAATTATCTTCATGTATAGTTACTTTAATATCATCACAATATCCTGCTAAAGCCTCATCAATTGCATTATCAACTATTTCATATACCAAATGATGAAGTCCTCTTGAAGAAGTACTTCCAATATACATACCTGGTCTTTTTCTTACAGCTTCTAATCCTTCTAATACCTGTATTTGATTCTCATCATAGTCTGGTACCATAACAGAACTCACTCCTTCTTATGTACATTTACTAATTGTAGTTTAATTAATAATTAATTCTTTTTTGTAAAGCAGTGGAGGAAATTGGAGATAGATAAACTAAACATTTTCCTTTTTCCTTTGTAATTATTATAGATTTTGCTTCTTCTTTTGAAACAAATATAATAGAGCCATCTTTCTTAGAAATATTTAATAGCCTTTCTGCAATTTTTGAATTCCTAATAGACTTTATATCAAATATTCCAACTATATCTCTAAGCATAATTTCCATATCTGCACCAATATGCAGAAACATATTTTTTCCCCCTCATTTAGCTAACTGTAATACTTATATTTTATCTTATTTAAACTTGTGTTACAAGAATTTACTATCTTGAGGCTCGACAAATCCATTCTCAATATGAAACAAAAATCCTTTATGAAGTTTTTTTAGGATTAAATCTTCAATTCCTGTACAAGTTATAATAGTTTGTATATTATCAATATTAGAAAGTAAGTCTGCTTGTCTATTTTCATCTAACTCAGAGAGTACATCATCTAAAAGTAAAATGGGATTATCATTTATTTCTTTTTTTATTAAATCAATTTCAGCCAGCTTTAAAGATAATATAACACTTCTTTGCTGGCCTTGAGATCCATAAGTTCTAACATCATTATTATTAATTTTAAATAATATATCATCTCTATGAGGCCCAACCGAACTAATTCCTGTTTTAATATCTTTATCTAAACTATCCTTTAACTTATCTTTAAATATTTCTTTTTTAACATTGGGAGAATATTCAATAGATAGATTTTCTTTATTTGACGTGATATTGGCATGAATCATTGAGGCTATATTACTTATTTTATTGACAAAATCTCTTCTAGATTCAATAATTTTTTCTCCAAAATACACTAACTGTTCATCCCAAACTTCCAACATTGCTTCTTGGCCTTTATCTAAATGGATACTTTTTAGCAAATGATTTCTTTGCTTTAAAACTTTATAATATTGCTGAAGATTATATAAATATATTTTATCTATTTGACAAAGTTCAATATCTAAAAATCTCCTTCTTTCCTTAGGTCCGCTTTTTATCAATTGTAAATCTTCAGGAGAAAACATAACAATATTCATTATTCCTAATAAGTTACTTAACTTTTGGACGGGAATTTCATTAATAAAAACATATTTTTTACCATTTTTATTTAAGTGAAAATCTATCTTTTCAATTCTACTTTCCTTATTAAGAAATAACCTTATATGAGCTTCTTCCTTTTCCCATTTTATTGCTTCTTTTTCACGAGATGTTCTATGAGACCTTGCAGTAGCACATATATATATGGCTTCTAGAATATTGGTTTTTCCTTGTGCATTGTTTCCATACAAAATATTTAATTTAGGGTGAAGTTTTATATTTATATTATCATAATTCCTAAACTGATAAAGGCCAATTTCACTTATATACATTATTCCCACTCCACTAATCGATTATAATATATATTTTACCTTCGATTTCTATTTGATCTCCGCTTCTTAATTTTTTTCCTCTTTGATTTACTGTAATTCCATTTACTTTAATATTGTTTTGTAAAATTAAATATTTAGCTTCTGATCCTGAAGATACAATATTTACATATTTTAGAAATTGATCTAATCTTATATATTCTGTATTAATTTTAACTTTTTCCAAATTAACCACCTTTTCATTTTGACTTCTTACCCTAATTAAAAATAAAAAAGTGCGAATATCACCGCACCTTTTATTATAACATATTTTAAATATTTAATAGAATAAATATAAATTATCCATTTAATCTAATTGGCAAAATAAGGTATTTATATTCTTCACCATCAATAGGTTTTATAATACAAGGATTTAATGAGGATATAAAATGAATTTTTATTTCATCATCATCAATTACCTTTAAAGCATCAATCAAATATTTTGGATTAAATGCTATTGTTAAATCTTTTCCTTCTAAATCAACTGCTACTTCTTCCCTTGCAGTTCCTAATTCAGTATTTGATGTAATTATAATCTTATCACTAGTTATATCCATTTTTATAGGAGTCTTTTTTCCTTCTCTTGTAATTAATGCTGCTCTTTCAATACTCATAAATAATTCTCTACGGTTTACCTTAACCATAGTTTCATAATCTTCAAAAAAGCTATTTTCATACTTTAAATATTCTCCTTCTAAAAGCCGTGAAACCACCATACTATCTCCTAAATCAAATAATATATGGTTATCAGTAAAATAAATATAAACATCTTCATCATCAGAAGATAAAATTTTACTTATTTCTCCTAAGGTCTTTCCAGGAACAATAACTTCCTGATCTTCTCTTTCAACAGATAAAGGAGTTTCCCTATAAGATACTCTATATCCATCAACTGAAACTAAACGAAGTACATTATTTTTTATTTGAAATAATTCTCCAGTAAGTACAGGTCTTGTTTCTTCAGTAGCTATAGAAAAAATAGTTTGTCTTATAATATCCTTTAGAACTCCTTGTTTTAATACAAAATACTTATCTTTTTCTACTTTAGGCAATTCCGGGAAATTATCTCCATTTTGACCTGAAATTCTAAATTCTGAATTTTCACATTTAATAGTTGTCATATAATTTGAATCAACACTAATAAAAACTTCTCCGTCAGGAAGCTTTCTTACTATTTCAGAAAATATCTTTGCTTCAAGAGCAATTGAACCTGTTTTTTCAATATTAGCTGCTAGTTTACTTTCTATTCCAATTTCTAAATCATTTCCTGTTAACTTGAGATAGTCTCCATCAGCTTCTAATAGAATACATTCTAAAATAGGTAAAGTAGTTCTATTAGATATTGCTTTTAAAACGGTATTTACCCCATTTAATAAATCATTATTTGTACAGGTTAACTTCATTGTGAATAACTCCTTTCCGGTTGTATATAGTAAATAATATAAAGAATTGAGTAGTTATAGTAGTAGGAGGTGTGGAAATGTGGAAAACTACTTAAGATTTGATAAAATAGCAAAAAGTAATATTTAATAAAGTTGTGGATAACAAAAATAAAATTTAAATGTTATCCACTATATCAACATTAAATAATTACAATAATATTTATCAACATCTTGTCCACTTTGTTTTAACAATCAATTGTGAATAAATTATTTGCCTGTAATCCTCTTTTCTAAGTCTTCTATAGTCTGCTTTAATTCAAAGTCTTCAAGTATTTCATTTTCAATTTTTTCATAACCGTGAATTACAGTTGTATGATCTCTACCCCCGAATTTTTCTCCAATCTTAGGTAGAGAAAGATCAGTTAATTTTCTACAAAGATACATTGCAATTTGCCTTGGATAAGCAATATTTCTAGTTCTTTTAGGAGATCTTAAATCTTCTGGTTTTAAATTATAATAAGAAGCTACAACTTCTTGTATTAGTTCAGTTGTAATAGTTTTTGGTTTGTCTGCACTCATTAAGTCTTTTAGTGCTTCACTTGCAAGATCTATTGTTATTTCTTTATTTGCCAAGGTTGAATATGCAATAATTCTATTAAGTGCTCCTTCTAATTCACGAATATTTGAAACTATTGATTTTGCTATAAATAAAATTACATCATTTGGTACTACTAATTTTTCTATTTCTGCTTTTTTTCTTAAAATAGCAATTCTAGTTTCTAAATCTGGTGGCTGAATATCTGCTATTAAGCCCCATTCAAATCTTGATCTTAATCTGTCTTCTAAAGTTTTAATTTCTTTTGGTGGTCTATCGCTAGATATAATTATTTGTTTATTATCTTCATAAAGAGTATTAAAAGTATGGAAGAATTCTTCTTCTGTTCTTTCTTTACCAGCAATAAATTGAATATCATCAATTAAAAGAACATCAATATTTCTATACTTATTTCTAAATGCTTGGTTTTTGTCATCTTTGATTGAATTAATTAATTCATTAGTAAATTTTTCAGAAGATGCATAAAGTACTTTAGCATTTGGGTTTTGAGATAAAATGTAATGGCCAATAGAATGCATTAAGTGAGTTTTACCTAGTCCTACTCCCCCATAAAGAAAAAGAGGATTATATGCTTTTGCTGGAGATTCGGCAACAGCCAAAGCAGCAGCATGAGCCATCCTGTTACTATTACCTACTACAAAGGTATCAAATACATATTTTGGATTAAGATTACTTTGGTTATCTAAAGGATCTGTTTCAGTTTCCTTTATTTTGTTTAATTTTTGGTTTTGATTAAATTCATTGGAAGTAACTATTTGAATTTCAAATTCATGATGGGTGACTTGAATAACAGCATTTTGGATAAGACGGGTATATCTATTTTTTAAAATATCTTTAGAAAAATCATCTATCGTTTCTATTAATAAGATATTATCTCTTACATCAATTGGTTTTAAATTTTTAAACCAAGTTTGAAAACTAACAGTAGAAGTTTCTAATTCTAAAATTTCTAAGATGCTTGGCCATTGTTTTGTTATTTGGTTTAGCATTAGAGATTCCTCCTAATATTAAATAAATAAAAAATAATAAGTTTATTTTTATATATTCACATAATATCCACAGATGTGAATCATGTTAAAAAAATATTTAACAGCTTGTGAATAAATTTTATAGATTTTAAAAAAAAGAAAAAAATATAAACAGTCTGTTGAAAAGTTATTAACAAAAAAACTGTATTATAAAAGTAGAAATCGTATAAAAACAAGGTTTATGCACAAAATTATCCACAGAATGTGCATAAGTGCTTGTATATATATAATTATTAACAATTTATTTTAATGATAACAAAAAACTTGTGGATAATCAATAATAAAAAAAAATATCCACAAGCAAATAAATAACACTTTTTATATGAATAAATAGGTTCTTGACTAACAAATATTTATTTACTATAATTGTAATAGTGCTTACAAATAAATTAAATGTGGGCTAAGTCGACATTTTGTTGATTCGTATAGACTGCAAAGGAGGTGCTGAGAATGAAAATGACTTTTCAGCCAAAAAACAGACAACGAAAAAGAGAACATGGATTTCGTAAAAGAATGAGAACAAAAGGCGGAAAAGCCGTATTAGCAAGAAGAAGAGCACGAGGTAGAAAAAAATTATCAGCATAAAACAAGGCCGCATCATTGTGGCCTTGTTGTACTATATGCTTTTTCCTCCAAATCTTTAGACTGTTTATCTTAGGAGGATATTTATGAAATTTACAGATTCTTTAAAAAAAAATCATCAATTTCGTATTGTCTATAATAAAGGAACTTCAACTGCAAATCGTTTATTGGTTATGTATTTATTAAAAAATGGAAAAGATATTAATAGATTAGGAATTTCGGTTAGTAAAAAAGTTGGTAATAGTGTTGTTAGAAATAGAATTACTAGATTGATTAAAGAAAGTTATAGAATGCTAGAAGATAATATAGATAGAGGTTGGGATATCATAATTATTGCAAGAGTAACATGTAATAATTCAAATTATAAAGATATATCAGAAACTCTTATTAATTTATTAAAAAGAAATAACATTTATAATTAAGTAGCTTTTATTAATAGGAAGGGATGAATATTTTTTTGAAAAAAATATTATTATTATTTATTTCATTTTATAGGAAATTCATTTCTCCTTTAAAACCAGCAGTATGCCGATTTTATCCAACTTGCTCTTTGTATTCTTATCAAGCAATAGAAAAATATGGAATAATAAAAGGATTATATCTTTCAATAAAAAGAATTCTTAAATGCCATCCTTTTCATCCCGGAGGATACGATCCTTTACCGTAATTATACATTAAGGAGGAAATAATTTGATAGATGCATTAGCACAGATTTTAGGATTTTTTTTAGATTTTATTTTTAATTTTGTATATAATATTTTGCCAGTTGGCTCTCTTGGAATATCAATTATTGCATTTACAATTCTTGTAAGATTATTAATGATTCCTCTTATGGTTAAACAACAATCTTCATTAAAAAAGATGCAACTAATTCAACCAGAGTTACAGAAAATCCAAGAAAAATATAAAAATAAGAAAGATCCAGACTCTCAAATGCAAATGAATATAGAAATGAGAGAATTTTACAAGAAGAATAATGTAAGTCCTTTTGGTGGTTGTCTTCCTTTATTTATTCAAATGCCAATTTTTATTGCTTTGTTTAGAGTACTTCGTAGTGTAAACACATATATATCTAAACTTCAAGAATTATATTATGATTTGGCTACTCAAATTGTTTCAGCTGACGGATATCAACAAATTTTAAGAGATGTTTTAGCTAATAATAAAAGAATAACAATTAATAAAGTAGAAGAAACTGTTTTAAGTTCTGCAGAAGGATTACAGACAATTTTATCTCAAGTTAGTACTAATGAATGGAGTAGATTATCAGAATCTTTAGGAACTATTTCAAATAATCTTATCGAGCAAAAAAACAATATAGAATATTTTTTTGGTATTAGTTTAGTTGATAGTCCTGCTGATTTATTAAGTCAAGGAATAACTGCTACCGTATTATTAGTTGTTATTTTATTTCCTCTTCTTTCAGCACTTACAACTTTTATTTCTTCAAAGTTAATATCTAGTAATCAACAACAACAAAAAAATGACCAAGCAGAACAAATTCAAAAATCAATGAATATGTTTTTACCTATTATGACTGGAATGATGGCTTTTTCTTTACCTGCCGGCTTAGGTATATATTGGATAGTAAGTAATATAATTCAAATAATCCAACAATTAGCTATCAATAAATTTATGGATAAATCGGGGGAAGGTGAATAATTTATGGATTTTGTTGAAAAAGAAAGTAGGACAGTAGAAGAAGCAATAACTGAAGGCTTAATTGAACTGGGAACTACAAGAAAAAATGTTGAAATAGAAATATTAGATAAGGGTTCAAGAGGTCTTTTCGGTTTACTTGGTTCTAAAATGGCAAGGGTAAGGCTTACTAAAAAAGTTAATCCAGTTGATGCGGCAGTTAATTTTTTAAATGATATTTTTAAAAAAATGAATTTAGAGGCTAAAATAATTGTAGAAGAAAAAGAAGAAGGAAATTATTTGTTTAATATTCAAGGGGATGATATGGGAATTTTAATTGGTAAAAGAGGTCAGACTTTGGACTCTTTTCAATACTTAGCTAATATAATTGCAAACAAGAATAAAGATAATCATATCCGTATTACTTTAGACACAGAAAATTATAGAGAAAGAAGAAAAGAAACTTTAGAAACATTAGCAAAAAATTTAGCTAAGAAAGTAAAACTAACTAAGAAAAGTGTTGTACTTGAACCAATGAACCCCTACGAAAGAAGAATTATTCATTTTGCACTTCAAAACGATAAAAGTATAAAGACTCATAGTGAAGGGGAAGACCCTTATAGAAAAGTTATTATTAGTCCAGTAATTGATAAATAAAAACCCAGTATAAACTGGGTTTTTTAAAATTCAGATTTAATGGAGGTTAGAGTATATGATAGATGATACAATTGCTGCAATTTCTACTCCTCTTGGAATAGGTGGAATTGGAATTATAAGAATAAGCGGTAAGGATGCATTTAGCATTGCTAATTCTATCTTTAAAAGTAAAAAAGTTAAAGATTTATCCCTATTAAAAAGTCATACTATACATTACGGAAATATTGTTGATGGTGATAAGATTATAGATGAAGTTTTAGTTACGCTAATGAAAGCACCTAATACTTATACTAAAGAAGATGTTGTGGAAATTAATTGTCATGGGGGAATAGTTTCAGTAAAGAAGGTTTTAGAGCAAGTGATAAAAAGTGGAGCCAGGCTAGCAGAACCTGGAGAATTTACAAAAAGAGCTTTTTTAAATGGAAGAATTGATTTATCCCAAGCGGAAGCTGTCATAGATATAATTAATTCAAAGACTGATAATTCTTTAAAAGTAGCTGTTAATCAATTAGAAGGAAGATTATCTAATGAAATAAAAAGTATAATGGACAAACTAATTGAAATGATGGCTCATATAGAAACATCTATTGATTATCCTGAATATGATTTAGAAGAAATCAGCTATGATAACTTAAAGAACAGTATAAATGAAATAAGAAGAAAAATAAAATATTTATTAGATACTGCTGATTCGGGAAAAATTTTAAGAGAAGGAGTAAAAACTGTTATAGTAGGCAAGCCCAATGTCGGTAAATCTTCTCTTTTAAATGCCTTAGTTAGGGAACAAAGAGCTATAGTTACCAGTATACCTGGTACTACAAGGGATGTCTTAGAAGAATATGTTAATATTTCTGGAATACCCTTTAAAATAATTGATACAGCTGGTATTAGAGAAACAGAAGATCTAGTAGAAAAAATAGGTGTTGACCGCTCAAAAGAATTGCTAGAATTAGCAGATTTAATTATATTTATTATAGACCTATCTGTACCTTTGACTGAGGAAGATTTATATATAATGGATTTAATTAAAGATAGAAAAACTTTAATTATACTAAATAAAACTGATAAAGAAACCGTTATAAATAAAGAAGAAATATTTAATAAGTTTTCAAATAATAAAGTAGTTGAAATGTCTACAAAAAATCCAAAAGATATCGAAAGATTAGAAGAAGTTTTAAAAGCTATGTTTGATGAAGGTCATATAAATTTAGATGACTCTGCTGTTGTGTCAAATATGAGGCATAAAAATGCCCTTATTAAAGCAAATAATAGTTTAGAAGATGCTCTAAAAAGTATAGATGCAGATATGCCTGTAGATTTCTTATCTATTGATTTATCTAATGCATACAATTATCTAGGAGAAATAACTGGAGAAACAATAGAAGAAGATTTAATCAATAAGATATTTAGTGAATTTTGTTTAGGTAAATAATCGTAAGAAGAGAAGAGGTAGTATTATGAGCTATGTTGTTTCTAATATTGATGTTGCTGTGATTGGAGGAGGACATGCAGGTTGTGAAGCTGCCCTGGCAACAGCTAGGATGGGACTTAGCACAGTTTTATTTGCAATTAGTTTGGATAGCATTGCTATGTTACCTTGTAACCCCAATATAGGGGGAACATCTAAAGGTCATTTAGTAAGAGAAATTGATGCTTTAGGTGGTGAAATGGGTAAAAATATAGACAAGACTTTTATTCAATCCAGAATGTTAAATACAGGAAAAGGTCCTGCAGTTCACTCTCTTAGAGCTCAAGCAGATAAATTTAATTATTCAAAACAAATGAAAATGACTTTAGAAAGAACTGAAAATTTATTTATCAAACAAGAAGAAATTGTGAAAATACATGTTGACAATAAAAAAGTTAAAGCTGTAGAAACTTCTACAGGAGCTATTTATAATTGTAAAGCTGTTATTATTGCTACAGGAACATATTTAAAAGCCCGTTGTTTAGTTGGAGATATTATTGAAAATACAGGGCCAAATGGTTTAAAAGCGTCAAATAAACTAAGTGAAAGTTTAAAAGAACTTGGAATAGAAATACTAAGATTTAAAACAGGAACACCAGCTAGGATAGATAAAAGAACTATTGATTTTTCTAAATTAGAAGAACAACCAGGAGACGAAAAGATTATTCCTTTTTCATTTACTACTAATCCAAAGGATATTCAAAGAGAACAGATATCATGTTGGTTAACTTATACTAATGAAAAGACACACCAAATAATTAGGGAAAACCTTCATAGATCACCTTTATATGCGGGTGAAATAAAGGGTGTAGGAGCCCGTTATTGTCCTTCAATTGAAGATAAAGTAGTTCGTTTTGCTGATAAAGAAAGGCATCAAGTTTTTCTTGAACCTGAAGGAGAAGATACAACAGAAATGTATGTGCAAGGAATGTCTTCTTCTTTACCAGCAGATGTTCAAGAAGCTATGATTCGTACTTTACCGGGTTTTGAAAACTGTGAAATTATGAGGATAGGTTATGCAATTGAATATGACTGTATAAATCCTATACAATTAAGACATACCTTAGAATTTAAAGAAATTGACGGTCTTTTTAGTGCCGGACAATTTAACGGTAGTTCAGGATATGAAGAAGCAGCTGCTCAAGGTATTGTTGCAGGTATTAATGCTGCTTTAAAGATTTTAGGAAAAGAAGCTCTTTATATTGACAGGTCTGAAGGATATATAGGGGTATTAATTGATGATTTGGTTACAAAAGGTACAAATGAACCTTATAGGATGATGACTTCAAGGGCAGAATATAGATTGCTTTTAAGACAGGATAATGCAGATCTTCGTTTGACTGAAAAAGGATATCGTGTTGGACTGGTTTCTAAAGAAAGATATGAAAAACTTTTAGAAAAGAAAAGACTAATAGATGAAGAAATAAATAGATTAAAGAAAACCATAGTGGGAGTTAGTCCTTTAGTTCAAGATTTTCTTAAAGCTAATAATAGTACACCCATAAAGTCAGGTATTGCTCTTTCAGAATTAATAAAAAGACCTGAGCTAGATTATTATAAGATTAGAGAAATTGATAAGGATTATGTTGAGTTACCTGAAGATGTTCAAGAACAAGTTAATATTCAAATTAAATATGAAGGATATATTAAAAGACAGATGCTCCAAGTAGAACAATTTAAAAAGCTTGAACAAAAATATCTTAGAGAAGATTTAGATTATAGTAAAATTAAAGGTCTAAGGATTGAAGCAGCACAAAAATTACAGCAAATAAAGCCAAGATCCATAGGACAAGCTTCTAGAATATCCGGTGTTTCCCCTTCAGATATTTCGGTATTACTTGTTTATCTTGAACAAATAAACAGAAGTAAAAACTAATTAATAGGAGTATTAATATGGAATTAAAAGATTATTTAAAAGATGGCAGCAAACAAATAGGAATTTCCTTAGATGATAATCAAATTAAACAATTTTTTATGTTTAAAGATTTATTATTAGAATGGAATAATAAAATAAACTTGACTGCTATTGTTGATGAAAAGGAAATAATAATAAAGCATTTTCTTGATTGTCTTTCTGTAGGCCAATTTATTGACTTAGATTTTGCTGGAAATATTATTGATGTAGGTACGGGAGCAGGTTTTCCTGGAATCCCTCTTAAAATTGCTTACCCAAATTTAAAGATTACATTATTAGATTCTTTAAATAAAAGGATAAATTTTTTAGAAGAACTTGTTTGTCAACTTAATCTTAAAGATGTAACTTGTGTCCATGGACGAGCTGAAGAATTAGGACAAAATAAAGATTATAGGGAGTCTTACGATCTTTGCATATCCAGGGCTGTAGCTCATTTATCAGTATTGGCAGAATATACGTTACCCTTTATAAAAGTAGGTGGAACTCTTGTTTCTATGAAAGGTGTTAATGTCGAAGATGAGTTAAATGATTCCTTAAAAGCTATAGATACTCTAGGGGGTGAAATAGCTGATATGAAAGATGTAACAATTCCCTTTAGTGATATTAATCACCGGATTATTTTGATAAAAAAAGTACGACTAACTCCGACAAAATTTCCGAGGAAACCTGGCAAACCAAGTAGAAGCCCGATAAAATAATACACTTTATGTAGAAATAAGAAGAAATACCAAGTTAAAAAAATTTTTGTTAAGTAAAATGCTGTGTTATAATACAAATAATGTATATTATTTAAAAACATTTTCTGGTGATGGGGGTAATTAGTAATGCAGGTAGAACAATCTAAAGAATTAAAAATTAAATGGATTCCAATTGATAAGATACGTCCTAATCCATATCAACCTAGAAAAAGTTTTGATAAAACAGCATTGGATGAATTAACTAATTCTATTAAAGAATATGGAGTTATGCAGCCTATTAGTGTCCGTATGATTGGCAGTTCAAGTTTTGAATTAGTGGCTGGAGAAAGAAGACTTAGAGCTTGTAAAAATGCAGGTTTAAGTGAGATACCTGCTGTTTTGGTTGATGTAAATGATAAAGAAAGTGCTATATTATCTCTTGTGGAAAATCTTCAAAGGGAAGACCTTAATTTTATAGAAGAATCTGAAGCGTATTTTAATTTAATTCAAGATTATGGATTTACCCAAGAAGAATTAGCAAGAAGTTTAGGTAAGAGCCAATCAACAATAGCTAATAAACTTAGATTGTTAAAGTTATCTCCTATGATCAAAAAAATAATACTAGAAAATAATTTATCCGAAAGGCATGCAAGAGTATTATTAAAGTTACCAGAAGAAGATATGCAATTAGAGGTATTAGAAAAAGTCATTATTCATGGCTTAAATGTAAAGAATACTGAAGAATTAGTTGAAGAAATGATTGAAAAAATTATACAAGAATCTGAAGAGAAAAAAGAGCAAAAAATGAAAAGAGTTTTAAGAGATATTAGACTTTTTACTAATACTATAAATCAAGCAATAGATTTAATAAAAAAATCAGGTGTCGAAGCAAAATATACTATGGAAGAAAAAGATGATTGTTATGAAATAAAAATTAAAATACCTATGTATTAAATAGGACTGTACACAACTATTAAAAGCTGTGTACAGTCCTATTTAATTTATTAAAAAGTCTTCACATATTTTATTAAAAGTTATTGCTTCTTCTTCATGGGGCATAGCTTTTGAATTTTTAAATATAAAAGTTGAAACAGATTCTTTAGTTTTTACCCACTCATCTAAAAGTGATAAGGATACTAAAATATTATCTTTACCCCACACTATTAATACATCAGATTTAATTTTGCTAAATGCATTTTTAACATTTATGTTCATATAACCGCCAATAAATGATGCCAAAGCATACCTGGAAGAAGATCCACTTTCATGGGTTACTCCATGATAAGTATCTATTAGATTTTTTGAAATGGATTTTATTGATTTATATAGGTATTTTTTAAAGAAATAAAAAGTATATAATTTTGAGGATATTATTTGATAAAATGTAGTTCCTACTAAAGGTAATTCAATTAATAATTTTATAAATTTGCTCTTTAATGTAGGATATGAAGCTTGTTTTTTAATACCAGTTGGAGATATTAAAACCATTTTCTTAATTAAGGATGGATAATAAGATGAAGCCATCACTGCAAAAGAAGCAGATTGAGAATTAGCTATTACATAAGTAGGTTTTTTAATAACGTCTTTAATAAAGTCATTAATCAATTGTACATATAAAAAGGCAGTATAAGTAAATTTAGGTTTAGCAGATAAGCCATAACCTATCAAATCTATTGCATAAACTGTGAAGTTTTTTGAAAGATAAGGTATGTTTTTTCTCCACTCATATGAAGAAGCACCATTTCCAATACCATGAATTAATAGTAGTGGAGGACCGGAGCCTTGAATTCTATAATGAATTTTTCCAAATTTCCATGGATACCAGTTATATTTTTTCTTAATTTTTTTATATTTAAATTTTGAAGTTAAAAATATTAGCTGGTTTATTAATTGGATAGATAGCAATATTAATGTAAAGGTTAGAAGTTTTTTTCTCTTCTTCATTAAGATGCTCCTTTCACTCCTTTTATTATATTATCGCTTAAATTATGAAAAATGAAAAGGAAAACTCTTAATTATTTTTAATGGTTAAAAATATATTGTTTTTTATGATATAAGGACAAACAAAATAAAAGAGCATAATAATTGCAGAAAGTAGTCCTGAATCATTTAATAAAATTATAGATAAAGAAATAAAGAAAAAAACATTCCTCCATAATTTATCATAGCCTTTTATATTTTTATCTTTAAATATTATTAAAAGCTCTAAGAATAAAAAAATATTTAAAGGAGGAATAATTAAAAATAAAATAACTTGATTTATTTTAGTATAAATAATCTGTAGGGCGATTAAAAATTCATTATTTTTTATTAATGTTACAAATGAAGCTAAATGAGTGGATAACTTTTGCTGACTGTCATAGCTAATAAAAAATTTCTGAAGGATAATAAAAATAATTAAAGAAAACAATATATAAATAATTCGTTTATAATTAGAGGATTCCAAAAAAATTGATAGAATAATAATAGATAATAAACAATTTAGCATCCCGCCTATATTAGCACCATATAAAGGAGAAAAACAAATTATAAAAATAACAAGCATACTTATTAACAAAGCTAAAGGTTTGTTTTTTTTATTAATATCACTAATATAAGTAATTCCAAGAACTGATCCAATAAATATTCCAATCAGATCGTTATTTAAGCCATAAAATCTATTTCCATTAAAAATGTTATTAAATCCTATAGGACTTTGATATAAAAATATTTTAAAAAATGTATAGTATAATAGAAATAATAAATTAGAATATAAAATAATTATCATTGAATATTGGTAATCAAAATTTTTATAATATAATGTAGCACCAATTATTAAAGAAGTAATTATTATTATAATACTTTTATTTATCCCATTTAAATTGTTAAATAGAGTTAATCCTAAAATAGAAGATAAAAGCTGAGGAAGAAAAATATAATATTGAAATAAAATCTTATTTTTCTTAGATAACAAAAATAAAATAAACTGTAAAAATATAAATATTAATATAATATAACGACTATAGCATAATAAAATATATTTTTTATAAATGGCTTGTAATTTGTCATAAGGATCATCAATATACTGAATAGAAAAATAATCAAAAACTAACCTCTCATTAATTATATTGATTAAATCCGTATATTTAACAAATCCTTTTCTCTTTGTAGTGCTGCTATGTATTAAGCTATTTATATCAGATTCAATAAACATTATGTTAACTTGCTTATTTAAAGATAGAACAATTATACTTGTGTTAGTTTTTTTAAGATTTTTTATTCTTTCTAGTTCATTGATTTTTACCTTTTCTAATAGTATTATAGGACTAATTGGCTTAGATTCTTGTTTTATAAAATCTTTAGGATTCATTATGGTCACATCATTATTTTTTTTAAGATCAAAATATAAATCCTTTATAGTTTTCCTAGGATAAATATGAATAAGGCTATATATTCCTTTATCTTTTATTTTATAGTTTGTATCTTCAAGTTCAATTATTAAAATGTTTTCGTTTATTTTTAAATAACCATTATATAAAGGGATATCTTTGTTTTTTTTATATTGATAATGGTTGATTGTTATTATTACTATTATTAAAAAACTAGTAAAGGTTAATATCTTTTTCATAAAATTCACCTATTATATTTAAAAATTGTATACTTTATAATAATTGCTTTATATAATTTGTAAATATAAAACTTAGTATATAAAGTATCCCCATAATTAATAAGAAAAGACAAAATACAAAAGAAATTAAACATTTAGGCTGTTTTTTATATATATTAAAGGCACTTAAAAAAAATAAAATTGAAAAAATAATTAGATACATATTATTCACCATACGTTATTTCATCGTTAATATTTAATAATATAGGATATGAAGTTTAATTTTTTTTATCCATTGATAAAAAAAATGTTAAAAAAAGAGGATTTTCATACTATTTAATCGAAATAATATACAAAAAAGAATCTATTGTTAGCCAAATAACAATTTTGTTAAGAAAAATGGGATGGCGATAAGCATGAAAAACACAAATATGGATAAATTAGATAAAATTTTAAATAGAACTATTGAAAGCATTGAAAAAAGTAAAAGTGAAATGTATGACATTTATGAAAATGCTCAAAAAGAATATAAAAGGTTAAAAAAAGAATTGAACGACTTAAAAAAGAAAATTAGGTCTTCTATGCGTTTGGTCGAAAGTTATGAAAAGCAATTAGCAAAAAGTAAATTTGATTTGATGCAGACTAATAAAAATTTTGATAAATCTACAGAAAAAGATATGAAAGATATTTATGATATGACGGACCAGATTATGATTGATTTGGCAGTTGAAAGAGAAAGAGAAAGAAATTTAATAAATCAAAGAAATGATTTAGAAGTTAGAGTAAAAGCTTTAAAAGAAATAGTTGATAAGGCTAATAATTTAATAAATAATGTATCCGTTGCAATGAAACTTTTAACAGGTGATCTTAAGGTACTTTCTCATCAAATAGGTGATATAAAGGAAAAAAGAAATTTAGGAGTAAAAATATTACTTGCACAAGAAGAAGAAAGGCGACGAGTTGCCCGTGAAATTCATGATGGTCCTGCTCAATTTATGTCTAATTTAATTTTAAAGACTGAGTATTGTATTAAACTTCTTGATAGTGACTTAGATAAGGCCAAAAAAGAGTTAGACAAGTTAAAAGAATTAATTAGGAATGGTATTCAGGAATTAAGAGGAATTATATATGATTTAAGGCCCATGTCTATAGATGATTTAGGTATTGTACCTACACTTAAACGCTATATTTCTAAAATAATGGAAGAGAACAATATTATTATAAAATTTAGTTCTTGTGGAAATTATTCGGACCTATCAAGTGTTATCAAATTAACAATTTATAGATTAACTCAAGAGGCTCTTAACAATATTTTAAAACATTCAAATGCAACCGAGGCAAAAATAAAGTTGTCATTTTTACAAGACTCTATTGAACTTCTTGTAAGTGACAATGGGGAGGGGTTTGATATTTCTAACTTAGAAAAGCAAAAACATGAAGGGGAAGAATGTGGTTTTGGTATTTGTAGCATGAGAGAAAGGACAGAGTTATTGGATGGCAAATTTGTAATTCAATCTGAACCTAAGAAAGGAACTCGTTTTTACTTTAAAATACCTTATTAATTTAGTTTTAGCTTGAACACAGTAGGACTTTTAGTTGTTTTGTACTGGTATTACAAAGGAGGTAAAAATGAAGGATATAGTTAGTGTTATTATTGCTGATGATCATTCTATGGTAAGAGAAGGTTTGAAACAATTGATCGAATTAGAGGAATGGATAAAGGTTGTTGATCAAGCAGCGAATGGTTTGGAAGTTATTGAGAAAGCTTACGATAAAAATCCAGACATCATTTTAATGGATATCAATATGCCTGTCCTTAATGGTATAGAAGCTGCAAAAAGATTAAAAACGAATGATTGTAGTTCAAAAATTATTATGTTAACAATTCATAATGAAGTTGAATATTTATTTGAAACAGTTGAAATTGGAGTTGATGGATATATATTAAAAGATTCTGAGTCAGAAGTACTTATTAATGCCATAAGATCTGTTTCTGATGGTAAGTCTTATATTCAACCTAATATGGCTGCACAGCTAGTAAAAAGGGTAAATAGTATTCATGGTGATTTTGATGGGGAAGAAAATAATAAAAATCATTTAACAAAAAGAGAAATAGAAGTTTTACAACTTATTACTGAGGGAATGTTAAACAAGGAAATAGCACAGAAATTATGCATAAGTGAAAAGACAGTAAAAAATCATGTATCTAATATATTTAAGAAAATTAATGTCTGTGACAGGACACAAGCTGCTGTTTTTGCTATTAGAGAAAATATAGTTAATATTAATTAGTTTATTCTTTAATTCTATTGAATGAAAAATATTTCGTTTACCTTGATTTTTTTAATATATATGGCTACAATTATAATATGAAATAATTACTCTCGTCTTTTTGACGAGAGTTTTTAGTATTAATACATGAAGGGAAGAAATATAATGGATTTTAAATTAGAAATAGCAAAAGTAATTTCTCAAAGTCTTAGTAATATAGAATTAGATGAAATAATATCTATGATAGAGATACCTCCTAATCCTGATATGGGTGATTATGCTTTCCCTTGTTTTCGTTTAGCGAAAGTATTTAGAAAGTCTCCTGTTCAAATTGCAGAAGAAGCAGTAGCTAACATTAACAAGCCTGACTTTATAGATGAAATTAAAAGTGTTTCTGGTTATATTAACTTTTTTATAAATAAATCAGTATTTGCATCATCTATTTTATCTGAGCTATTAAAGTCTAAAGAATCCTATGGTAAATCAGATATTGGAAAAGGTAAAAACGTAGTAATCGATTACTCATCACCAAATATTGCAAAGCCATTTCATGTTGGCCATTTAAGATCTACAGTAATTGGCGGAAGCTTATACAGGATTTTTAAAGCTTTAGGTTACAATTCAATTGGTATTAATCATTTAGGTGATTGGGGTACCCAATTTGGAAAATTAATTGTTGCTTATAAAAAATGGGGAAGTAAAGAGGCTATTGAGCAAAATGGAATAAAAGAACTAATGGAGATATATGTTCGTTTTCATAATGAAGCAAAACAGGATCCATCTTTAGAAGACGAAGCTAGAGAATGGTTTGCAAAAATGGAAGCTGGAGATGAAGAGGCCTTATCTCTTTGGAATTGGTTTAAGGATATAAGTTTAAAAGAATTTAATAGAGTTTATAAGCTTTTAGACATATCTTTTGATTCCTATGCAGGTGAAAGTTTTTATAATGATAAAATGGATGCAGTAATAAAAGAATTAGACGAGAAAAAACTTCTGAAAGAAAGTGAAGGAGCAAAAATAGTTGATTTAGAAGATGTAAATATGCCTCCTTGCTTAATTACTAAAAAAGATGGCAGCAGTTTGTATGCTACTAGGGATATTACAGCAGCTATCTATAGAAAAAACACATATGACTTCGAAAAGTGTATTTACATTACTGCTCTAGCTCAAAACCTTCACTTTGCCCAATGGTTTGAAGTAATAAAAAGAATGGGCTATGATTGGCACGATAAATTAGTACATGTTCCTTTTGGAATGGTTAGTATGGAAACTGGTAAGCTTTCAACTAGAGAAGGAAATGTTGTCTTATTAGAAGAGTTGTTAAATGAAGCAATAACAAAAACACAAGAAATAATTGATGAAAAAAATCCTGATTTAGAAGATAAAGAATTAGTTGCTGAAAAAGTAGGAATAGGTGCCGTTATCTTTAATGATTTAATAAATAATAGAATTAAAGATGTGGTTTTCTCTTGGGATAAGGTTTTAAATTTTGATGGTGAAACAGGTCCCTATGTTCAATATACACATGCAAGAGCCTCAAGTGTATTAAGAAAGGCTGATACAGATATTGATGAATTAGACATAGATTATTCACTGTTAACTGATTCTTCATCTGTTGAAGTAATTAAACTTATTGGACAATACCCAGATAAAATTTTAGAAGCAGCTAACAAATTAGAACCATCATTTATTGCCCGACATATTGTAGATTTATCACAAGCATTTAATAAGTTTTACCATGACAATCCTATACTAGTTGAAGATAAAAAATTAAAAGACTCAAGATTGGCTCTTGTTTATTCTGTAAAAACTGTACTTAAATCAGGCTTGTATCTTTTAGGCATAACTGCTCTAGAAAAAATGTAGGGAGGAGTTATATTGAAAAGAATTAAGTTATTTTATAATCCTGTTTCAGGGGATAGGAAATTTCCGCAACAACTTGATACTTTTATTTATAAGTTTCAAAAGGCAGGCTATGATGTAAGTATATTTAGAAGTGAACAAAAAGGTGACATTTATGATACAGTAAAAATGATTTCAGCTAAGGACTATTCTATTTTAGCAGTTGCTGGTGGAGATGGTACTGTTAATGAGATAGTAAATGGAATGATGGAAAAAAAACTAGATTTGCCTTTAGCTATATTTCCTGTAGGTACTGCTAATGATTTTGGGCATCATCTTAATTTACCTAAATCGGTTGCTGACTGTTGCGATGTTATTTTAAGAAATAATATTAGAAGAGTTGATATAGGAAAAGTTAATGATAAGTATTTTATTAATGTTTGTAGTGGCGGTCTTTTTACTACTGTATCTCAAAGTGTTGATCTTAATATAAAAAATACTTTAGGGAAAATGGCTTATTATATTAAGGGGATAGAACAACTTCCAAACTTTAAACCAATCAGGCTTAAAATAGAAACTTCTAATTCTACAATTGAAGATATGTTTTACTTGTTTTTAGTCTTAAATGGTAATAGTGCAGGAGGATTTGAGCGATTATCCAGGGAAGCATCGGTTGAGGATGGTTTATTCGATTTTATAGGAGTTAAGGCAAGGCCTTTCCATGAGTTGGCTATATTATTTTTAAAAATTTTAAAAGGTGAGCATTTAGATGATCCAAATATTTTATTTATCCGTGATAAAAAATTTAAGATAGCTTGTTTAGAAGATGATAGAAGATTTTTTGAATCTGATGTTGATGGAGAAAAGGGTCCTGATTTGCCCCTTGATATAGAAGTGATTAAAAAAGGGCTTAAAGTTTTTAGTAATATATAATTTATATAATCCAAGCTATTTTTAATACTTGGATTTTTTTTATAAATCTTAGTAAATTATAATTTTTGTTTCACGTGAAACATATATTTAAATAAGTACTTTAAAGTTATTTTTGTTTCACGTGAAACATTTTTTTCATACTAAAAAAGACTTTTATTTTTAAGGATTTAATATAATAAAAAACATGTTATAATAAATAAAAAGACCCATGAGAGGTGAAGGATTTGGGAACTACAATTGCGGTATTTAATCAAAAGGGTGGCGTGGGAAAGACAACTACAACTGTAAATGTTGCTGCGGGATTAGCAGAGCAAGGGCTTAAAGTCCTTGCCGTAGACATAGATCCTCAAGGGAATACAACAAGTGGATTAGGTGTAGACAAGAACAAATTAAAAAGGACAATTTATGATGTGCTTCTTGGTGGGGTTTCAATGAAAGATGTTAAAATGCCTACCCCAATGAAAAATTTAGATTTAATTCCATCCAATATGGATTTAGCAGGGGCTGAGATAGAACTTTTAGATATTAGTAAGAGGGAATACTTACTAAGAAATTGTCTTGAAAATATAAAAAATGAATACGACTATATAATTATAGACTGTCCACCAGCAGTTAATATACTTACTTTAAATGCACTAGCAGCAGCTAATTCTGTATTAGTGCCTATCCAATGTGAGTATTATGCCTTGGAAGGGTTAACACATCTTATTAACACAGTTAGATTAGTTCAGCAAAAAATCAATCCCGATTTATACATAGAAGGAATAGTCTTTACAATGTATGATGCAAGGACAAACTTATCTTTGCAAGTAGTTGAGGAAGTTAAAAGATATTTTTCAAAAGAAATATACACTACTTTAATTCCAAGAAACGTAAGATTAGGAGAAGCTCCTAGTCATGGTTTACCAATTATGTTGTACGACGAAAAGTCAAAAGGTACAGAGAGCTATAGATTACTGGTTGAAGAAATCTTAGAAAGGAAGGAAGCGTAGTGGCAAAAAGAGGATTAGGGAAGGGACTTTCTGCATTAATATCAACAGACTTAACTGATGAAAATCAAGTCAAAGTGGTTTCAATAAATGATATTGAACCAAATAAAGAACAGCCAAGAAAACTATTTGATGAAGATAAATTGGAAGAATTATCAACCTCAATAAAAGAACATGGTATAATTCAGCCTCTTATTGTAAAAAAAGAAGAGGATTATTATGTAATAGTAGCTGGAGAAAGAAGATGGCGTGCAGCCAGAATGGCAGGTTTAAAAGAAATTCCTGTGTTAATACAAGACTATACTACAAAAGAAGTAATGGAAATATCTTTAGTAGAAAACATACAAAGAGAAGATTTAAATGCAATTGAAGAAGCAAAGGCTTATGAAGCACTTATTAATAATTTTTCGCTTACACAAGAAGAACTGGCGGCAAGAGTAGGAAAAAGCCGTTCTGCAATTGCAAATACTTTAAGGCTTCTTCAGTTAGATGAAAGCATTCAAGAATTAATAATACAGCAGCAAATTACAGAAGGACATGGACGGGCTATATTAAGGTTGCCAGATAAAAAATCTCAATTAGAACTTGTAGAAAAGATTATAAAAAATAGTATGAGTGTTAGAGAAACAGAAAAGAAAGTAAATGAAATATTAGATAAGCCACAAAAGAAAAAAGTAAAAAATAAAAAGGAAGTTATTTATAGAGAAATAGAAGAAAAAATTAAAAATATCCTTGGTACTAAAGTCCAAATTACAAAGGGCAAGAAAAAGGGTAAAATAGAAATAGAATATTATAATGAAAATGACTTGGAAAGAATCTTATATTTACTTGAGACAATTAATAAAGGGGATACAGAGGTGAACTAGATGGATATAATTAAATTAATAATTGATAATCAGATATGGATTTTAATATCTACAAGTATAATTTCATTGATATTACTAATTATATCTATAGCATTACTAATAAAATTAAATAAATTAAAAAATAAATATGATTATTTTATGGGTGGAAAAAAAGATAAGCCAATAGAAGATTTACTTGTAACTTGTATTGATAAAGTAAATGAAGTAGAAAAGGACTATAAAAACATTAATAAGGAAATTAGAAGTATTAGAAAAGACTTATCTAAGTGCATTAAAAAAGTAGGGATAGTAAGATATAACGCTTTTGGAGATATGGGCGGAGATTTATGTTTTGCAGTTGCACTTTTAGATGAAAATGATGATGGGGTTGTAATAAACGGAATCTATTCAAGAGAAGGTTCTAATACATATGCAAAACCAGTTGAAAAAGGAGCATCTTCTTATAATTTATCCAATGAGGAGATTAAGGCAATAAAAATAGCCCAATCAAATATTAGTTAAGGGGAGTATATATGGATCTAGTATTTATCGTAAACCCCATAGCGGGAAATGGAAAAGGGAAAAAAACAATCCCCAAAATTCATGAAGTGATGAAGGATAAAGATATTAGTTATAATGTCTGGGAAACCCGCAAAAAAGGAGAAGCAATTAGCTTAGCAAAAAAGGCAGTTAGCGAAAATGTTAAAAAGATTGTTGCAGTAGGAGGAGACGGAACAATTAATGAAGTAGTAAATGGGATAGTAGGCATAAATATTATTCTTGGAGTTGTGCCTGCAGGCTCAGGAAATGATTTAGCAAGATTATTAAAGCTTCCCCCAAATACAGAAGATGCCATAGAGCTGGCTATATCAGGCTTACCAAGACCTATTGATTTAGGCAAGGTTTTTGATCGCTACTATATAAATATTGCCAGCATAGGCCTAGATGCAGAAATTGCAGCTTATACTGAAATAAGCAAAAAATATTTTTCCGGTAAATGGGCATATATTGCTTCTATTATAAGAAATTTATTTTTTTATAAGCCAATAAATTCAGTCATAAAAATTGATGGTAAAGAAATGGAAAGAAAAATTCTTTTATTTGCAGTTGGCAATGGGAAATACTATGGTGGGGGATTTAAAATTCTCCCAGAAGCTATAATGGATGATGGTTATTTTGATGTTTGTATAGTATCTCACATACCTAGATGGAAAATCCCTTTGGTATTTCCTTCACTGATAAAAGGAGAACATACCAAACATGACTTTGTCGAATTATTAAAATTAAAGAAGATAGAAATTAAAACAAATAAAAATGTCAAAGTTAATTTAGATGGGGAAATAAATCAAGATAGTAAGCTTGAGTTTGAGATAGTTCCAAAGGCTTTAAATATAATAGGAAATTAAATAGAATAACAAACACCTCCATGGAAAGAATAATACAGGAGGTGTTTTTATGATTATAGGAATTCAAAGGGGTCTAGAAGGCCTAAAAGAAAAGTTAGAAGAAAGAGGCTACAAGGTTTATTATGACGATGAATATTATCAACCAGTAGATGCTTACATCTTTAATAAGCGTTTTAATATACCAGATATCGATTATGGTGATGATTTAGAGATTAGGTCTTCAATAGAAAAAATTCCTTGCCATCCTAATAAAGGTGTACTTCTTATATCTTCAACAAATAAAAGCATAGATGAAATAGAAGAAATCTTAAACAATAGAGTTTATTCACCCTTATTTTAAAAAGGCAGCTAAATTAAGCTGCCTTTTTTTCAGACAAAAATTGTTCATTTATAATAATTGTTTGTTTAATATGATTTAGGGCACTTCTAAAAGAAGGAATCAAAAGTAAAACAATAGTAAGAATCATCTCGATACCAATATAAGATAAGTTATAAAGGAATGAATAAGCGACAGCACTATATCCTTCCCATGCATAAGAGCCAAAGAAAATCCAACCTGATAAAAAAGAACAAATAAATCTGCCTATGGTCCCTACAATATAACCTAGTAAAATAGATTTTGATCCTTTTCTAAAGAAACCAGAAAGGCCTAAAGCCCCAAAAGCTAAAGGATAATCAAGTAGCAACTGGGCAGGATGAATAACATAGCCATCAATTAGTAACTGTAGGGTACCATGAGTTAGTCCTGCAATAATTCCCTCAAAAGGCCCAAACCAATAACCAATTAATACTATAAACAACATAGAAAAAGTAGTAACTGCTCCACCTTGAGGAAGTTGAAATAATTTAATATAAGATAAAATAGTAGCTAAAGCAATAGCAATTCCAGAATAAGCTAAAGCTTTCACTGATAAATTTCTTTTCTTATAAAGATTAATAATAAATAATCCAATAAGGATGATTGTGACAACAGCAGTAATAGACTTACCCAATAGGGAAGAAAAAAATTCATTAATAACTTCTTCTGAAAACATAAAAAAATCCTCCTAATCTTTGTCCGCAGGAGGTTTACCAAATATCGCTTCCCTTCGCCAGTATTACCTGGATCAGGTACAAAGGGTTAGTGCCAAAATGCACACTCTCAGCCCTAAGGCTCCCCTAGCGGACGATATTTAATTTAAGAATGCATTCTTATGGTCATATTATAACAAAATAATTAATTTGTCAAATTAATTATTTGGTGATTATAATTTTTTACTGGCGTTAGTTTTTCTTTTTTACATATTATGATATAATAATGTAGCCTCAAGTTTATTTGTCGATTTTTAAGTTTTTTTGCATATTAGCCTTTTTATCTAAAGGCTTATTAATAAATTATCGTAATATAAAATTTGAAGGGAAGAATTAAATGAAGTACAAAATGCTTGTAACAGACATGGACGACACATTACTAAACGATGACTTAACTATATCAAAAGAAAATGAGGAAGCAATAAAAAAGGCTATAGAGCTAGGAGTAAGGGTAATACTATGTTCAGGAAGAGCAACAACATCAATGGCTAAATACGTAAAACAATTAAACTTAGATAAAAAGGGAAAATATGGAATATCATATAATGGTTCAATTATTTTTGATACTAGTAGCTTAAGACCTGTCTATGAAGAAAATATATCAAAAGAAGATGCCAAATTTTTATTTTCCTTTGGTAAGGATAACAACTTATATGTTCAAACTTATCAAAATGATGATTTTATAGTTGAAAAAAGGAGTAGGTACTCTGATATATATTCAAGTATAACAGGGATGGAAGCAAAAGAAGTTGGCGACTTAATAGAGTGGATAAATGATGGGGTTATAAAGGTTCTTTTTCAAGGTGAAAATGATAAACTTTTAAAAGTAACAGAACAATTAAAACCTATTATTAAGGGTAAGCTCCACATGTTTTTTTCAAAACCAACTTATCTGGAATTTACTAATATTAATGCAAATAAAGGACTAACAGTAAAAAGATTAAGAGAAGAATTTGGTTTTAGTAAAGATGAAGTTATTTGTATAGGAGATAATTTTAATGATTTATATATGATAAAAGAAGCAGGAGTAGGAGTTGCCGTTGCCAATGCACAAGAAAAGGTAAGGGAATATGCGGACTACGTAACAAAAAGCACTAATAATGAGCATGCAATAAAAGAAGTCATTGAAAAATTTATACTATAAAGCTTTGTTTGTTATAAAAAATAAGATTAATAAGGCATATAAATATAGAATTAACAAAATGACTTTTGATATTTTTTAAAAGTATCAAAAAAAGACCTGGGCTTCAGGGGGGAGAAGCACCAGGTAGAGGGGGGATTTAGCGATGTACCTCTCTTTAGGTACAATAACATAATAACCATTCTAAGCAATTTCTATACATCAATTTTTGTTTTTATTAATAATTAATCATTAAAAAGAAAATATGAACTATTTAAAAATAGCATTAATTATTTCAATAGCATCTTTATCTATAACTTTATAAGTTATTTCTAAACCTGATCTTACTCCTTCAATAATTCCTGCAGATTTTAACCTTGATATATGTTGGGAAACCGTAGATTGGGGGAGGCCTATACAGATTTGCATATAAGAGACATTACAACCATCATTATCTAAAAGCCCTTTTACAATACAAAGCCTGGCTGGATGTCCAAGAGCTTTTAATATTTCTGCTTTCTTTTCAAACTCTTTTATATTCATGAAATCACCTCGATTTTTTTAATATTATAATATTATGATAAAGTGTACTAGTCAATAGTGTAGCATTTTTTCTATAGTTAATTTATGGCTTTTATTGATATAAAGTATTAATTATGATATAATAGTTTGTGTTAAATATTTGGAGAAGTACTCAAGTGGCTGAAGAGGTGCCCCTGCTAAGGGCATAGACCGTTTATAGCGGTGCGAGGGTTCAAATCCCTCCTTCTCCGTCCAAAAAAAACTCTGCATAGTCAATTATGCAGAGTTTTTTTCCGTTTAAGTCTTAGTTTTTGATTTTAAAATAATAATAGTTGAAATATTTAAAAATTGTTGCTATACTATAATTTAAAATTAAACCTTATTTAGGTAAAGAGAGAAATTTTTATGGAGGGAAAAGCAATGCAAGACTTATTAATGGATTATTTAACACAAATTATAAGTAACATTTCACAAGCCCAAAGCGAAGTCTTAAAGGAAAAGCAATTACAATATAAAATATCTCCAAATGAGTTAAGAATTATAGAGATTGTTGGAACAAGCAGAAAACCTAAAATGATGAAAGATATTGCAGAGCTTATGTCAATGACAAAAGGTGGTATGACCTTTCTTATTGATAAGTTAGAGAAAAAAGGTGTAGTAAGAAGAAAGCAAAATGATTTTGATAGAAGAGTTCTATATATTGAATTAACAGAACGAGGACAAAAGATTTTCCATGATTATAATAGAAATAAATATGCCATATTATATAAATGGGTTGAAAATATGAATTCTTCAACTAAAAAAATAATTACTGAAGAATTTCATAAGGCATTAAAAATGGCTGAGAATGCGTTTTAGGATAAAATAATAATCAATTATGTATAGAATTGTTCACCTTCATCCAAACTAGATTTGAATGGAGGTGTTTATATGAATAATGATAAATCAAAATCTTATAAGAAAGATATTGATTTAAGTCATAATTTTAAAAATGAGTTAAAGTCAGAGGTTTCAAATAAGAAATCTAAAGCAGATAAAGCAAATGAGTCTAATATGAATATGGAATTTATTGAAAATTATAACCCTGATGATTTTGAATAATAGTGCGATTTTTTAAAGTAAAGTCTATGGACTTTACTTTTTTAATTGGAATTAAATAACTGTTAATTTAATTTGACAGTTTATAAATTAGAATATACAATAAAAAACAGACTATAGTATAACTCAAAATTACAGAAAGGATGAAAAAAATGGGCTCACTTGTGGACACCTTTTCACTGCGGGAGATTAATTTTGCAAAAACAAGATTAAACATTTTGCAAGTAGTAAAAGACAGGATTACAAAAAAAGATTTCGAAGATATTACAGTAGATGAAATATGTAGGTTTGCAGAAATATCCAGAGGAACCTTTTTTAATTACTTTCCTAGTAAAAATCATATTTTTAATTATTATATAAGGATATGGATGATTCAATTAAGTCTTGAGATGGAAAAGCAGAGCTTTAAAAGTTCACAAGATAAAATTAAAAAAATATATAATGAACTTATAGAAGAAGATAAAAAATACCCTAGCTTTGTTAATAATTATTTAAAGTATTTATTAGAATCAAAAGAAATAACGAATGATATAAAATTAACAGAAGCGGAATTTGCCTATAAATTCGCTATAGAAAATATACAAGTTGAAAAGATGGAAAAGCTTAATAATTTATCATTAGAAAAGTTATTCGAAAACTTCATAAGTGAAGGAATTGAAAGTGGAGAGTTTAATAAAGATTTAAATAAAGAAAATACATTATTATTATTACTCTCTCTATTTTTTAGTCCTGCAATTACTAAATTTGTAAATAATTCTATTGATTTAAGAAAATTTTTTGATGATGCTTTAAAGAGTATATTCCATAATGTGTAAGCGTAAGCTATAAAAATAGCAT
>JAAYRK010000075.1 GCA_012518815.1 Candidatus Epulonipiscium sp. | reverse complement strand
TTTCAATATTTAAAAATAAATAATCTTTTTAATTACATATTAACTGATATTGATTTTACCAATTAAATTTTACATAGGGGAGAAGAAAACATGAAAAGCTCTAATATATTAAAATTAACAACTGTTATGGCAGCATTTATTTTAGT
Source organism: Candidatus Epulonipiscium sp. (assembly GCA_012518815.1). GTDB lineage: Bacteria > Bacillota > Clostridia > Lachnospirales > Defluviitaleaceae > JAAYML01. The sequence goes on along the minus strand of JAAYRK010000075.1, from coordinate 3,926 downwards.
TTTAACAGCTTGTGGTAAGTCAAGCGATAAAAGTATTCAGACTCAAGTTAATGCTCAAGCAATTGAATCTACTAAAGCCACTGATAAAGCCAATGAGCTGGAAGAAACTTTAACTGTTGAAATTACTGATGTCCATGGAACGGTTACTGTTCCTGTAAATCCAAAGAATGTAGTTTCACTAGACAATAGGACTTTTGAAACTTTAGCTGACTGGGGAATTGAATTAGCAGCTGTTCCAAAAGCTGTAATGCTGGCTGATTCACCTTATGTAACAGATGAATCAGTATTAGATATTGGTAATCACAGGGAGCCAAATCTTGAAATTATAGCTGCTGTAGAGCCTGAACTTGTAATTGTTGGACAAAGATTTGCTAACTATTACGAAGACATAAAAAAACTAGTACCTAATGCAGCTGTTATTGACCTTAATTTTGATGTTTCTGAAGCTAGTGATAGGCCTGGAGAAAATCTAGTAAATGGTCTTAAGAATTCTACAATTGCTTTAGGAAAAATATTTGATAAAAATGAAGAAGCAAAGCAACTAGTAGCTGATTTTGATAAAGCTATTGAGGATGTTAAGTATGCATATAATGGAACAGATACAGTGATGAGTGTTATAGTATCTGGCGGAAACATTGGTTTTTCTGCACCTTATTCTGGTCGGGTTTGGGGACCAATGTATGAAATATTTGGGTGGATTCCTGCATTAAAAGTTGATGGAGCTAGTTCAGACCACCAGGGAGATGAAGTTTCAGTTGAAGCTATTGCACAAAGTAATCCTGATTGGATTTTTGTATTAGATAGAGATGCTGCAGTGTCTTCTACAACTGATGCGGTTCCTGCACAGGATGTAATTGATAATGCACCTGCTCTTCAAAATACAAAAGCTGTTTCTGAAGGAAAAATTATTTATGCACCAAAAGACACTTACACAAATGAATCAATACAAACTTATATAGAGTTATTTAAAGAGCTTGCTAATGCCTTAGGAAATTAATAAAAGGAGTAAAAATAGTGGCAAAACATATAATATCTAAAATGGCTGGGGCTGAGTATTCTCAGCCCCAAGCTTATCATAAAAACAAAATATGGACAAAACCTTTTATACTTGCAATTTTAATTGTTATCGCTCTAGGGTTTATATCACTATTTACTGGTGTCTATGACATATGGGGACAAGTAGATGGCATGAAAATGTTTTTTATAACACGAGTTCCAAGAACTGCGGCTTTGATGCTTACAGGAGCAGCAATGTCAATGGCAGGCCTAGTAATGCAGCTTATTACACAAAATCGTCTTGTTGAATCTACTACCACAGGAACTATTGAATGGGCAGGTTTGGGGCTTATTTTTGTTTATTTGTTATTTCCTGCTCCAACATTGTTCCAAAGAATGACTGGTGCCATTACTTTTTCTTTTGGAGGGACTATGATTTTCTTTTTATTTTTAAGAAGAATTAAACTTCGTTCCTCATTAATTGTACCCATAATTGGAATGATGCTTGGAGCAGTTATTTCTGCAATCTCTACTTTTGTTGGTCTAGTCTTTCAAATGACGCAAAATATTGAAGGCTGGTTTGTTGGCTCCTTTGCATCAGTTCAAGTTGGAAGATATGAGTACCTGTGGCTTATTGTTATAGTTACTTTTTTAATCTTTGTTTATGCTGATAGATTGACTTTAGCAGGGCTAGGAGAAGATATTACCACAAGCCTTGGGGTAAATTATAATAGAATAATTTTTCTTGGAACAGGCTTAATTTCTTTTGCAGTTGGAATTGTTGCAGCTGTTATTGGGAATTTACCTTTTTTGGGTTTAATTGTACCTAATATAGTTTCAATGTACAGGGGAGATGACCTTAGGAGTAATCTACCTTGGGTATGTGTACTAGGAATGGGAACTATAATGCTTTGTGATATTATATCAAGAACCATAATAATGCCTTTTGAAGTGCCAGTTTCTTTGATACTTGGGACATTAGGAGCTGTGGTATTTATAGTTGTTTTACTAAAACAAAGGAGGCTAAGATGAACTCATTAATATATAGTAATAAAAAAAGAATCCGAATTGGTTCAAGTCTTTATGATAATTCTAGATCGGCTAGGGCATTCCGTTCTAAAAAAGAGGAAAAAAGATATTGGATTTTGCTAACAAGCTTTATTGCTTTAGGTCTTCTTGCTTCCTATGGGCTTTTGGTTTATAACAATCCGGTTCCAGTAACATCAGCTTCTTTTATCCCTATAGTTAGAAGAAGGCTGGTAGCTATTGTGGCAATGATAATTTCTGCAATTTGTCAAAGCTTGGCTACGGTTGCTTTCCAATCTGTAACAACTAATAAGGTTATAACCCCTTCCCTTTTAGGTTTTGAGGCCCTTTATTCAACGATTAATACGGCTACAATATTCTTTTTTGGTGCTAGTGCTTTTATAAGCTTTAGCGGTATAGGTGCCTTTGCCTTTCAGGTTTTTGTTATGGTATTAATGTGCTTGATACTTTATGGATGGTTGCTTTCTGGTAAGTACGGGGATTTACAACTAATGCTTTTGGTTGGCGTTATTATTGGAACAGGCCTTAGATCTTTATCATCCTTTATGAGAAGGATTCTCGCACCTTCTGAATTTGATATATTACAAGCAAGATTGTTTGGCTCTGTTAACAATGCGGATTCAGAATATTTTGTTCTTGCTATTCCCATAGTGATTATTAGTGCTTTACTTCTTCTTATGTTTTCTAAGAAGTTAAATGTATTATCCTTAGGGAAAGGTGTTTGTACTTCTTTAGGTATTAAATATCAATCTGCTGTAATTTATACTCTAATATTAGTTTCTGTCTTAATGTCAGTTTCAACAGCTTTGGTTGGTCCCCTTACTTTTTATGGTTTTTTAGTTACAACCTTAAGTTATCAAGCAGCTCAAACTTATGACCATAGATATGTTTTTCCAATGGCCTTTGCCATAGGTTTTTTAATAATTACAGTAGCATACTTTTTTATGTATCATATATTTAATGCACAAGGTGTTGTTTCGGTTATTATAGAAATGTTTGGCGGGATAACGTTTTTAATTATTGTATTAAGGAAGGGAACATTATGATAAAGATAGATAATGTTAAAAAGATATATGGAAGTGAAGTAGAAATAGGTCCTTTAACTATTGATATACCAAAGGCCGGTATTACCTCATTAATAGGTCCTAATGGAGCTGGGAAGTCTACGACTCTATTAATGATTGGAAGACTATTAAACATGGATGAAGGTCAAATTCAGGTAGCTAATATGGATGTAGCTAATTCAAAATCTGAAGACTTAGCAAAGGTATTGACTATTTTGCGTCAAGAAAATCATTTTGTAACTAGGCTTACCGTTAGACAATTGGTTGGCTTTGGACGTTTCCCGTATTCTAAAGGGCGAATTACTAAAAAAGATGAGGATATTATTTCAAAATATATTGATTTTTTAGGACTTACTGAGCTTGAAAACAGGTACCTAGACGAGCTTTCCGGGGGACAAAGGCAAAGGGCATATGTAGCAATGGTTTTATGCCAAGAGACAGAATATGTCCTTTTGGACGAGCCTCTTAACAATCTTGATATTGCTCGTTCTGTTCAAATGATGGAGCATTTAAGAAGGGCTGCAAATGAATTTGGCAGGACAATTCTGGTTGTAATGCATGATATAAATTTTGCAGCTAGATATTCTGATAGAATATGTGCAATGAAAGATGGAAAGATAGCAGCTTTTGGAACAGTAGAAGAAGTTTTGAACCCAGAACTTTTGACAGACATTTTTGGAATAAAGATAGAAATTATTGATTGCCCCAGGGGACCTGTAGCAATTTATTAAATTAAGGAAAACTATTATGAATTATAAATTAACATACCATAAAATCGATATAAAACTTTATTTATAGACGATTTTATGGTATGTTTTT
>JAAYRK010000074.1 GCA_012518815.1 Candidatus Epulonipiscium sp. | reverse complement strand
TGCACTATATAATATAATACCTTCTTCTTGCTCAATAATAGCCCTATATACTTCAAAAGCATTTTGGAAATCTAATTCCATCATGGTATTTTCATTTGATTTTGTTACTGTAAAAGGACCAGCTAGCCTTTCCCAACCATGTTTAACTTCAATAACTGTTTGATTAGGAATTATAGATACAATTGCAGCATCTTCAAACAAACCTTCGTTATTAAATACGCATGGACGCGGTTGAAGATCATAATAACCTGCTCCACCACCCAAATATGTAACTTCTGGACCTAAATTATCATAAATAGTATCTGTAAGCTCTTTCATTCTACTTGACAATCCATCTGCAATAACTATTGCAGTTGAACCCCTTACGTCTTGAGCTGGTTGTATTGGTTCAACTAAGTCAGGTATAATCATGGTAGTTAATACTGATTTAAACTTTTCTAATAAAAAGCCTTTCCTATGATTTTCAGTTCCAACTAAGAGGCCAGGGAAAATTCCTCCAAAAAAATTAATCCTGTTGCGGTTCATAAAAGTAATTAAAGTATTTACTAATTCGCTAGATTGATCACCAACTAGTATCATAAGTTGTTCATCTTCTGAAATATCTAGTCCTTTAACATATTGTTGAAGTTCTAGTATACCTTCAAAATACATTACCGCACCTCCCATTTAGTTTTATTATTAAACTCTTTTTATATTATATCAATAATTAAAAATTTTTTCAACATTATCATGCTATTATCAGTTAATTGTGCTAATTTATAGAAATTTTTATATAACCTTCTTTATATAAAAAACTTCCTGCAACTTACAGGAAGCCTTTAAATTCAATAAACTTTATATTAATAATAATAAATAATATTTTCACTATAATCTTTTTTTAGATCTTTTTCGAGGAATTCTAAAAATCTAACCAGTATTGCTGAAGCCTCAGATCTTTTTAGCTGCTTATGGGCATTTATATTATTATTGTTATCTCCACTAATAATTCCTGCCTCTGTGGCCATGTATACTGCATCTTTAGCCCAATTAGGAATTTTATTATCATCGGCATAAGATGTTTTATATCCTGGGGCTGGTGCTTTAGCTTCAAAGCCTAAAGCTCTTATAAGTATAGTCATTGCCTCAGCTTTAGTTAAGGGCTCATCAGGATAAAATCTATAATCTTTACCTCTTGTTATTATATTTTTCTCAAAAGCTTTTTTTACATACTTATAATCGGGATGGGAAGAATTAATGTCAACAAATATAACTTCCTCAACTTCATCTTTTTTTCTTCTACTCCTTCTTGTAGTTTTGCTATCTTCTTCATCCTCACCGATATCACAAGCTTTAACCACTGCTTTTACAAAATCTACTCTAGACATATAGCCATCAGGAATAAAAAATGATGAACTACCTTCAAAAACCCCAAGGGAATAAAGTTTTTCTATATCTTGTTGTGCCCAATGACCACCCGTATCCCTAAACTTAGGAACTATTAACCTTTCAATTTTAGGTACCTTAGAAGCTTGAAGAGACATTGTACCTTGATTTCTAGATAGATAATCTATTCCTTCATCAGTTATTCTAGGAAGGTTATATGTATATTTTGATATCATTCCTTGATTAATTACTTGAATATAACCTCCATTAAAGCTTGTAAAATTTGCTTCGTTTTGAGAATATTGTAGTGATTTAGTAGTACTATCGGAAACTTTTATACTAACCGTTCCCTCCCAAGATAAATCCCCGTCAGCCTCTCCTTGGGATCCTCTATTTACTGTATAAACATAATCTAATAATTGAGTTTCTGTATTTCCCCAGAAGTTTTTATATCCTACGTCCCCTCCTGTTATTTTAACTTGTGCAGTTCCTTCGCCCCCATTAATCTCATAACGTTTTACTGCTTGTATATTCCCTGAATAAAAATCTATAGCAGGGCGGTTATCAATAATAGCTGACTGAGAAAATTGTATGTCTGCATTTGTTAACCTAAAACTATCTTCACCTATACTTACATTTTCGGTATATCTTGTTACTGTCGTATTTGCTATAGTTTGTCCTTTATCTGTTACAGGAGTATAAGTTGTTATAAGAGTTACATTTCGAGTTAATCTACCTTCAATATCTAAATCTTCAGGAGTTAAACTAAAGCTATAAGTAACTTTTTTCTCTTCATTTTTTTCGTCTTCTTTTACATTAACTGTTCCAACAAATACAACAGGTTCTCCTGATAAAAATACAAGTTCTTTATATTGGAATTCATCTGATACTCCACCAGAAAACTCAATGGGGCCAGCCCAAGCAATACTATTAAAAGTCAATATAAAAATTAATGTCCATATGAGTCTTTTCATCTAATCTCCCTCTCTATTTTACTATTATAACTTTGGCCTTTAGGTCTTCTCTTACTATATATAACCTATCATCTTTATTTAACTGGTCACTACCAATGATTCGTCCATTTTTAATTATTATAGCATCTTCCAAAGTTATATAGAAGGAATCTTTTCTAGCCATCCATTGGCCTTTTCTAGAACTCCAGTCTGCTGCATTAGCAATATTAATTCTCCATCCTGTCCATTTATGATTTTCTGGTGCCTCTAGTGCTACTCCATTAGTTATTCTTTGTTTTAAGAGGGAATCTCTATTTTTTTGTACCATGAGTGCAATTACTCTGTCACCCTCAGTATATAGATATGCGTATCTGTCTTCTAAGCTATTTTCTTGTGCATATCTACTATCTTCATCAATAGCATAATCTCCATAGTAAAATTCTTCAGAAGATAAGATTCTTTTCTCATCAAAATCATAAATTATAGTATCTTCATCATAGTATAGTTCCTTACTATTGTTAAATGCTTCCCAGCTATTATTATTCAAATAAGCAAAATCCTTAAGCATAATAGTATTTCTAAATACAGCATCAAGTCTTCCTTCATAAATATAATTTTGTCCTATATTAGAATTATTAATGCCTTCATTATAAACATAAATTATATTTGCACTCATTGTGCCGCTTGTTCCATCTCCTACAATAAATATGTCCATCCCTGCATCTAAAGAATTAATATCTGATAGGCGTCCATTTTTTACAACTATGGTTCCTTCATTAAATGTTAAGTTCCTGTGACTAACTTCAAGCTCCATAGAATTTCCAAACCAATTAATATTTTCTATAGTATCTATATAGACTGCTTCATTTTGACTTTCTAATACCATGCTTTCTATCCTATCGGAACTAAAATAATCTTTAACCGCCAAATATACTGTATTATCTTTATAATACTTTAATTTGTCTTCAGATATCTTTTGACCTCCAATGTGAATAGGAGAGCTTTCATCATAAGAAATAGTTTTTGAATTAGTTAAATTTTCCCATCCTCCATTTCTAAATATCTTTAAGTCAGTTAAAGTTAATTCTTTTTTTATTACATCAGCTAATGCTAATTTCCCTTTATACAAACCTTTAACTTCAATAGATTTACCTTGAACAGACATTCTACTTATTATTTTTGAATCTATTTCGTCAAAATAAAATTTTACCATATCCCCTTCATAAAGACTAGATAGGGGTACTTTAAGACCATCTCTTAATAAAATTGTTGCAGGGCTAGTAAAATAAGTTTCTTCTTGACCACTATCTAATTTTACAATAAGTTGGTCTCTATCTATTTTTTTGATTGTTCCTATTCTTACTTTACTTCCTTCTGGAATATGTCCTGGAGAAACTGTTGAAAAGCCTTCTAAAAAACTTACTTTATTATTTTGCAATTTTAGGTATATTTCCATTCCAGGTTTAAAATCGCTAGAATCTACATTAAGAGTATCAATTCTTAATATGTAATAACTATTAAAAGGAAAGGTTCGAACTGTACCGTCATATTCTTCAACAGTTACTTGATTTTCTCCCATTTCTACTAAAAAGCCTTCTACTATATTTTCAACTGTATTTGCAAATACTCCAAGAGTATTTGCAAATACGATAGATAAAACTAATAAAAATATGCTTATTTTTTTTGTTATTCTTTCCCACATAGTTTCACCCCTATCTTCTGCTTCCAATAACCATGTATTGGCCTAATCTGTCAATATAATCTCCTATCGCCATCTGTTCATTGTCATTAGTCTGCTTTACTGAAATCCACTTTCCACTATAATTATCGTATCTACTAAAGGATACAACATTTAATCTTCTAAGAGCAGAAAAGTTTCCGTCATAATCAAGATTTAATAAAATGCTTGAATTTAAATGATCCATAGCTGTGTTATTTTTGCCTACATATTGATAAGCTTCTAATATGTATCCGGTAGAAAGTCCTGTATTTCCCTTTTCTAAGTTAGGGTTATTGTTGTTTGGATACATTCTAAATCTTACTCCAGCAGACTTATTATTACTATGATAAATCATTTCTTCAGTTTTAAAAGCATTAGGGTTAAAAACTAAAACATAATCTTGTCCTATAACAGTAATATTTTTTGCATAATAAGAAGTAACAACTTCTGCAGGCATGCTTATTACTATTTCTTTAGCTCCTGCAAGTTCTCCTCTGATTAAGTCTATAGTTAATTCTCTATTGAAATCACTTCTACCTATAATAACTTCGGCGATTGTTCCATTTTTTATAGTTACGGTTTTTTCATTTAATTCACCATCAGTATCAGGTATACCAACGACATTTCCCGTTCTTACAGTATTACTTTCCTGGGAAGCTTGTGAAATATTAAATTCTCCTATAGCTTTTACAATAAATTTATAACTGGTTCTTGGTTCTAAATCCTCGTATACAAACCCAGTAGTTTTGCTTGTACCTATCATTTCGATGTTACTGCCATCAATAACTACGTATATTTCATACTCCAGGGCATCAGGAACAGGGGTCCATGAAATTTTTATATACCTGTCATATACTAAATCTGCTATAACCTTTGCAGGAGGACTAACTTCTGGAAGTGAATAACTAATTGCATAAACATTACTAGCTCCTCCATCTTGGTTAATCAATATAACTCCTGAGCTATCTTTATTTCCCTCAGGGGTTACTACTTTAACTGTTTCCCCATCAATGTATTCTACTTTAGTAGCTTCTATTCCTGATTCAAGAATATAGGGCACTCCTTCAATATAGAAGACATTTTTACTTGTATCATCTTCTGCCTTCTTAATAACAGGATTAAAATATACTCTAGCTCCTGCTTTAAAACCATAACCTTTTAATTTTATTTCTTGTCCGCCTTCAATTGATATAGTTTTTAATTCGGTTAACTCATTGACATCTGTTATTTTAGTAATTTTAGGATTACTTATATAGTTAAATAGCTTAGGTACCTTCACCAAACTTCCGTCAGGATTTTGAATTTTTACTTCTACTGCTCCTGGTTCATGAGGTGGAGTAACTAAATATATATATTTCCCGTCCCCAGAAACAGTTATATTACTAGCAGGTACTTCTCCAAAATATACTTGAATTGTGTCTGAAAAGCCTGCCATTGTACTCCTAAAGTCTTTACCTTCAATAGTAACACTTGTTCCACCTGTTGAAGGTCCACTATCAGGATACATATTTATTGCTTCTGGATTACTTTCCCCTTTTATAAATGTAATGTATATTGGGGGACTTAATTCATCGGAAGAAGCAGTTCCACCATCTTCATTTAATACAACTAGACGGTAATACTTACCTATGTCCTTTTCTGATACAGAGGGCATCTCAAAAGTTAAAGTTGTAGGAATTCCATCATAATTAATTTGATTAGAACGTATATCTAAAATCTCTCCAATAGAAATTACTGCATTTTCTCTAAAGTCTCTACCAATAACTTTTATTGTGTTTCCACCATTAATATTGACTCTTACAATTCTTGCTGTTACTTCTTTACCGTCTATAACAACAGTTTCAGATATAGGAGAAATATTTTGATTAGTAACATCTATAATACTAGGCTTACTATCAGGATTCCTATATTCAAAACTTGCTTGTCCCCTTCCACCATCAGGATTTATTACCCTTATAGGAACTACCCCTACGGTATGATAAGGAGGTATAGTAACAGAAAGCTCTCCACTTGAAATATACGTTACTTCAGGAGCATAGCCTCTTTCTACAATAAATCTTCTATCCTCAACAGAAAACCTTATAAGTTCATTAAAAGGATACCTATTTCCATCGCTATCTACTAGTAAATTAGTGTTTATAAAGGATTCTTCATCGTTAAACTTCTTAAATGTATTAGAATAAATTACATCGTTGTATTTTATAACAAGCCTAATTTCTGATGTGCTATCATATTCTTCATCATATTCTGCTTTATATATTGCTGTAAAATCTTTTTCTAAAGAAACTTGAGCATTTCCTTGATTAATTAGTCCAGAATTGGGCTGGTCTCTAGGAATATTTCTATTTGTATTGTCCCCAAACTGTACTAATGTCATGGTTTTAGTTTCTTTTTCAATATTTGATCTATAAACTTGGATTGAAGATTGTCTAAAATCTTCCCCATATACACCTATATTAATATTTCCTATTCTATTTCCTACATTAGGTGATACTTTCGTAATTTTAGGTTTGGAACCTTCATAAGAGTAGTTTACTGTATTTGACCTTCCTGCATCATTATTTTCTATATAAACTGGTACTGTCCCTCTTCCATTAGGTGTAATTACTTTAATGTAAGTACCTGAAAATTCTACAATCAATGCTCTTTCCATTCCAAAGTACACCTTTGGCAAAAGAGGGGAATCATAATAATAACTATATAAAGGGTGATCTAAAGGTTTTCTATCAGCTTCCGGATCAAAACTATCGTCATAATAACCATTGTTATTTAAATCCGTAAAGGGTTCGTTATCATCCCTTTTTTGGTTTCTATTATAGTCTTCATAAGGTTCAAAACTTCTAAAATCACTCCCAAAAATTTCTACTACAGCTCCTCCAGCGGCTGTACCTGATGTTGGTAAAATTCTTTCTATTTTTGGATTACTGCTTGGAATAACATAAGTATAAGCATCTTCTTTTGAATCATTCCCACCATCAGGATTAATAACTACAACTGGAACAGCTATTCTGCCTACTCCTTTTTCAGCCATTAAATCCCCACTATATGGTGGAACCACAACTGTCATACTATTTCCTGTAGTTGAAACCTGAATATTTGATGCTGCTACTTCTACACCATCAATAAATACTCTTATCTTTTCAAAACCATTATCAATAAATTCTTTTCCTGTAATAGTAATTACATTGCCTCCCGCTACAGTCCCTTCAGAAGGAATAACCTCCAAAATTGAAGGATTACTTAGGGGTTGCTTGTAATAATAAAAGCCACTTTCATCTCTTCTTGTATCTCTTTTTGTATCAGGATTTTGAACTGTAACATCGTACCAGCCATCAGCTGGTAAAATAGGAACAGTAAAATAAATTGTATTTTTATCAACTACTTTAACTAAATCTCCAACAATTTCTCCGTCTTTTACCTCAAAGGGAGTCACTATTTGAAGGTTTAGACTTGGCTCTTGATGAATAGTTATAGATCCTTCTGAAACAGTTAAATCAAATAAACCTCCACCTGCTTTATCTGCTTGTATCTTACCAGCTTGAATATTATATACTATTTTATAGTCATTGCCGATACCGTCAGAAATGGTAGGAACTCCTGAATAATCTAAATCAAGAGTATAAAGTTTTCCTCCTGGTCCCCTAAGTAAAATACTGTGATAGTAGCTTGCAACTTGTAAAGTGTTGTTTTGCACGGAAAATATAGGCGTGTTAGGAACAAAGCTTATAAGTTCTATTTCTTTAGTAGCTGTATTAATATTATAAGAATTAATATCTTGTCCTTCTAAAAGTATTCTTGTTCCAATCAAACGATATATTGCACTTACTCCTCCGGTAGGATCTGGTTTTAAAAAGTTCTCTCCTTTTACAACAACTAATGTACCTGTATTTCCTCTTCTAGGTTCAATAGATATAATCCGAGGGTTAGTAAATGTTTTTACATATGTAAAGGGGTAAACGTCCATGCCGCCCTCTATATTCATTACTTGAAGTTGAGTTTGTCCTTCACGTCCGGCAGGAGCCTTAAATGTAATAGTTTTACCATCATCTCCCCTACGAATTGGTGTCACTTCTTTTCCATCAATAAATACCCTAACTCCATCTGTAAAGTTACTGCCTAAAACTGTAATATCTTCTCCACCATCAATAGATACTACATTAGGAGTTACACTTTGAATAATAGGGTTTTTTGAAGAGTCCGGACTTACAAATTCAATAAAATCATTAATTTGTGTTTCTAATCCTGTTTCTTTTGAGTTTCTCATAGGATTTGTAACTTTAATAAAACTTTTACCTAAAATAACACCTGAAGGCGGACTTCCTTCTTCTAATTTAATTAATATTTTTGTTCCCATCTCATTTCCGCTGGAGCCATCTAATTCTCTTCCATAAGAGTCAAATACCTTTAGGAAGACTTCATCTTTTCCTTTAAGACTTTTACTAGGATCAGAAAAATCTGAGTTTGGATTGTTTTTATCAATAACAAGGTTAGGGCCTAGTTGTACTATGGGATATCTAACTACTTCCCTACCGTCTGCGTTTGTATATTTATGTATCATAAAGTTCTTTCCATAAATAGCTATATACCTATCCGAAGGTATTTGAAATACTCCGCTATTATTTACTACTTGTATACGGTTTGGAACTGCATCCATTATTTCAGGCTTTATTTTACTTACAATAAAAGTATAGCCTCGTTCTTTTACCGCTCTTTCCTTAAATACAATCGTAGTTCCATCTTCCCTAGTCAATACTGTCTCAGTTTCTATTACAACATCTCTTACAGGATTTATATCCGCATCGGTTACTTGAGGTGCCCTGACAGTAATTCTGTCTAAATCCCTGTTAAAAGAAACACTATATGTATCGCCATCTTTTACAAAATTAGCTTTATCTCCAATAATAACTCTAATAGTTCTTTTAGCAGATGTTATATTTATCTTAGAAGGACCATAGCTTCCTGTTCCATAATCCACTTCTAATTCTTCTGGTGATGAATCTTGATTAACAGTTAAAGTAGAACCTGTAGAAGGAGTAAATTCTGGTATGTTCATACTACCCAAAAATTGTCCGGAAATAGTTACTAATTCTCCTGTATCAGCTCCTCTATCAGGCAGAACATCAATTATAATTGCTTTATTACTTCCATCAATTATTGTAAATTTTTCGTTTAATACTCTTTCTCCTGTTACTTCTTTCATAGGATCTTTACCCGGAGAAATTTTATTAGTTAAAACAACATAGTATTCCCCTACGGGAAGCTTGGGTACTTGTGTTGTTAAAATATCTTTTTCATCTGAAGAACTCTTTGATTTATAAATGGTATTGACACCTTTATTAGCATTAGAATAAAAATCTGTTCCAGATAAATCTGTTAAGAAGAATACATCATATTCATCTAATTTATCCGCTGTAAAATAAACAATGTCTCCCGCTTCCCCTCTATTAGGAAACATGCTAAGTTCTCCTTCAATGGACAAATCCTTAGTAAATCTAAATTGATCTTTATAAGTATAATTTATTTGTATATTTACATTTTTATCTTTATTATTATCATTAAAATCTATATTAGAAATAGTAAAACTGCTAGAAAAAATAAATTCTTGAAGGCCTAATTCTCCAGCTGGTTTTGAGATTGTAACTTCTGTAGGATTATCAAAAGAACCAAGCGTAGTATATGAGTTCCCTGTTCCATATTTAGCCGTTATATTAACACCATCTACATTATTTAACCTTGTTCCTTTAATAACTAAATCATCTGTTCCTATCTTTACATTCCTATTTATGTCGGTTAAATTTGGCATATTTGCCTCATTAATTGGTATCGTAATTCCTTCGATTGAAAGAAATTCGCCTAACTGATTTTCCGATATTGTAAACTGTAATATCCCATCTGAATTAACAGTAGGAGTACCTAGGGGAATATATCCTTCTCCATAAGTAATAATACCAACACTAGCGTCTTTTAAGTGTTTACCTGTAATTGTAATATAGGCATTGTTAAAAATACGGTTTCTGTCATAAGTCTTACCGATTGTTATACTGGAAATACTAAAATTTGACGAATCAAAACCGTATACGCAGTCCGATGGTAAAAGAGAAATACTAAAAATCAAAATCATTATAAATGCCAGATATTTTTTAAGCTTTTTTCTCATATTCTCATCTCCTAGACTCAATTTCACCTAATGACCTTTACTTTACTCGTCTTCTATTATTACAAAAACTCCTGTTTTACTAACAAATGCCCTTGTATTTTGATTGATCAAGTCTGTATAGCTAACTTCTTTATTCCAAGTTCTCCTTATTTCATCATAACGGTATATTGAGAGATTGTTTCCTCCGCTATTTTTATAAGGAATAGAAATATAAATATTGTCCCATCTGCAATTACTAGTTGTTATCTCAATAAAATCAGATTTTATCTTTTTATCTTTTAACTTACCTTTTATAGCTTGTACTAGCAAAGGCTTAGCCCTTCCAATATTAATATTAATATCTTTATTTGTTGTGTTTTCTTTTAAGGTAAGATTATAAAATCTTACATCTACATCTTTTGTTTTAAGTATTAATTCATCAATATAATCTCTTGTACTTCCTCTATAATTTACAGTTTTATTTAATACTTCTTCTCCCATTAACTTATCTAAATTTAATTCTAAATAGCGGTAGTTGCTATATCTTGACTTTAGGTATAAAGTATCGTGACTTACACTGATATCTGATAAAATATCTCCTTCTACAGCCTTTCCTTTTATGTTATAGTCTTCTTTGGGAATATGGTCTCCTTCATTTACAACGCTAAGCCCACCATAAATAATAGTCTCATGGTCACTATCATTTTTAATAATAATATTATATAAACCTGGTTTAAGTTTCCTTCTTCCAGTAGGCAGATATACCTTAAGATAAGAGTTTCCGTTGTTATCTTGTTCAACTAATACTCTTTGGGCTTGCTCATCATTAAAAAAGACTCTCACAGAAGATTTATAAAAATCCTCTCCAAATATCTTAATATATGTAGAAGAAGGATAATCCTCTACTACTGTCTGCACAGAAATTCCCTTGTCCGGCACGGTAGGAGCAGCCATTGTAGAAAACTCCCATGATATAGGTCTATTATATCTTTGTCCTTCATCAATCATTCCGTTTTCGGAACTATCATTTCTTATAATATTCCCAAGAATATTGACTACATATTGTGTTTGTGGGCTCAGAGGTTTCACTGGAATATATAAATATGCCTTTTTATTTACCCTGTCTTGTTGGAACAAGTATTTATCAATCATTTCTGGATTATTAGCACAAAATCTTATAAATTCCCTGTCCAAAAAGTCTGTATTACTACCAATGGCCATAACACTGCTTCCTAACAGATTATCTATTCCTAAAAGGGAATTGAATTCCAGTTTGCCATCAATATCTTCAAAAGTAACCTTTAAAAAACTTCTATCTTTTAAAATTTCATGAGATAAGTCTTGTTCATTAAACCAAGGATAGCCTCCCACAGACTTAGGAAATACATCTAAAAGCTTTGGAATTGATTTGGATAATAATACAAATCTTGATGGATCTGAAATATAATCCTTATTATCAAATGAAATATTATCCCTATATACTACAGCTTCTTTCGTTTGTAAACCATAATTAAATACAACCTTTAAATCCTTAGATGCTGTATAATCCCTTAGTCCCGTCCCTGCAGTATAAATAACAACAAATTTGTAGTCTCCAGAATGTCTAAATTCTTTAAGCTTATCTAAACTATCCCTTCTTATCCTAACTCTAAGTCTTGAATCATTATCTACTAAGATGTCACTTTTTTCTATGATAATATCTTGTTCATCTATAGGTAGCAGTATAGCTTCTCCAACTGTCGGCCTAAGAATTACTTTTTCTACTCCTTTATTAAAATTTTCTCCTAAAAGATAAACATCAAAATAATTTTGTTTGTTATCAAATATATAGTTCTGCTCATAAAATATTGACATTTCTATATCAGAACTAGTTAGTCCTCCTGAAAATTTCTTTACATCATCCTTATCAATAGCTAATTGTAATGTGCTTTCACTAATATATTTAACCTTTTCTTTAGGCAAGATAATTTCCCAAGAACCAGCTTTTAAATTTTTAAGAACTAATTGACTGATATCTTTTTTAAAGTTTTCTCCTTTTACAGTAATAGTCATGGAATTATAATTATCTTGTGGCGATAAAATACTGCCATCAAGATACTCTATTTCTATATCATATAGGCCTGTATATTTTTCAGTTGCAAAACTTTTTGCATTTTCTCCAGTAATATTAACAATAACCTCCTTTTCATTTTTTATATTAATATCTTTTTTATCAATTGTAACGACCAAACCATCACTTATTCTTACCAAGCGGATTTCTTTTATATCCTTTGTAAAATTAGTTCCTCTTATAGTAAAATTCCAAGAGCCTTTTTGCCATATTTCTGTCACTCTAGCCCCATTGTTTTCTAAAGCCTCTATAGTTTTTTGTGCTGCATACAAATCCTGAGGAATTATACTAACAAATAATAATAAAACAAAAAATAATAATAGCCTTTTTCCTGCCTTTAATAGCTTCAAATATAATCCCTCCCCAATTATTAACTAAATCCTAATCTAATTTCTCCTTTAAAAAAATATTTCTAATTATAAGTTATCTTATCTATCTTTTATTTTTTATAAAATAACCGCTTTATATTATAATATCGACAAACTTCGTAAATATCTTTATAAAAAAAGCCCCTTTATTTGGGGTCAACATGATTTAAATTATTCAATATAAAATTAAGATATTCTAAAAAGTCATCTCTTAAATCATCTCTTCTAAGAGCAAATTCAACAGTTGCCTGTAAAAATCCCATTTTATTTCCAACATCATATCTTTTTCCAATAAAATCATAAGCATAAATATCTTCTACTTTACAAAGATTTTTTAAAGCATCTGTTAATTGAATTTCACCTTCTGCTCCTGCTTCTTGAGTTTCAAGAAATTCAAAAATCTTAGGAGTAATGATATATCTGCCAAGAATAGCAACATTAGAAGGTGCTTCTTCTCTATTGGGCTTTTCAACCATATCAGTTACTTCATATATTCTATCTCTAATATTTTCACCTTTAACTATTCCATATTTATTTACATCTTCATATGGAACTGTTTGCACTCCTAAAATAGAAGTATTATATTCATTAAATACTTCTATCATCTGCTTTAAACAAGGTTTTTCAGAAACAATAATATCATCACCTAATAAAACTGCAAAAGGCTCGTCACCAATAAAATTTCTTGCAGTTAAAATAGCATGTCCTAAACCCTTGGGTTCTTTTTGACGGATATAATGAATAT
The DNA here is from genome assembly GCA_012518815.1 of Candidatus Epulonipiscium sp. Classification (GTDB taxonomy): domain Bacteria; phylum Bacillota; class Clostridia; order Lachnospirales; family Defluviitaleaceae; genus JAAYML01. Next base: position 8,631 of record JAAYRK010000074.1, on the reverse strand, counting down.
TAGCTAAATCTGAAACCTGTCTTGTTAATTCAAGCAAGTCTTCCTTGCCCTTTTTTTGTAATTCTAATTCAAGTTCAATTGATTTATCAAAATGATCTTCTATTGATCTTTTACTTCTTCCTGTCACTATGATTATATCTTCAATCCCTGATTCTACAGCTTCTTCCACAATAAATTGAATTGTTGGCTTATCAACTATGGGAAGCATTTCTTTAGGTTGTGCTTTTGTTGCAGGGAGAAATCTTGTCCCAAGACCTGCTGCTGGAATAATTGCTTTTTTTATTTTCATTTCCTCAGCTCCTATTATTAGCTATATTTTAATTAATTTAGTCTAGCTGTTATATCTAAAAATTTAAAAATGTTTCATCTTGATTAATATCTTGAAGAGAAATATTATCTTCACCACTATCCAAAATATAGCTTCTATCCGCAGGATAGACCTTATCTGTAGGATAAACTTTTATATGTAGTAGATTTGTTCCCATCAATATATGGTCTATTTCAAGTTCATAATTAACTTCTATTTCTCCTTCTGCTTCATCTAAAGTAAGATTAATTTTCTTAGCTGTAATAGATACTGTTAAAGCACCTTGCTCAGTATCATAGAAGGTTGTGTGCTTTTTATTCAATTCAAAGGTCATATTGGTATTAATTCCGCCAAATCTCATAACTGATATTTTATTATCATCTATCTTAATAGTCGTTAAAATATCTTGCGATGAACCTTCATTTCTTTCTTTATATGTTATATATTGTTTATTATCTTTTATATAATATTTCCCTGGGGAAACTACTTCAATAGAATTATCATGGTCATCATATTTTTGAATTCCTGTAATAAATACAAGTACTTTTCTGCCTTTTGGATTATTTTCCATAAGCTCACTCCTTGCTTGTTCCTAGTGTCATTATACCGATAAAATAACCATTTTACAAGGCAAGCATTAATTATTTGATTTTTAAAACTGTTCAATATCAATTATTTTCACTGGGGGAATCGATTTTTTTAAAGCTATTGCAGCAATTTGTTCAAATTTAGTTGTATTGTCACTAACATAAAAAGAATGCTTAGGTACACTTTCATTTTGCCTTAAAGCATTAATTGAAGTTAATAATTCTTTTAAATCTTTAGCCGCTTCAAGAGCTGGATTTATTAACTTAACATTATCTCCTATCACATCTTGTATTACTTCTTTTAATAAGGGATAATGCGTACAGCCAAGAACTAAGGTGTCAATTTCTTTATCAGTAAATTGTTCTAAATATTTCTTTGATACTAAATAACTAATTTCATTATTAGTCCAGCCCTCTTCAGCCAAAGGGACAAAAAGAGGGCAGGCAAATGAAAAGGTCTTTATATTTTCATTATGCTTTTTTATTTCTTTGCTATAACTTTCTGATCTTATAGTCGCTTCAGTTCCAATAATTCCAATTCGGTTATTTTTTGTAGTTTTATAAGCCATAACAGCTCCTGGCTTTACAACTCCGATAATTGGAATATCAAAAGTTCTCTTTACTTCCTCTAAACTATTAGAACTAGCTGTATTACAAGCTATAACAATTGCCTTAATATTTTTTGTAAGCAAAAATCTAATAATTTGCTTCGAATATTTAGTTACAGTCTCCTTGGATTTACTTCCATAAGGAACCCTGGCTGTATCTCCAAAATATACAATTTCTTCATTAGGAAGTTGATTCATGATTTCTTGAACAACAGTCAGTCCTCCAACTCCTGAATCAAATACCCCTATAGGACGGGAATCCATTTATACACCTCTTCTCATTGCCTTTATGCTTTTTCTAAGGCTAATTGAATTAAATTGTCTATAAGCTCAGTCTTTGGAATACCAACATTTTCCCAAAGCATTGGATACATGCTTATTGAAGTAAATCCCGGCATAGTATTAATTTCATTAAAAATCACTCTATTGGTTTCTTTTTCAATAAAAAAGTCAACTCTTGCAAGGCCTGAACCATTAACAGCCTTAAATATTCTAATTGCTTTTTCTCTTATTTCTTCTACAATTTCCTTTTCTATATCAGGATTTATAATTGTTTTAGATTCGCTATTATTATATTTTGCATCATAATCATAAAACTCAGCTCCTGCAATAATTTCTCCTACTGAAGATGCCTTAACATCTAGATTGCCTAAAACAGCACACTCTACTTCACGACCTACAATTGCTTCTTCTACTAATATTTTTCTATCGTGTTTTGCTGCTAAATTTAGACCTTCTATTAGCTCTTCTTCATTATGGGCCTTTGTTATTCCTATAGAAGAACCTGCATTAGAAGGCTTAATAAAACAAGGATAGCCAAAAGCTTCATTTACTCTTGAAACTATCTCATCAGTATTATTTAATTCTTCTTTGTAAACTACAATATAATTAGCTTGTGCAATATTTTCTTTTTCAATTATTATTTTTGTATATACTTTATCCATAGAAATACTAGAAGATAGTACTCCACAACCTACATAGGGGATTTGAGCCATTTCCAAAAGGCCTTGAACTGTACCGTCTTCACCATATAAGCCATGAAGCACAGGGAAAACTACATCTACTGGAATTGTTTTATATCTGTCTCCTGCTAACTTAATCAAAGCCTTATGACTAGCATCAGGGCTTATAAAAGCAGGGGTTGCAAATTTTTCCCATTCTCCTGTTTCAATATGTTTTAATGGACCATTATAAAGCATCCATTGTCCTTTTCTAGTAATACCGACAGTAAGCACAAAATACTTGTTTGTATCAATATTACTAATAATATTGCAAGCAGATATCAGTGAAACATCATGTTCTGAAGACTGTCCCCCAAACAAAACAACAACTGTTTTTTTACTATTCATTATAATACCCCTTTTCAAGTTATCGATATTAATATTCTATGATTTAAGGTCATTATATTCAACAAATATTTGTTTTTATTATCCATATCATTTTAATGTTTTATATTTATGAATTCAAGTCATTTTAATAAATACAATTATCATAATTAAAAAAGGATGCCATAAAAGCATCCTTATTTCGTTAATACTGCATTTTTACTTTGAAGGATTTGAAGTATTTTTTCTTGTTTTCCACTTTCAGCATTAATATATATTAAAAAAGGTTGACTATCAAATTCTCCTTTAAATTCATAACACAAGACTTCTCTTTTAGATTCTAAAGGAATTACAGCCATATTTACATTTGTAACCCTAAAATCTTTTGTAATTTTCTCTCTTGCTTCTTGCTGACTTATTTTTATTTCTGGAAGCTTTCTATCGTGATGCATCATAATATATCCTAATGCCTCAAAACCTATGATTTCTCCATCATCCATAGACACCTTTAGCTTTATTAAATCTGGATACATAATTACATTGTCTTTATAAGGAGCAAAATTTATAACAACTGTTCCATCTACCTTTTCATAATAGCTTGCCTTCATATTAGGATAATCTCTATCTTCTAAAAATTTCTCTGCTTTTTTTCTTGCTTCTTCTAATGAAATATTGTCTTTTGAAGATTCTTTTTCAGTATAATTTAGCATCCATAATACATGGCCTCCTTGTTGAGTAATATCTATTGAAATAGTAGGATCCTCTTGATCTTTTAAAACAACTTGATAACTATATACAGGAATGGTATGTTCTACTTTTGTATCTGTTTCTCCCGTTTGCTTAATTGTTTTAATTTTATCTTTTCCAATAAATTCTTCAACTATCTTTTTTCCTTCTTCTTTAGAAATTTTCTTTTTATTTCTAGTCATTCTTGGTTGCATTCTTTCAATATGGTCTGAAAATGGTCCATCATATATTAAAGTTGGAATATCTTCAAACTGCTTGCTTATTTCTGAAAAAGAACCCGTTATCATTTTTGCATTACCTTTTGCAAGACTTTCTTCCCCTCCTCTTTCGATTTCTTCCCAATCGATTCTATTGCCGTCATTTATTTCTTGCTTAATTTTATTTAATTCATCGGAAAGAATTTTTGCATACTTTTGTAATTGAGCTACCTTATCCCAATCTTCCCTATCTAATTCAAAACCTTCAATGGCTTTATTGGTCATTGAAAAGGAAAAATCACTAGCCTGAGACAAAAATTTTAATGCCTTTGAAATAGTATTATGGTCATAGGGTAATTCAGATAAATTTTCTTGAGCCGAAGAAGCTTCTCTCCAGAGTTGAGCAAAAAGCGGAGCACTTTGGTCTGGAGTTTTAGTTAATCTAACTTTTGTAAAAAGATTTTCCATATTATCTACATAAGTTGTTGCTTCATAAAATGATTCTTGAAAACGATTTTGTAAATACTGTCTATAATTTAATCTTTGTTTATACTGGTATAGGCCAAAGCCTAAAACTATAGCTAAAGCAATTATTGTAACACTATACATACCAGTGCTAGACAAGCCCTTTTTCCATTGATACAATTTGTTATTTTTTTCCTCCATAGAATTCACCCCTTAGTCCATTATTTTTTACCAAATACATGTTTTCCAATCCGCTTTGTAATAGGCACGGACCAAATCCATTTACTTTTAGCCGTTGCAGGATTCCAATAATAAATCGCTCCTCCCGTAGGATCCCATCCATTTAGGGCATCCCTTGCTGCTTTTAAGGCAGAGTCTCCAGGTTCTAAATTAATTTGCCCGTCAGCTACTGCATCAAAAGCTCCTGGCTGATAAATAACTCCTGCAATGGTATTGGGAAAAGAGCTATGCCTTACCCTGTTTAATATAACTGCTCCAATAGCCACTTGCCCTTCATAAGGTTCTCCTCTTCCTTCACCATGAATTGCCGCAGCCATAAGCCTAACATCCTTACTGCTTGATACGTTATCTCCCCTTTGTTTTTGTGAACTATCTTTAACTTGAATTCCTATTTTCTCTAAAGTTTGCTTTCCTGCTATCCCGTCAGCTTTTAATCCGTTCTTACTTTGAAAAGATTTAACCGCTTCCCAAGTTTGATAACCATATTTCCCATCAACATTGCCGTTGTAATAACCCCATTGTTTTAGCTTTTGTTGTATTTGCCTTACAACATCTCCCTCAGAACCCCATGTATAAGAAATAGTATTTACTGCTTTTGCAGTAACATTATAAATCCAAAATGCATAGCTTAAATTTAAAACCATGATAAAGGTAACTATAACTAGTATTATCTTTTTAGTCCTCATATTTTACCTCCTATCATCAATTCATTTTTTATTAAATGTGCAAAATATTGTGTTGTTTTTCATATTTAGTCTACAATGTCTTAGATATGAATTATCTATTTAAATTTAGTTTTATTTTGCAAAAACATGTTTTCCTATTTGTTTTATTATAGGTCTTGACCATATCCAGCTACTGGTAGCTGTCGCTGGATTCCAATAATAAATAGCCCCTCCTGAAGGGTCCCATCCATTTAGGGCATCCCTTGCTGCCTTAAATGCACTATCATCGGGAGTTAAATTAATTTGTCCGTCAGCTACTGCATCAAAAGCTCCTGGCTGATAAATAACTCCTGCAATGGTATTGGGAAAAGAACTATGTCTTACTCTATTCATTATTACTGCTCCTACGGCAACTTTACCTTCATAAGGTTCTCCCCTTGCTTCTCCATGAATTGCTGCTGCCAAAATATATACATTTCTTTCCCAGGAACTTTGACTTTGACCTGTAGGAATCCCTAATGCTTGAAGGGTTGCTCTTCCTGTCACTCCATCTGCTTTAAGGCCGTTTTTTTGCTGAAAATATCTTACAGCAGACCAAGTTCCATATCCATATATTCCATCTATATTTCCCTTGTAATAGCCCCAACTTTTTAATCTTCTTTGAATTTCTCTTACAGTTTCTCCTCTAGCCCCCCACGAATAAACCTTTCCTGAACTAGACCCTGTTCTTGCTGCAGTATTTATACCAATTTTGCTTAAAGTAGCAGGTCCTGCTATACCGTCTACTTTTAATCCGTTTTTTTCTTGAAATTTTCTTACTGCAAGCCAGGTATTATAGCCGTATTTACCATCTACATTACCATTGTAGTATCCCCATTGTTTTAATTTAGTTTGTATTTCCCGCACCGTTGACCCTTCAGACCCCCAACTATAACTAGCTGCTTCCACTGACTCAGGAGTAATATAAGAAGTAAAAACTGCTAAACTTGTACTAATTATCATTAAAGCAATTAAAAGACCTATGATAGCTTTATTTACATTCATTAAAATCCTCCCATCTTGCAAACTATGATGATAGTAGTATTTGTAAAGATATGATTTTTTATCCGATTGGACATATAAAACAATAAAAAATATAGACTCCTTATTTTTATAAAAATTAATATATAAAAGTTAAAATACTACAAAAAAAGATTATGAATACTCATAACCTTTTTTTAACAAAATGGTGTTTTTTACTTAGTTTCCATTCTTGCCACCATTTAACGATTTTAAATTTAATCTTAACAGGAATATCTTCATCATAATTTACTTGAGTAACTATTTTATACTCTTCTTCACTAAGAACTTTTCTTAAATCTTCTTTAGACTCCTCAGGCACTACCCCATGAGTTACATCAACAAAACACAGTGGTGGAAACATAACGCACCACCAATTTTTCCCCGTAGCCTTGCCTATTGATACCTTAAGAGCCTCATATTCTCCTGTAGGAAATACTATATCTCCATATTGCTTAGTAGGAAATATGTCAGGCCCTAAGCTAACCTCAACAGGATAAGATTTACCACTTTTATTTATTGTTTCTTCTGCTATAGTTTTTATCTTATCACTATTATTAATAATTATTTGCCTTGTTTTTTCAATTGAATCAGAATCAGCAAGAAGAGGAGTCATTTCTTTTAAAATAGCATCTCTTACTTCTTCTTTTATTTGTTGATCTTCTTTTGAGTCGCTATTAGCTATTACATGAAAACGTATTACATTAGCTGCCAAACCAGTTTGTATTTTTTCTGAATATTCTTTAGTACTGTGTAAAATTATTCCTGTTATAAAAAAACCACAAATTAATGATGTCAAAAGAATAGTCTTTTCTCTATTAAACCAGTAAATTATATTTTTTATTTTCATTATTATTCCCCCTTTGTATTTTGTCTATATTATTCCCATTTCTATTATTTGTATACAAAGGAATCTATTTAGATTGTCCAATCCTCCTGATATTGACTTTAGCTTCTACTATAAATTGCATATTTTCAAAAACTTCATCCCAATTATCTTTTACTTTTTTCCATACATCAGGCTTTTTCCTTTCTAGCCTTTTACCTATCTGTATTACATCTGTTTTATATTTTTCTTGTATTGCTTCAAGAGAATAATTAATCTCATTTTCAATTTCTTTTTTAATTACTTTTTCAAGCTTTCTTATTGTCTCTAATTCGAATATATTTTCATCTAAAATAAATTCATCAATATTTCCTTCTACTTCAACTAAAACTTTACAAATAATTTCCTCATTATCTCCTAAAAATTCAATTTTAGTATTCGATTCAGATACATTATATGCTATATAATAATCATCATAAGGTGCACTTATTTCTAACCTATAATCCTTTTTTAGAATCCATAAAAGACCCTTTAACTGCCTTTCATCAAGCCATCCTTGTAATTCGTAATCTTTAATAACTGCTGCTCCTTCAATCTTTAAATCTTTTTCTCCAACAGATAATCTAGGTATTAATCCTGTTTTATCTTCTTCGAAATTTTGCAGCAGATCTCCTAAACTTTTTTCATCGAAAAAACCTCCGTTTTCTCTATTGTTGTCAAAGAGTTCCATAATATATATTCCTACCATTGGCTGCGTATCAGGCAAAACTTCTAAAGCTTCTTCTACAGAACCTTCTACTGCAACAACGGGAATAGCTTTCCCAAAATCAGGGTTTCTTTGGAGGGTATCCATGGTTTGTTTTAATAATATTTTGTCTTTTAAAAGTTCCTGACCAAATAACAAGGACTTAGTATGACCAAAATAAATGGATTTATTAATACGACTTTCTAATGCTTTATAGGTGTTAGAAATAGTAGTTCCAACGCTGACCCTGGTAAACTTGGGCTCTTCACTTATTCCTTGCTGACCTACAAATTTGGGAAGATTAGGAATGGAAAAAGTTATTCTGTATCGCGATAATTCAGTATTTAAATTAGGGTCATCTTTAGTTTCATCAAAAACAAACTTATCAATACCCATGCTGACAACAAAGGCTCTTCTATTAATATCAATACCGTCCCAACAGCCAGTAAGTAAAAAAGAGATGATTATATATATAATAATAATTTTACTTTTCAATTGGCTCACCTAACTTCCTTAATCTAGCAACCAGTAAAAGAATAAGAGGAATAGGAAATAAAAATAAAAACCTGAAATAATCTCTCATAAATAAAATCCAGTCTGAAGTTTGTACAATATTATTAGGAAGCAATGATATTATATAAATAAAAGGAACTAAAGGAAGTACTAAAAAATTTTGATCTGCTGATTTAGTTATTCTTGTAATAATTAAGCTGATAAAATAAATACTGGCACTTATAAAAGAAAAGACAGATAAAATCCAAAAAGTCATTATTAAAATTTCTTGTCTTTCAATAAATGCCCCTGGAATTTCAACCAACCCCATCAAAACCATAACTGGCCATACTTGCGTTTTGGTTCCT
>JAAYRK010000073.1 GCA_012518815.1 Candidatus Epulonipiscium sp. | reverse complement strand
GTCAGGTATGCCCAAAAAATAAGATGTTTTGCAAAAGAAAATTTGGATAAGAAAAAGCATTAATTATACATATTTAAAACTCATGTCATTTGCATGATTAATATGTACTAATTTTAATAAATAAAACAGATATTTTTTACAGAAAATAATCCTCTGAGCAATTCATCAAACCCTCCATTTGCACACCAGACTTTTAAAATATGTTAGGCTAAAGTTAAGGAGGATATGAATGGAGGTTATAAAGATGAATACATATAAAACTTCTCAAATAGCGGCAATTGCTGGCATACATCCCAATACTGTGCGTTTATATGAAGAATGGGGAATGATTTCTAAACCAGAAAGACAAAAGAATGGTTATAGAATTTTTACTGATTTACATGTTATGCAAATCAAATTGGCTCGTTATGCGTTTCAAACAGAAATACTACAAAATGGCTTAAAAAAGAAAATTATTAAAGTTGTTCAAACTACTACTAAGGGAGACATTGATCAGGCTATTATAATTACAGAAGAGTATATAGAACAATTACAACAAGAACGTTATAATGCAGAAGAAGCAATCAAAATTGTTCAAAATATTTTAGCCGGTGATGATGATAATAATATAGTGTCTATGAAACGAAAGGAAGTATCTGACTACTTAAATATTTCAATGGATACATTACGAAATTGGGAAATGAATGGATTAATACAAATTAAGAGAAAAGAAAATGGCTACAGGGTTTATACAAATAATGATATTAAAAGACTAAAAATTATCAGAGCTTTAAGATGTGCTAATTACTCTCTTGGAGCAATTTTGCGTATGTTAACCAAGTTGTCTCAAAATCCTGATACTGATATACTAGAAGCTTTAAACACACCAGAATCCAATGAAGATATTATTTCTGCTTGTGACAGATTAATTGCATCAATAAATGCTTCTGAAAGAAATGCACATAAAATGATTAAATTATTATATAAAATGAAAATGTTGTTTAAATAAAGTCTCCATTTGCCCACCAATCTTTTGATTGGTGGTATTATTTTTCTAAAAAAAGCAAGGAGGCAATGATATGCAAGAAGTAATAAAAGTTGAACACATGTCAAAATCCTATGGTAATTTGCTTGCAGTGGATAATATCAACTTATCAGTAAAACGTGGTACGGTTTACGGCTTGTTAGGTGCAAATGGAGCAGGTAAAAGTACTACAATTGAATGTATTTTGGGGACAAGAAAGGGTGATACTGGTTTTATTTCTGTTCTCGGTTATAATCCACGAAAGGACAGGCGTAGGCTTTTTGAAAATGTTGGTGTTCAGTTTCAAGAGAGTCATTATCAATTAGAGATTAAGGTTTCGGAATTATGTGAAGAAATTGCCTGCCTTTATAAAAGTCCTGCAGATTGGAGAGAACTTTGCACTAAATTTGGCATAGGAAACAAGATTAACAATGCAGTAAAAAGTCTTTCTGGTGGTGAACGTCAAAGACTTTTTATTGTTCTTGCATTAATTCCCAATCCTGAATTAGTGTTTCTGGATGAATTGACTACTGGCCTTGACGTAAAAGCACGCCGGGTTGTTTGGAAAATACTTATGGATTTAAAGAAGACAGGTATTACAATATTTTTAACTTCTCATTTCATGGATGAAGTTGAAGCACTCTGTGATGAAATCTGTATTCTTAAAAAAGGTAAGACTGTTTTTTATGGGACAGTTGAAGAAGCTAAGAAGCTAACAGATTGTGAAAAATTTGAAGATGCGTATTTAATGCTTGCTGGAGAGGAGGCTAATGCCAATGAGGTCTTTTTTAATACTATTTAAAAATGAATTAAAGCTTAACATTAGAAACATGAATATGGTGATTTTTGCTATTATCATGCCAGTGATTGTTCAGTTGATTATTGGAATGTTAAATGGAACAAATCCTGCTTTTGAGGGAGCAGGATACACATTTATGGAATTATCTTTTGGTGCACTCTGTACTATTTCAATCTGTGCTGGCGGCCTGATGGGCTTACCTATTTTAGTGGCTGAATATCGTGAGCGAAAAATTTTAAAACGTTTTCAAGTTACTCCTGTTAGTCCTATTAAGCTTCTAACTGTAGAGTTAACCATTTACATCTTATATTGCTTTTTATCGATGATAAGTTTATTTATTACGTCTAAATTGTTTTGGAAACTATCTGTGCAGGGATCTTGGTTAGGATTTTTAGCTAGCTGGATTCTTACCATGATATCTACTTTTAGCGTTGGAATGATGGTAGGAGGTCTTGCAAAAAATTCAAAAACGGCAAGTATTTATGCTTCTTTTTTATATTTTCCGATGTTAGTGTTTTCAGGGACAACCTTTCCTTATGAATTGATGCCTGTAGGTGTACAAAAAATTGTAAGGTTATTTCCGATAACACAAGGGATTCAGTTAATGAAAGCAGCTTTTCTCGGTTTACCTTTAGATAACATTTTTCTATCTGTTGTTGTTATGGGAATGATAACATTAATCTGTACGGGGATTGCTGTTAGATATTTTAAATGGGAATAGTATTAAATATTAAAATTTGTTATTAGTAGTTAGACACTCTAAACAAATTTAAGCTATTACTTAATGTATATCTTTCATGACAATCTTTAGCAAAAATAAAGATGAAAGAGGTAAGTGTATTATAAATTTAGTTATTGCAACAAAAGATATTAGAAATTACTTATAAAGAATATTTATAAAAATAAAAACTAAGGATTAGAATTATTTACACCTTAGTTTTTTGTTAATTATTGATAAAAATTAGCAGATATTTTTTATAAAAATATTTAAAGATTATTGGATTGTTTTGTTTATTATTGACACTATATATTGTACATGATATCATAAAGCCAACTAAATATTGTTATTGCAGGTGACTGTCTACGACAGTTTAAAAGGGAATCAGGTGAAATTCCTGAACGGTCCCGCCGCTGTAATGGGGAGATATTTCATACATATCCACTGGATAAATTCCGGGAAGGAATGAAATGTCGTTGAACCTAAGTCAGAAGACCTGCCTGTAATATGCATCATATTTTCTACGAGGATAGAGAGGTGGTAGATTTTGCATTGCAAGTTTACTGTTTTTATTTGCAGCAACCTCTTGACTTTTGTCGAGAGGTTTTATATATTAGCAAACATATGAAAAAAATTAGTCTAAAAAGGGGTAAATTCTAATGGTTACAAAAATTAGAAAAAGAGATGGGAGAGAAGTACCTTTTAACATTGAAAAGATAATCAATGCCATATTTAAAGCAACAAGAGCTGCAGGACAAGAAGATTATAATACAGCTATGCTTTTGGCAGAAAAGGTAGTAAAGGAGCTGCATAAAGATTCAGACAGGACAGTTCCAGGCGTTGAAGATATTCAAGATATTGTTGAAAGAGTATTGATTGAAGAAGGACACGCAAAGACAGCTAAGGAATATATTCTTTATCGAGCAGAACGTACCCGGGTTAGAGAAATGAATACCCGTTTAATGAAGATTTATGAAGAATTAACTTTTAAAGAATCCAAGGATAATGATTTAAAAAGGGAAAATGCAAATATTGATGGAGATACAGCTATGGGAACCATGCTTAAATATGGTTCTGAAGGAGCAAAGCAATTTTGTGAAATGTACATATTAAAGCCAGAACATGCAAAAGCTCATAAAGACGGCGATATTCATATACATGATTTAGATTTTCTTACCCTTACAACTACATGTTGTCAAATTGATATAGTTAAGCTTTTTAAAAATGGCTTTAGTACAGGACATGGACATTTAAGAGAACCCAATGATATTCATAGCTATTCAGCACTGGCATGTATAGCTATTCAGTCCAATCAAAACGACCAACATGGAGGACAAAGTATACCCAATTTTGATTATGGAATGGCTTTGGGTGTTGCAAAAACTTATACTAGACTTTACAAGCAAAATTTGGCAAAATCATTGGAATTGTTAACAGGTATTGAAGATACACAAAATATAGTAAATAATATTTCTCAAAGAATTTTTGATGAAACTAAACTTAAACCAACGTTAGCTCCAAATGAAAAATATTTAGAGCTTGAGCAAAATTATCTTTTAGAATTTATAAATGATGCAGATATTATCCGTAAAGCTCAAGACTTCACAGTTAATAAGACACAGCTTGAAATTGACAGACATACTTATCAGGCAATGGAAGCTTTTATTCACAATCTAAATACTATGCACAGCAGGGCTGGTGCTCAAGTACCTTTTAGTTCAATTAATTATGGTACAGATACTTCACCTGAGGGCAGACTAGTTATTAAAAATATTCTTTTAGCTACGGAAGCAGGCCTTGGTAATGGGGAAACTCCCATATTCCCTGTACATATTTTTAAAGTAAAAGAAGGAATAAACTATAATTCTGAAGATCCAAACTATGATTTGTTCAAGCTTGCTTGCAAGGTAAGTGCTAAAAGATTGTTTCCTAACTTTTCTTTTTTGGACGCTCCTTTTAACCTTAGATATTATAAAGAAGGGCATCCTGAAACAGAGATTGCCTATATGGGCTGTAGAACAAGGGTAATAGGAAATGTCTACGATCCTTCAAATGAAATAATAAATGGCAGAGGAAACTTAAGCTTTACATCTGTAAATTTACCGCGGATTGCCTTAAAGAGTAATAAAGATATAAATTGCTTTTTTGATGAACTAGATAAAAAAATAGATTTAGTAATTGATCAGCTTTTAGAAAGATTTGAAATACAAGCCAGAAAAAAGGTTAAAAACTATCCTTTCCTTATGGGGCAGGGGGTATGGCTTGATTCTGATAAGCTTGATTGGGAAGATGAAGTTAGAGAGGTATTAAAACACGGAACTCTAACAATGGGTTTTATCGGATTGGCAGAGTGCTTAAAGGCTTTAACTGGCAAACACCATGGCGAATCTGAAGAAGCACAAAAGCTAGGTCTTAAAATTGTAGAACATATGCGTAATCGTATGGATGAGACTAGCAAAAAATACAAAATGAATTTTACCCTTATTGCAACTCCTGCAGAAGGTTTATCAGGAAGATTTGTAAAAATGGATAGGGATATATTTGGCTCTATTGAAGGTATTACTGATAGGGAATATTATACAAACAGCTTTCATATTCCTGTATATTATGAAATTAGTGCTTTTGATAAGATAAGGATTGAAGCTCCTTATCATGAACTGACTAATGCAGGACATATAACCTATGTTGAAATGGACGGGGATCCAACACAAAATCTTAAAGCCTTTGAAAAAATAATAAGAGCTATGAAAGAAGCAGGAATAGGATATGGTTCAATCAATCATCCCGTAGACAGAGACCCTGTATGTGGATTTACTGGAATTATCGGCAATACATGTCCTTCTTGTGGTCGAGAAGAAGGAGATATTAAGTTTGAAAGAATAAGACGTATCACAGGATACCTTGTAGGATCTGTGGAAAGATTTAATGATGCAAAAAGGGCTGAAGAACAAGACAGAATAAAACATATTTAATAAAAGGCTAATATATTTCTTTTTATACTTATTAATAATGTGGTGATTAAATGGATACTTATATAAGAATAGCAGGACTAATAAAAGAATCCATAGTTGACGGGCCGGGTATACGAATGGTAGTTTTTGCACAAGGCTGCAAACACAACTGCCCTGGCTGTCACAACCCAGAAACCCATTCTTTTGATGGTGGTAAACTGGTAACCGTTGATTCAATACTTGAAGAAGCTAAAAAAAATCCTCTGCTGGATGGTATTACATTTAGCGGAGGCGATCCTTTTGAACAAGCAGAGGCCTTTGCTGTTCTTGCTCAAAAAGCAAAAAAGTCAAATCTTGATATTGTGACTTATACTGGTTATACTTATGAGTATCTTATAAAAAACTCACCAAAACACAAGGGATGGGCTGAACTCCTTAACAAAACAGATATCCTTGTGGATGGTAGATATGAATTAGATAAGAAAAATTTACTATTAAGATTTAGAGGTTCTGAAAATCAACGAATAATTAATCTTAAAAAGACAAGAACTAAAAATAAAATTGTATTTTTAGATGAGCAATAAATATTATATTGCATGATATGCTATATTTTCGAAAATGCCCGCTTTTGTTGCGGGTTTTTCTTTTTATATGATTTTGATCTAGCTATAATATTTACAAATTCTTTCTCATAAGATAAGCTTATATTATATGTTGACAAAGTCCTAAAAAATATTAGAAAAATTACTATGGAGGTATAACATTGAAAGCTATTTCATGGAATATTGATTCATTAAATGCAGCATTAACAGGTACATCACAACGTAGTGACTTATCTCGTGATGTTCTAAATAAAATATTAGAATACAAGCCTGAAGTTATTGCTTTACAAGAAACAAAGTTACCTAGTGACGGTCCTACAAAAAAACACTTGGAAAAATTAGAGGAAAAGTTTCAAGATTATAAAATTGTTTGGAATAGCTCAAAAGAACCAGCACGAAAGGGATATGCTGGTACTATGTTTTTGTATAAAAACAATTTAGATCCTTTAGTTACATTTCCTCAAATAGGAGCTCCCGGGACTATGGATTGGGAAGGCAGAATAATTACATTAGAATTTGCCAATTTTTATTTGACTCAAGTATACACTCCAAATGCAGGAGAAAATTTAAACCGTTTAGAAGACCGGCAAATTTGGGATATAAAATATGCTGAATACCTAGCAAGTCTAGATAAGAAAAAGCCAGTTATTGCAACAGGAGATTTTAACGTGGCACATAAGGAAATTGACTTGGCATATCCTGAAAATAATCGCCGTTCAGCAGGTTTTACTGATGAAGAACGAGAGGGTTTTACTAATTTATTAGCAAAAGGATTTACAGATACATTTCGTCATTTATATGGTGATGTGCCAGGAGTTTATACTTGGTGGTCCCAACGCATAAAAACAAGTAAAATTAATAATTCAGGCTGGAGAATTGATTATTGGCTAGTTAGTGATAGGATTGCAGAAAAAGTAATAAAGTCAGAAATGATTGATTCAGGTCCAAGACAAGATCACACTCCTATATTAATTGAGATTGATATATAACTAAGAGTAAAACATCAAATAAAGCCTTAAAAGTATCTTTTCTTTATTGTAAGGAAATAATTATATTATTTAAAAGCTTATATTATAAAGGAAAGGAATGTGAGCTATTTTGTCAAAAATGCCTGTAGTTTTTGTAGGACACGGATCCCCTATGAATGCAATTGAAGACAATGAATATTCAAGGACTTGGAAGGCAATTTCAAATAGGATACCAAGACCAGAACTAATCATATCTATATCTGCTCATTGGTTTACCAAGGGTACAAAAATTATGAATGAAGAAAAACTAAAAACCATATATGATATGTATGGTTTTCCAAAAGAGCTTTATGAAATAGTATATGATTCACCTGGCTCGCCAGCTTTTGCTAAGCTAGCTAAGGAGTTAATTTCAAAAGAAACAGAATATGATAATTCTTGGGGAATTGACCATGGAACTTGGTCTGTATTAGTTCATATGTTTCCTAAAAGAGATATCCCTGTATTTCAAATTAGTATTGATGCATATGCACCAGCAGAAGTTCATTATAAAATAGGTCAAGAGTTAAAAAGTTTAAGAAAACAAGGAGTTCTTATTTTGGGAACAGGGAATGTTGTTCATAATTTAAGATTGGTTGATTGGCATATGGGAAGCAAAGGATTTGATTGGGCATATGAATTTGATGATTATATTTATGATAATATTATAAATAAAAATTATGATAACATATTAAAATATAATGAAATGTCTAGTGCTGCAAAACATGCAGTGCCAACTCCGGATCATTTTTATCCTTTGTTATATGTCCTTGGTGCTTCAGATAAAAAAGACAAGGTTAGTGTTTTTAACAAATCCTGTGAACTTGGTTCATTAACCATGACAGGATATATTTGGGAAGAATGATACTTTGGTATAAAATATATAATACATCAAATATGAAGATAAATAATCCAGGAACATATGAAAAATGCTATATTAATGGGATTGTAAAAGACTTTTGACAATAAAAAATAGACAAATATTTTTAATGACAAATGCTTTTGATAGATTTTAGATATTTCTTTGATTAGATTAAAAATCAAGGAGGTTAAAAAATGGAACTTGGTAAACAAATAAAAAAATATCGCAAGGAATTATCCTTATCCCAGGATGCATTGGCTGAAAAAATTTTTGTTTCAAGACAGACTATCTCAAACTGGGAAAATGATAAAAGTTATCCTGATATAAATAGTTTATTATTATTAAGTGAAGTTTTTAATACCTCCATTGATAATTTAATCAAAGGAGATGTTGAAATTATGAAAAAAGAGATTAGCCAGTTTGAAAGAGAAAAATTTAAAAAGTCATCTAGTATTTTTGGATTTTTATTATTTCTACAAATCATAACACCTATGCCTTTGATTTATTTTTTTGGAAATCTTGGAATAGCAATTTTGATTGTAATCTCAGTAATTTCTATATGTTTTTCACTTTCAGTAGAAAAACAAAAGAAGAAATATGATATTCAGACATTTAAAGAAATTAATGCTTTTATGGAAGGCAAGAGTTTAGATGAAATCGAAAAGGCTAGAGAAGAAGGGAAAAGAATTTATCAAAAAGTTATATTAGCAATCCTTTCAGCATCTTTAACTATAGCAATAGCCATTGGATTTATTTGCTTTATAAGATAAGTATCTGTTTTTTACAGATACTTATCTATTTTATTTGGACATATAACCCGTTTACCTAATAAAGTAATGGCTTGCTACGGATTTTTTAATTTTTTCTTCAGCTTTAAAGAAAAGTTTTTTGTTTGCATTAATGGATCTTTTTAATACTTTTATATTAGCTATGCTGTCAGATACTTTTAAGTGGAGACCACTGAATCTTCAATAGAATATGCTATTGCTGTCTTATCATATTCTTGTAAAAACTTTTCTATGCAATATTTAGAGTTATACGTTCCACTAAAGTATATTCCAATCAATTAAATCCCTCAAATCTAATAAAATTATTATTTTGTAAAAGATTTCGTTTTAATTAAAAATTTATATAATTTATATAATCAATTATGATTTTATTACAAATAGTATATATGTTAAATGACTAAACTATTATAGATTTATGCACTATTCATTTATATATAATTATATTTAAAAAGTTAATTTAAATTTGATAAATAAGAAGTGATTATAATAATTATAGTACTAACTTTTTTGATTTTTCAATAACAAAGTAAATTATATTATTTCTAATTAATTCAATTATAGTAATAGGGCAAGAATAAACTTATAATTTAATTTATTATTTTATATAAATTATTTTTTATAAAACTAATTTATTATTCCTTCTTGACAAAATAATTATTAGTAATTTTGAAAAGTGCAGTATTTAGAGAAATTTTCAAGGGACTGTATCATATATCTTTTACTTCTCTAGACAAGGAAAAGCTTTGTTGAGGAACATATCTTGATAAATAATTACTTCGGTGATAGAACTAAATTACTTCTAGCTTCGAAGTAGTTATAGAATAGGATGATAGTATGAAAGAAATATCAGCCGTTGAAGAATATATATTTGAATTCATAGATAAAATTAGGTCTCTTTTCGTTCCAGAACAATGGAATAATATTTTCATGGATTATTCTAAAAATGAAATATTTGCTTTGATATTTGTATATAGAAAAGGTACAGCTACCATGTCCCAGATTGCAGAGTATCTTTCTATTCCACTTAATACATTAACAGGAGTTATAGGCAGATTAGAGAAAAGAGGAGTTCTTAAGAGGCAAAGAGACACAATTGATAAGAGAGTAGTTACTGTAAGTATTAGTCCTACAGGAATAGAGTTTATAACTAATAGTCTTAATATTATTAGCCAGTACTACAATATGTTATGGGATTCTATATCGAAAGAAGAAAAGAAATTATTATTAAAACTTATTAATAATTTTATAAATCTAATTAATCAAGAGTTACCCACTAAAGCAGATATAGGAAATCAGAAAGCTAGAGTAAGAAAAATCACTATCGAATAAAGCAGAACAAAATAGTTCTGTTTTATAAATAATAAATACTTCGAGATGCGAAATATTCAAGGGGCGAATTATCGTAATAATATTATAAGGAGAGATGTTATAGGAAGAATAATTATTTTACAGGAAAGGGAGGAGTCGGGAAAACTAGTGTAGCGGCTGCTCACGCAAAAAAAGCTTCTAAAATTAGACTAAAAACACTTCTTGTTAGTTTAGATATGGCACATAATTTGAGTGATTTATTTGATCAACAAATAGGAAGGAATATTACTAAATTAGATGAAAATCTTTACGGTTTAGAAATTGATCCTGAATATGAAATGGAGACTAATTTTATTCATCAAATGAAAGCCTTTAGGCAAATGATGAATACAGGAGAAAATAATGAAGTTGCCGATAGCTTAGCGATGATGCCAGGAATTGAAGAGCTTTTTTCACTTCTTCGTATAAAACAAATATATGAAACAGGTGAATATGACGTTATTATTGTTGATTGTGCTTCAACAGGTGAAACACTATCTTTATTAAAATTTCCTGAGCTTTTTGCATGGTATATGGAAAAGCTTTTTCCCATTGGCAAGCTAGCAGTTAGACTTTTAAGTCCAGTTTCTCATAAATTATTTAAAATTGACTTACCAAACAACAAGGCTATAAATGATATTCAAAAACTGTACATACAACTTTTTGAGTTACAACAGCTTTTAAAAAATCAAGAATTATCAAGTATAAGGTTAGTTACTATTCCTGAAAAAATGGTTGTTAAGGAGACAAAAAGAAATTACATGTATTTAAATCTTTATAATTATAATGTTGATGCTGTATTTATTAACAGGGTCCTCCCAAAAGACCAAGAACTTTCTTTTTTTAATGAATGGTTTAAAATACAAGAAAAATATATAAAGGAACTAGAAATGGTTTTTTATGATATAGCTAAATTTAAAGTTAAATGGTATGACAGTGAAATAACGGGTAGAGAAGCTTTAGAACGTATCGTCGAAGATGTTCTTAAAGATGATAATATTCTAATGGTTATGAAGAAGAAAAGTAACGAATTATATGAGAAAAATTCCAAGGGATATATTCTTAAGCTTTTTATTCCCAATGCGGATAAAAAGGAAATTACTTTACATGAAAATGGTGAAGATATAATTATTCGTATAGCTAATTTTAAAAGAACTATACCCCTACCTAATGCTCTTAGAAATTATCAAGTGGCAGAGGCTAAGCTAGAGGAAGATTATCTTAACATCCAATTTGTTAAAGAAGAGAGGGATAATGAGAATGAATAAAGAATTTATTATAAAAAATTTGTAGGCTAAAAAGCTACAATATGAAGCATTAAAAGAAATAATGCCAGAAAAACTTTTAAGTATAATTAAAAAGTTATAAAATAAATGTCTAGATATTATTAAGGAATTTGCTATGAACTCACTTGCCAATGATTTCCATACAGAAAATAAAGCAGCTGTAAAACAGGTAAACATAGAATAGGAGGTGAAAATAATGCGTATAATTCTTTATACTGGAAAAGGCGGAGTAGGAAAAACCAGTATAGCTGCAGCAACTGCTTGCTTGTTAGCTAAAGAAGGTAAAAAAGTACTTATTATGAGCACAGACCAAGCTCATAGCCTTTCAGATTCTTTAGATACAAAATTAGGCCCTAAGCCATTGAATATAACAGAAAATCTAGATGCCATGGAAGTTGATGCTGTCACTGAGTGTGAACTTGCATGGGGAAACTTAAAAGACTTTATGTATAAAATGATGACCTCTAAAAGCGAGGAAAGTCTTGAAGCTGAAGAATTATTAGTATTTCCAGGTTTTGAAGAATTGATATCCCTATTTAAAATAAAAGAAATATATGATGAAGGAAAATATGATGTATTAATTGTTGATTGTGCACCAATGGGTGAAACTTTGGCATTGCTTAAATTTCCAGAAATGTTTGGGCAATTTATTGAGAGTGTAGTTCCTTGGAAAAGGAAGGCAACTAAACTTGTTGGTCCTACAATAGAGAAGCTTACCAAAATACCTATGCCTTCTGATGTGGTTTTTGATGATATTGAAAATCTTGTAGCTAAAATTGACGGACTTAGAGAACTGATGTGGAATAAAGATATAGTTAGCATGCGCATTGTAACAACACCAGAAAAGATAGTAATTAAAGAAACAAAAAGAAATTTTTCTTATCTTCATTTGTATAATTACAATGTTGATGCAATAATAGTCAATAAGCTTTATCCTAAAGAAGCATTGGAAGGATATTTTTATAAATGGATTAAAAATCAAAAGGATGCAATTGAAGATATAAAAGATAGTTTTAAAGGAATACCAATCTTTTATCTGGAACTTCAAAAACATGAGCTAAGAACTATTAATTTACTAAAAGAAGTATCTAAGAAAATATATGGCAATACCGACCCTTATAATATTCTATTTAGAAACACTATATTTTCCGAGGCAGTTGAAGATAATAAACAAGTTTTCAGGATACTACTACCTTTTTTTGATATAAATGATGTGGAATTACTGCAGAAGGGAGAAGAACTTACACTTATAATAAAGAACGAAAGAAGGAAATTTATTTTGCCCAATAAATTAAAAAATAAAGAAATTCAATCAGCAAAGTATGAAGATGGTATGTTAAAGCTTATTTTTTAATAATATATATTTTAAATGACTCCTGACTATCTAACAGGAGTTTATTTATTATTAAAAAATATATTATTTAATAAATATTTATATTGAATGAAATTCTTAATAAGGTATAATTTGGTTAGTGTTTTTAAAAAAACACATATAATCTGTAAATATAAATGGAGTGTTGAAAGATGAAGAAAAGTTCCAAAAATAAATTATTGTTATTAGTAATAATCTTACCTATAATTGTTTTATTATTAAGTATTTATTCTATTTATAATAATATACACGGTATAACTAATAGTAATTGGGTATTTCTTGTTATTAATTTTTGCAATCTAGTATTTATCTTTATTACAATTGTTTTGCTTAGGAAAGATAGTAAAAATACTGATGAATAAAAGGAGCTTTGTTATGAATAAAGAGTGTAGGGTATGGTATGATTGATAAAAATTAACTTATTTAATAGTTAGGTAATTATAATGTCTAGGAAAGGGGTAACTATGAAAAGAATAAGGGCTTTACAAATTAGTTATTATATTAATATTTTTGCAGCTATTGCATTAATACTTATTTTAATGCTTTTTTATGGTTCTAAAATTCAAAATATATTTTTATTAGCTGATATAATGCTTGGTATTTTTTCAATAATTGCTATCTTTTTATTTGGGATTCTTTGTATAAGCAATGCAGTAGTCTTGTATCGTAGAGGTGATTTAGCAACACTTAGGCAGTACATGAAGGTCGCAAAGAGAGGATTAATTCCATTTTTTATAATTAATTTTATATATTGTGCTTTTTTAAATATGATATTATTTGTAGCTTCCAGAGGAATATTTATTATCGGCCCAATACCAATAATGATTATAATAATGGTTTCTTTTACATACTTAGCAGTTCTTTTCTCTTCATCTTATAGTATTGCATTTATAATTCAGTTAAAAAAGAAAGATAAGTTAAGTCAAGGAGTAGCTTTTTTAAATATTTGTCTTCAGTTAATCTTTGTTTTAGATATTATAGAATTAATATACTTATTACGACGATTTAGGAAAGAAAATGATGTGTTTATAGAAACTTATAGTTAAAGTAGTTATTATAGATGTGTAAAAACTTGAATTTTTTTGATGAATTGTGATTTAAATTATTTGATCTAATGTAGATTATTAATATATTTAATTTTTATTAAGATAATAAAATAATAATATTTTAATGTGTGAAAAATGAGTAAAGAATTAGAACAAGCAATAAAGTTATATGAAGAAGGGTAAATTGAAAAAGCAATTAAAATGTTTGAGGAATTAGTTAAAGATAAACTTCCAGAAACTTTGTATTATTATGGTGCATGTATATATCATGGACAAGCTGATGGTACTATTTCTGATGCTGTTGAATATATTAAATAAGCAGCAAAAAGAGCACATCTAGACTCACAGTTTATGCTAGGATATTCTTATTATTATGGAAAAGGCTGTGAAGTTGATATGGATAAAGCAAAGTTTTGGTTTCAAAAGGCAGCAGAACAACGAGATTTGGAAGCTGAGATGTATTGGAACGTATTACAGGTGGAATTGTTTACAGCGTGTTAAAGAGAGGATATATGTATTAAGAAAATAATAATATTAATACTTTGAAAACATACTAAAAAAAGTTAAGGTTTTCGTTGATCTAATGAAAAATGACATTAGTTCCGTCAGCTTAGAGTTTAGTCTCTTGCTTGACGGTTTTTTATGCTCAAGTTTGCTTAATTTTAAATTTTCTTAAAAATTCTATAATAATTATTTAATGCGAAAACTAGCAAATAAGGCCCATTTTTTCTATGAATTATGTCAATTCTTCTAGAATTATTGTATAATAAAGAAAAGATATAAATTAACTGAGGATTAAAAAAAGTAAAAGAAAAATAATTATTTTTTACTAATAAAAGAATAGAGAAAGGGTTTATAGACAAATTATAAACATGGTAATAATCAACCCAAAACTATTATAAATCAAATGCTGGAGTATTGCTTAAATGCTACTTAAGAAGTGATGTTTTTTAACAGTACAATAAATAGTACAGTAAGCGAGACATAATAAAACCATAAGGGGGGTATTACCAAATGATTAATAAGTTTGACCAAGTAATACTTAAAGAAAAAAGATATGGTGTAGTACTTGTAGCGATACTTATAGTATTAGTACTAATTATTGTATACATGACTAACGGAACTAAAGAATCCTATTTGCATTTGATTTATTTACCTATAATACTAGCAGCTCATTTATGGGGTGCTAATAAGGCATTAATTGTTGCTGCAATATCTGGAGTTTTATTAGGTTTTATTCCTTTAGATGTAGCTGCAGGGATAAAACAAAATACTATGAACTGGATTCATAGGACTATATTGCTTATGATTATTGGATATCTTACAGGTAGATTATTTGAAAAAGTACATCAGTTAAATATATGTTTAAAGGACAAAGAATTTGTTAGTGAAATAACAGGATTATATAATACTAAAAAATTATTTTATGACTTAAATGATATGCTTAATTGTGGTGATATCTTTACCATTATTTCATTAAAGTTAATAAACATTGAAGGAATAGGAAAATATGTAGATTATAACCTTGTTCAAAAATTAATTAAACAACTTATAGAAGATATAAAATATGAATTTGATGATATTTATATGTATTCTTCAAGTGATGATGAATTGATTTTAATATTGCCTGATGGTTGCAGGTACTTTGATACAATAAGTTCATTAGTAAATAATTATTCAACTGCTGTTAATATTGATGGATTTCAAGTTAGAATGCCCCTAAAAGTAGGTATTTACAACTATGCAGGGAGATATGAAACTCCAATTGAGATATATAATAAGGCTAGAATTGCTAGCGAGCAAGGAGAAGCAAATGAAGCTGGAATTTATTATTATGATATTACGATAGACAAACAACGTAAAGAGATGTTTGAAATTGCTGGTTCGTTACATAATGCCTTAGTTAATAAAGAATTCTATCTTGTATATCAACCTAAGATAAATGTTATAACAAATGAAATAACAGGTGTTGAAGTACTACTTAGATGGGATAGGGGCGAAAGAAAGCCAGTAGGTCCAGGGGTATTTATTGATGTTGCTGAAAAAATTGGCTTTATTAAAGAAATATCTAAATATGTAATAGAGAATGCCATAAATCAGATTAAAGAATGGGAAAAAGAAAACATAATTGTAAGTTGTGCTATTAATTTAACAGCTCATGAACTTATTGATAGAAAGCTAATGGAATGGACACATAATATAATAGACAGTACTAACATTGATAGATCAAGAATTGAATTAGAAATAACTGAAAGAGTAATAAACAAAGAAAGTGAAAAAATTAATAAAAGACTAGAATATCTAAGAAAATTGGGATATAAGATATCTATCGATGATTTTGGAACAGGCTATAACTCATTGATGATGATTGGAACAATTCCTTATGATATTTTAAAAATTGATAAGTTTTTTATTGATAAAATGGAACATATAGAAGATAGAGAACTAATTAGAAAAGTAATAGACTATTCTCACGTATTAAATAAAAAGGTTGTTGCTGAAGGTGTAGAAACAGAAGAGCAAGTCAACTATTTAAAAGAGTTCGGTTGCGATGAACTTCAAGGATATTACTTTAGCAAGCCATTATTACCAGATGAATTTGTAAAGTTTTATAAAGATTTTTATAAAACAAAAGAACAAAAATAAAGTTTTATTAATAATATTAAAATGGAGGGATTTAATCTCTCCATTTTATTTATATATTATTAGAGTATCTAGAAAAATAATTTACTAAAGTATAGAATATTATAAACATAAATATTGATAAAAATTTAAGGTGATAAATAAAATACGAATTAGATACCAAAAAGGATTTAAAAGCATATTTAATATTATACAAGAAACCATAAAAACAATTTATCCTAAGTATTTCCCTGTAGAACTAGTAGATTTTTTTATCACACATCATAATATGATGCAATATTAAGAGATATTGATGAAGGACAAGTGTCTGTGCTTAGAGTGAATGATGAAATAGTAGGAACAGGAAGTTTTGTAGATAATCATATTACTAGAATTTATGTGTCACCAGAGCAACAAAAAAAAGGATACGGCACTTTTATTTTGAAAGCTATTGAATCAGAAATTGCTAAGAAATACGATAGAGCATACTTAGATACATCCTTATCAGCAGTTATATTATATGAAAAGTTTGGATATAAAACAAAAATGCATATGAAACATCCATTAGAAAATGGTGCGGTGCTTGTATATGAAATTATGGAAAAAGAATTACACCACGCTAATACGAATATTAATTATGATGGAAAAGTATTTCTCCCTATTTAATAGAACTTTAGAGTTATTCAAAAACTAAAATTTATGATTCTTTGAAGTCCCATAGCTTGACAATCTTTTTCTTATCTTTTATCATTAATACATACTATTTATATATGAAATGAGTGATAACTATGAGAATATCTGCAAAAGGTAGATATGCTATGGCAGCACTTATTAGTATGGCACAACAATATAACAATGGTGAAAACATCACAGTTATTAGTATTTCTGAAAAACTAGGTATATCTAAAATTTATTTAGAACAAGTATTTTCTTTATTAAAAAAAGCTGAAATTGTTAGTTCTGAAAAAGGTGCTCAAGGAGGTTATCAATTAACGCGGCCACCAAGTCAGATAACTGCCCTAGATGTCTTAGAAGCAGTTGAAACTTCCTTATTTGATCAAGCACAAGAAACAGTATCAAAAAAAGCACCTGACATTGAAGAAACTTTGCGTTTATCAGTGTTTAACCTTTTAGATAAAAATATCAGACAAACTTTAAGTACTATTACAATTGAAGATTTAGTGAAAGAGACAGAAAAGCATAAAGAAAATAATGCTATTATGTTTTACATTTGAAGAAACCAGACGCCTTCTAGAATTAGAAGGTGTTTTTTATTTGTTAAAACATACTAAACATATATGAAATGTAATATTGCACAAAAATATTTAAGTCAAAATTTAATTATTAAGCAAATTGTGCAAAGTTGGAAGTTTATCAAAAATATCATTGACAGCCACTAATTCAATTCATATAATGTCTATATGAATTATAGGAATTGTAAGTTAAAAATTAATTATTAAAATATTGCAAATTGTATTTCGCTCTAACTTGAGTTTATGCTTATTAAATGTCAAGCGAAGGGAGAGAAAAGAATGACCAATATCAAAGATAAACTATTAGATAGGAGTAATGTGGATGAATACATTAAGATTTCAGGACTATATAAGACATTTCAAACTAAAGATTGCTCTCTTCAAGTTCTTAAGGGAATAGATTTAACGGTCCGTAAAGGAGAAATATTTGGGATTATTGGATTTAGTGGGGCAGGAAAGTCTACTCTTATAAGATGTATTAACCGACTTGAAGAACCAGACTCTGGCAGCATAAAAATTGGAGGTGTTGATATTCTTAAGCTTTCCAAAAAAGAACTACTAGAAAAGAGAAAAAAGATTGGCATGATTTTTCAAACATTTAATTTGTTTGAAGCCAAAAATGTCTATCGAAATATCGCCTATCCCTTGGAAATTAGCGGAGTATCTAAAAGCGAAATCAAAAACAGAGTGTTAAAAACAGCAGAGCTAGTAGGATTATCAGATAAGCTAAAAGCTTACCCCGGAGGCCTATCAGGTGGACAAAAACAGCGTGTAGGAATTGCCAGGGCATTGATTACCAAGCCAGATGTGCTGTTATGTGATGAAGCAACTTCTGCCCTTGATCCTAAAACCACCTTACAAATACTGGATTTACTTAAAGATATTAATAAATCTACAGGTATTACAATTTTAATGATTACGCATGAATTGGATGCCATTCGGTATAGCTGTGAGCGAATGGCTGTTTTGGAAGATGCACAAATCATTGAAGTAGGCAGAGTGCGAGATATTTTTAATAATCCACTTAGCCGTACAGGATCACTCTTTGCCAGGGTTTATACAGAGTTTCAGCAAATTCCAGAGTTAGAAAATGGTGCAGGGATTTAATTACGATTGTAAAGGGGGGATTAGATGAGTTTATTAGATTCTTCTTTTTGGGAGATAATCAAAGCTTCTTTTGCACCTGATATATGGTTTAGATTGGCACCAGCTATTTTGGAAACTTTATATATGACAGCTCTTTCTTCCTTTATAATGCTGGTATTTGGCCTTTTTTTGGGAATTCTTTTGACAATCACCAATCCTGTTGGCTTGCTTCCCATGAAAATTATATATGCGGTGTCAGACTGGTTAATCAACTGTCTTCGTTCACTTCCACAAGTTATTATGATTATTCTCATGATTCCGGTTGCACGGCTTATTTTTGGGAAATCCTATGGTACCAATGCTTGTATTATTGCTATTTCAGCAACTTGTATTCCTATGTATGCCAGAATGGTAGAAGGCAGTCTGCTTGAAATTTCAAAAGGAAAGATAGAAGCAGCAAAATCTGTTGGAAGTACTAATTTTCAAATTATATTTCGTATTTTGCTTCCTGAAACTTTGCCTTCTTTAATCCGTGGCTTTACTGTAGCTGTTATAACTATCATTTCAATGACAGCCCTTGCTGGATTGTTTGGTGCCGGCGGCATTGGAGATATTGCAGTACGATTTGGCTATCAGCGTTTTCAACATGATGTTATGTTTGCATCTGTTTATGTTTTAACAGCTTTTGTTCAACTAATTCAGTGGCTTGGTAATTTTATTTCTAAACAAATATTGAAGAAAAGAAATTTAATTTAATCAATAGGAGGAGATATAAAATGAAAAAGTTTAATCTAATTATTTTAGCTTTAATAGTTGTTTTAGTATTAGGTGTTTTTGTTGGGTGCAGTAAAGAAAATAACACAGGTATCATTGAGGATACTAATTTGTCATCTACTAAGGAAAACATAACTATTAAAGGCATTGCAGATTTAGTTCCCCACTCAGAACTAATTGAGTTTGTAGCTCCTAAACTGGAAGAGCAAGGAATTATAGTAGAATTGGTTGCAACAGCTGCAGATAATACAACCAATGAAAAACTGGCAAAAGGGGAAATTGATTTTAACTTTTTCCAACATGAACCTTATCTTAAAGAATGGAATAACGCTAATGGATACAATCTAGTCAATGCTGGGGATATACACGTTGAGCCTATCACAGCATACTCAGATAAATATATTACAATAGAAGAAATACCAGATAATGCGGTAGTAGCAATCCCCAACGATGGCACAAATGAATACCGTGCTTTACGCATACTTGAAGAAAGTGGATTTATTAAGCTTAATGAAGAAACAGCAACTTCACTTAGTGCTTCTGTTTTGGATATCAAAGAGTATTTACGTCCCATAGAAATTGTTGAGCTTGATTCGGCACAAATTATTCCCACAAAAGATGATTATGATTTTTTTATAACTAACACAAATAAAGTGCTAGAAGCAAAAATCAGTTCAACAAAACTATTTAGTGAAGGTGGAGATAGTCCCTATGCTAATATTATCGCTGTTAGAGAAGATGATTTAAGTAATCCTGCAATTGCTGCCTTAGTAAAAGAACTACAATCTGAAGAAACAAGACAATTCATCATTGAAAGTTATAATGGGGCTGTAATTCCAGTAAAATTAGAAAATTAAAGAATATAATGGGACCTTTTAGAGTATAAATAATTTTTCACTCATTAGAAGAAAATAGGTCCTATTATAAAGATGAAAGGAATGAGTGGTTTGGCAGATTACCAATATATGGAATCAGCAGTGATACATGGTGGTATTTATGGAGATGATTTGACTGGTGCAGTTAATACTCCGATTTATTTGACTTCTACCTTTGAATTTGATAGTTTGGGAAAGTTACGTTCAGAATGGGAATATTCACGAACAGGTAATCCCACTCGAAGGGCTTTGGAAGTTTTAATTTCAGAGTTAGAGGGTGGGAACAGTGGATTTGCTTTTGCTTCTGGTATGGCCGCAATCGATGGGATCCTTCACCTTTTTCAATCAGAAGACTGCATCATCATTTCAAAGAATGTCTATGGAGGAACTTTTCGAATATTAAATAAGATATACAAAAATTTTAATTTAAGTTACAAGATCGTGGATACATCCAACTTAACTGAGTTAGAAAAAGCTTTTACATCAGAAGTTAAGGCTGTGCTTCTTGAAACCCCAGCCAATCCTTTATTGACAGTAACAGATATTAGTGCTGTCGCAGAAATAGCAAAACGAAAAGGTGCTTTGACCATTGTGGATAATACTTTTATGACTCCTTATTTGCAGCGTCCTTTAGAGCTAGGAGCCGATATTGTTCTACACTCAGCAACAAAATATATTAGTGGTCATAGCGATGTGATTGCAGGTTTGGTTGTTGTTAAAGATAAAGAACTGGCCAGAAGACTTCATTCTATTCAAAATGGTGTGGGAGCCATTGCAGGTCCTTTAGATTCTTTTTTACTTATTCGTAGCATTAAGACTTTGGCAGTACGCATGGACGCCCATGTGGCTAACGCTGAAAAATTAGCTCAGGCTCTTCAAAATCATTCAGCTGTTAAAAATATTTATTATCCAGCTTTAAAAACTTCACAAGGTTATGAGATTCAAAAGAAACAGGCTAAAAATGGTGGAGCAATGATTTCTTTTGAACTAGAAGAGAATTATGACATCCATAAGTTTTTTAAAAGTCTAAAGCTCATTGCCCTTGCCGAAAGCCTTGGAGGTGTTGAAAGTTTAATTTGCCATCCTGCCAGTATGACTCATGCATCCATTCCAAAAGAAATTCGTGAGCAAGTAGGCATTACGGACAGATTAATCCGCTTATCGGTTGGTATTGAAAATTATAATGATTTGTATAATGATTTATTTTTCGCAATTGAAGGAGCGCGAATATGATGGTTTATGAAGATATGCAGCAACTTTTAGGGAATACACCCCTTGTACGTTTAAACCATTCAGGTTTTCCAGACTCCATCAGGGTATATGCTAAACTAGAACTTAACAATCCTGGGGGAAGTGTAAAGGACCGAATTGGTAAATATATGATTGAAGACGCGGAAAAACAAGGAATTTTAGTTCCGGGCAGCACTATCGTTGAGGGAACTGCAGGGAATACAGGCATTGGAATTGCTTTTGCAGCCCTTAATCGAGGTTATCGCTTAATTATGGTAGTACCATCTAAGTTTTCACAAGAAAAGCAAGCTTTACTTCGAGCACTTGGTGCTGAAGTCATTAACACCCCTAGGGAAGAAGGTATGAAAGGTGCCGAAAGAAAAGCCCAAGAATTGCGACAATCTATTCCCAATGCAGTTTCCTTGGAGCAATTTCGCAATCCTGCAAATCCACGAGCACATTATGAAACAACAGGAGTAGAAATATGGTCTGATTTAGGAGAAAATATCGATTATTTTGTTGCTGGTGCCGGCAGTGGCGGCACATATACTGGAATTATGTCTTATCTTAAGGAAAAAAAATCAGCAATTATGGGTATTCTTGTTGATCCCATTGGTTCGACTATGGGAGGAGGCGAACATGCGGATTACGATATTGAAGGCATTGGAAATGACTTTATTGCAGATACCATGGATATGTCCCTAGTGGATAAAATTATAAAAATTAGTGACGATGAAGCTTTTAATGAAACACGACTTCTTGCCAGAAATGAAGGGATTATTGCTGGTTCTTCTTCTGGAGCAAATCTGGCAGCCATACGTAAACTGGCTTTACGGATTCAACACGGTACTATTGTGACAATCTTGCCAGACCGGGGAGAGCGTTATCTTTCAAAAAATCTTTTTTAATTTAATATAGCTGTTAAAACCATCCAGAATAAAAGTTATCTAATAAAATCCAGGATGGAAATTTTTAAATGTCAAATCATAGTATTCATATATATTTAGTAATAATATTAATAAATAACAATAAAAAATTAAGCCCAATCTTAGCAAATTTTATTATCTTGTAAAGGACATAAAAAAATTGATATAAGGTTTTTAATGATTAAAAGAAAAGGAGTGATAATTCGTGTCAAAAATCAATTTATCCCTTCCGGAAGTTCAAATAAGAGAAATCCGTATTAACTCAATAACTGGCTATCAGGGGGATGCTAAAGAATTGGTAATAGCCAGTAGAGAAGGCCTAAAGGATAAAGAACGAAGCTTTAGCCAATGTCTTGGTTGTTCGACCTCAAAAGCAGCTTGTATGACTGTTCTAATACAGGATGCTGCCGTTATTAGCCATGGACCCGTGGGTTGTGCCTCTTGTCTCCACGAATATACCTTTACTTATCGTGTCAATTCACCTTTAAGAGATGTGATGCAGCCCACGCCGCGTCGAATCTTTTCAAGCAATTTAAAAGAAAAAGATACGGTTTATGGCGGGAATATGAAACTTGCCAATAGCATCCGAGAAGTATATGAACGTACCAATGCTAATGCCATTTTTGTATTGACCACTTGTGCTGCTGGAATTATTGGTGATGATGTTGAAGGTGTTTGTCAAGAAGCCGAGGATGAGTTAGGAATTCCTGTTATAGCAATTTTTTGTGAAGGCTTTAAGTCAAAGGTTTGGACGACAGGTTTTGATGCGGCGTATCACGGCATTGCTAGAAAATTAATTCAAAAACCTCGAAAAAGGAGAACGGATTTAATTAATGTGATTAATTTTTGGGGGAGTGATGTGTTTTCAGACTGGTTTGCCCCCTTTGATGTAAAGCCCAATTATATTACTCCTTATTCTACAGTTAAAGGATTAAAATATGCTAGTGAGGCGGCGGCTACGGTTCAGGCATGTTCGACACTAGGCGGCTATCTAGGGGCTGTATTGGAAAGGGACTTTGGTGTTCCAGAAATTCCTGCAGCACCACCTTATGGCATTGCACAAACCGATAGGTGGTTTAGAGCTTTAGGAAAAATCTTAAAAAAAGAAGAAATTGCTGAAAAAATTATCGCAGAAAAAAAGAAAAAGTATCTACCGAAAATTGAAAATTTACGTAAAAAACTCAAAGGAAAAACAGCTTATGTCACAGCTGGAGCAGCTCACGGTCACGCTTTGCTGTCTGTTCTAGGAGAACTTGGTCTTAAGACTTGTGGTGCTGCTATCTTCCATCATGATCCGATTTATGATAGCAGGCGTTTAGAAAATGACCAGTTGGCACAACATGTTTCTGATTATGGCAATGTAACAAACTTTAATGTCTGTAATAAGCAAGAATTTGAGTTAGTTAACGCCCTAAATCGTATTCGTCCGGATATCCTTATTGCACGTCATGGTGGTATGACACTATGGGGTGCAAAATTAGGCATTCCTTCACTTTTAATTGGTGATGAACATTTTGCTATGGGTTACGAAGGCCTGGTTCAATATGGTGAACGTTTGCTTGAGGCTATAGAAAACGATGAATTTGTTAAAAACCTCAAAAAACATGCTATCAATCCTTATAGTAAATGGTGGCTTGAGCAACCACCTTATTATTTCTTAAAAGGAGGCGGCGGTAAATGAGCAAGGCGGGATTAATTGAGCAAGAACGTTATACTTGTGCCATAGGAGCTATGCAGACGGTTGTAGCCATTCCCAAGGCCGTACCAATTCTTCACTCCGGTCCTGGCTGCGGAGAAATGATTGCAGGATTTTTTGAACGTTCCACAGGATACGCCGGAGGATATACTTCTCCTTGCACAAATTTTAGTGAAAAAGAAGTTGTTTTTGGCGGTATTAACCGGCTTAGGGATATTATCAATAACAGCTACAAGGTTTTAGATACAGATTTGCAGGTAGTTTTAACTGGCTGTACAGCAGGTATTGTAGGAGATGATGTGGATAGCTTGGTTTTTGAATTTGCAGATGAAGGTAAACCCATTGTGTCAGTGGAAACAGCAGGTTTTAAAGCAACGAATTATGAAGCACACAGTCTTGTAGTTAATGCCATTATTGATCAGTATGTTAGTCGTTTTGAATCAGATAATAAGCCAAAGTCAGAAAAAAATACGGTAAATTTATTTGCTTCTATTCCTTATCAGGACCCCTTTTGGAAGGGTAATTTGGCTGAATATAAACGTCTACTGGCTGGTATTGGTTTAAAAGCAAATGTTTTATTTGGACCAGAATCAGGAGGAGTAAAAGAATGGCAGACCATACCAAGGGCAGCTTTTAATATTTTAGTTTCTCCTTGGTATGGTAAAGAAATAGCTGATTATCTTAAAACAAAGTATGGTCAAGAATATACATGGTTTCATCACATTCCCATTGGAGCGAATCAAACCGAAGCCTTTCTTACACAAGTTTTAGAATTCGCAATCCAAGAAGGAGCTGAAGTTGATGAAAGGAAAGCAAGAGAATTTATCAAACATGAGTCTAGAGTTTATTATGAAGAAATCGACAATCTTGCAACATTTCTTTTAGAATTCAGATACGGCCTGCCTAATCATGTTCATATCCTTCATGATGCGGGATACGTTGTAGCCTTATCAAAATTTTTGTTACATGAGGTAGGGATTATACCTAAAGAGCAATTTATTACCGATGCAACACCTGAAAAATATCAAGAAGCTATTTGTGACGATCTAAAAAGCACCAGTGATAAGCGTCAAATACCTCTTTATTTTGAACCGGATGCCGGAAATGCACAGGAGATTCTAAGAAAAATCCAACATAAAGGTAGAGGCCTTATTATTGGTTCTGGTTGGGATAAGGAATTGGCAAAAGAAAAGGGTTACGATTTTCTTTCAGCAGCAATACCTTCTCCTTACCGCTTAATCCTGACAAGTAACTATGCAGGATTTACAGGTGGCCTTAGAGTTATTGAGGACATCTATCATATCGTTTTATCAACCTACGCCTAAGGAGGGGTACATATGGCTTATCGTATTGGCCTTGCTAGTATAGATGGTACTGTGATTGATCAGCATTTTGGTTCTGCGAGGTACTGGCAGATTTATGATCTGGATACAGAGGCTCACTTTGTAGAATGTCGTAAAACAGTTCCTAAATGTCAAGGTCATTGTGAAGGTGGCTTTGAAGACTTAGTTAGCATCCTTGAAGATTGTGATGCAATCTTTGTTCTAAAAATTGGTGAGCTTGCAGCTTCTTATATACTATCTAAAGGCAAAAGAGTATTTGAAGGGTTTGGGGAGATAGAAGAAATTCTTCTTCAATTGCTCCAGGGGGATTACTTTGAAGAATGATTAAAGAAGGTGTGTTTATGGTATTAAGCTATGAAAATTTAATAAAAAATCATCCATGTTTTACACAAGGAGTCAAAAACAATAAGGGGAGGGTGCATTTACCTGTATCTTTTGGCTGCAATATTTTTTGTAATTTTTGTAAGAGGGACATTAATGATAGTGAAAATCGTCCTGGAGTTGCAAGAGGTATTATAACGCCTGAGGAAGCTGTGGAGGTCGTAAGAAGAGCTATTCTCCTTTGTTCAGATATTACTGTAGCTGGTGTGGCTGGACCGGGCGACAGCTTGGCAACACCATATGCCCTAGAAACTTTTCGTATGATAAAAAAGGAATTTCCTCATCTTATTAAATGTATGAGCACCAATGGCCTTTTACTTCCCAAGTTTGCAGATGAAATTATTGAAGTTGGTATTGACAGCCTGACTGTTACGGTTAATTCCATTGATACTAAAATACAGGCACAAATCTCTGAAAAAATTATTTATCAAGGAAAAAGTTACACTGGAGAGGAAGCTGCGGAAATTCTTATTCATAATCAGCTTGCTGGTATAAAGCAAGTGGCTAAAGCAGGAATAACCGTAAAGGTAAATACCGTTTTGATTCCTGAAATCAATGGAGAGCATATAAAAAAACTGGCCAAAACCGTGGCAGAGCATGGTGCTAAACTATATAATATCATCCCATTGATTCCCCAGCATAAATTAAGTTGGTGCAGCGTTCCGACTTGTCATCAAATAAGTAGATCAAGAGCTGAAGCTGAAGCCTATATCAATGTATTCCGCCACTGCCAACGTTGTAGAGCAGATGCTGCAGGAATTCCTGGTGGAAAAGATGTCTCTAAGCTATTGTACCTACGTCCTGTTCAACTAGAAAATACTTTTTCTCATGGATAATTTGGCAACATTGGACTTTACCCGATGAAAGAAAACCCCATATATCAAACCATATCTTTTGATTTTCGTGATGTTGAACATGCTAAAGCTTTATTTGGATTACGTGAATTGGGAAATTTATATATCAGAATATATTATTTAAAATGTTGAGATATAAACTAGGAGGATAGAGACTTATGAATAAGGAAATTAGACAAATTGCGATTTATGGTAAAGGTGGTATTGGGAAATCTACCACGACTCAAAATTTAACTGCAGCCCTTGCAGAAAGTGGGAAAAAAGTGATGGTGGTAGGCTGTGATCCAAAGGCCGATTCTACAAGACTGCTTTTAGGAACCCTTGCACAGCGGACTGTTCTTGATACCTTGCGTGAGACAGGAGAAGATGTGGAATTAGACAATATTATGCGTACAGGTTTTGGAGGAATCCGATGTGTTGAGTCCGGAGGGCCTGAACCTGGTGTTGGATGTGCAGGCCGTGGAATTATTACTTCCATAGGTTTGTTAGAACATCTTGGTGCCTATACTAAAGATTTGGATTATGTATTTTATGATGTCCTTGGTGACGTGGTTTGTGGGGGATTTGCAATGCCAATTCGTGAAGGCAAGGCTCAGGAAATATACATTGTAGCAAGTGGAGAAATGATGGCATTGTATGCGGCCAACAATATTGCAAAAGGGATAGCAAAGTTTGCACAAAAGGGTGGTGTGCGTCTTGGAGGTATTATCTGCAATAGCCGTAATGTTGATAGAGAAAAAGACCTTCTTAGAGCATTTTGTGCAGAATTAGGAACTCAAATGATTCATTTTGTTCCCCGTGATAATCTGGTACAACGTGCAGAAATCAATCGAAAAACGGTTATTGAATATAAACCTAATTCACAGCAAGCAGATGAATATCGGCAGTTGGCAAAAGCTATTAATGAAAATGATTACTTTATAATTCCAAAACCCATGTCTCAGGAACGCTTAGAAGAAATTTTACTAGAATATGGTTTGATGGAATCTTTGAAGGACGATTATCGAATTTAGTATGAAGCGGTCAACTATTTTTAGTTTGATCGTTTTTTTTATAAGAAAGGTTCAATTAAACTAGTAAAAAATAAGACAAAAAATATTGTTATTAGCTCTCTTGGCATATTTAAGAAAAGCTCAGTTAATTTGAACCAGGAAAATAAATGTAAAAATTATTAATTACCTCTTGACAAGTTATTCTACAGCAAGTAGAATAACAATCAATACTACATAATGTAGAATAAAGAGGTGATTGTTATGAATATAATTAAAATTTCTGATGCTGAATATGAAATTATGGAAATAATATGGGCTGAAGATAAAGAAGTTACTACGGCAGACATAATGGAAAAGCTCGAGAAGGAGAAATCCTGGAAACATACTACTATACTGACTCTAGCAAAACGTTTAGTTGATAAAAATGTTTTAAAAGTAAGAAAGGAAAAAAGAGTTAATTACTATTCTCCTAAAATAACTAAAGAAGAATATAAATCTTATCAGGCTAATGGGCTTATTAAGGAGATGTACGATGGAAGTATAAAGTCTTTGGTCGCCTCCTTATATGATAATAAAAAAATAGATAAAAAAGATATAGAAGAGTTAAAAGACTGGATAAGGAGGTTATGATATGGAGATTTTAAATAATATATTCTATATGTCTATTTTTGGAACTGTCATGTTTTTTATATATTTAATTTTTAAACCCTTAACTAAAAATATTTTTAATTCTTCCTGGCATTATAAAATGCTTATATTAATCTTATGTTTTTATATTGTACCAGTAAGCAACTATGTTAAGCTTCCAGTAAAAGAAATTAGCGAAGTTTCTAATTTAAAAACTAAAGAAACAAGGTCTTCAAATAATTTAAATTCAAAAGAAGAAGTAAATTTTATAGAAGGGCATAAAAATATAGAAAAAGAAACAACAGTTTATACTTTAGAAGACAAAGCTTATGATAAGAATACAAACACAATCGAAATTGAAAGACAAAGTTTAAAATATAAGATTAATCTAAATAAATATAAAAATATTATTTTATATTTTTGGATAATAGGTGCCGCTGGTTTATTTTTATTTAGAATTATACCTTATTTAAGATTCAAATTTTCTGTTAGAAAAGATAGTAACTATATTCAAGATGAGGAAGTAATAAACTTATTTAATAAATGTAAAAACGAGCTTAAAATTAATACTAAACTAGAATTAAAAACTTATAAAAGAATAAAAACACCTATGCTAATAGGAATATTCTACCCTGTTGTCCTTGTTTCTGATATTAATTTAAATCATAAAGAATTAAAAATGATATTTCTTCATGAACTTAACCATTATAAAAGCAAAGATATAATAATAAAAACATTTGCTCTTATTATTAATTCAATTCATTGGTTTAACCCACTTATTTATATATTATTAAAAGAAATGGATAAATACTGTGAGTATTCTATAGACGAAAAAGTTGTAGAAGATATGGATAAGACTGATAGAAAATATTATGGAACAACCATCTTAAATTTAATCAGTAACTCTAGATTTGATAGAACTTTCCTTACAACAGCTATGGGAAATGGTGGCAAGCAATTAAAATCAAGATTAGAAAATATGATTTATTCATTAAAGACAACAAGAAAAAATCAGTTGATATCTTTAATTGCAGGTTTTTTAATTCTAACATCTGGCTTTTTAGCAGGCTGCAGCATATTACCAAATAGCAATAGTGAAAATGGTAAATCTTTTGTAGTATATAACAAGGCAGATGGCCTTTACTATTCATATATAGATGAAGAAGAAGAGATAAAAATACACGATGGTAAAGGCTTTTTATATCCTCTAATATCCAAGGAAGGGAATTATATAGCTTATACTAAGGATAATAGTATCTATATTTATAGCCTAAAGGATAAGAGTTATGAACAGATAGATGACGATATTGTTCATACTTATATGTCCTATGTTTGGATAGATGATAAATCTCTAATATATGGCAGTCAACAAAGGTTAGGTTTTACCCTATACAATGTGCGTTCAAAAGAAAAAACTTCTCATTTAGACGATGCATATTATATGGCTTTATTCTCATCAAATGATAAGAAGATTTATGCTAGTAGAAGCAGAATCAGAGAAGATGATTATATAATTAACGAGGGAATAGTAGAAATTGACTTGAAGCATTATGATAAGGATAAGAAACAATTTTCAACAAATATAATTGTTAAAGGCAAAGAATCTACAGCAGAAGCGATAGGTTATCATCCAGTTGTTTGGAAAATTTCAGAGGATGGTAGATATCTTTATATAATGGAAATACCAGATTCTTCTTCTTTAAGCAGTGATGGTATTAATTTAGCTGTATATGATTTACATGAAAAAACCTATGCAAAATATGAAAATATGGAAATTTTAGCTTATAAAAATTATTTAGCAGTTAATCCTATGACTAATATGATAGGATTCATTGAAGGTGTTGGTAGGGATGTTATTAAAAATAAAAGGGTAAAAATATATAATGTATCCAATGGCACTATAGATATTACCGATGAAGATTTTGTTGCTATGACACCTAGTTTTACTTTAGATGGTAAAAAACTATTATATTCAGCATCTGATGCTAAGGCTTATGATACTATAATTGATTACAATCAAACATATGAGAACATGGAAAACCTAAGCTTTGATATTTATGAATATGATTTTGAAAGTTCTAAAATACGAAAGATTACAAAAGGAAATCATTTTAATTTTATGCCTATGGACATATCTAATCAAAAAGTATTATTTATTAGATACAAAGGCAATGGATATTTTAGTTTGATAAAAATAGTAGATGAGGATGAAGAAATTTTTGCAGACAATATTGTATTTAATGATGTAGAAGATAGCTTTGGATATTATGGACATATAAACACAGAAATGGGTTTAGATATTTTTATTAGTAATAAAGATAGATTAAAAAATAATAATAAAAAAGAAGAAGAATTTAAAGATACCAAATTAGATGAATTATATAAACTTAAAGGAACTTATATTGGGGATAATGTAAGAGTAGCTAATATAATTAGTTATTTAGATTTCCCAGAAGATTTAACAGTTAATGGAATGGAGTTATTTACTAAAGAAGAACCCTATGGATTGCAAATTAATTTTATATCTGACCCTGAAATTCAAATGGAGTATCTATCTATGAGTTCAGATTATATATGGAGATCACAATCTATGATACTATTTTCCCTTATCCATAATTTAGACTATATTCAATATGCAATAAATGATGGGGAAATGAATGTTGTCGTTATGACGATAGACAGGGATGCTTGTGATAAATTAAATATGTCGCAATTAGGGTATAGAACTTTAGAAGTTACTCAAAGCAAAGAACTATATAAACAATTCTATGAAATATGGAATGATAGTACAAAAACAAAAGAGAATGAATAAGAAAAGATTAGTTTTTTGATTACTTTACTAAATATAGCGGTCCTTTTTCAATTACTGTTGAATTGGGACCGTTTTAATGTTATATAAGTAATATAAAATATATGTAGTTAGGAGAGATATCCATGAGAGTTGAACATATTGCTATATGGACAGATAATTTAGAAAGACTTAAGGAATTTTATATAACTTATTTTGGTGCAAAATCAAATCAAAAGTATAGAAATGATTCTAAAAAGTTTGAATCCTATTTTTTATCTTTTTCTGAAGGATGCCGAATTGAAATAATGCAACGCCCCAATCTTTTAAAAGTAAATAAAAGTGAAGATGACTATATTGGTTTAGCACATTTAGCCATATCTGTAGGAAGTAAATCAGAAGTAATCTCATTAACAGAGCGTCTACGTAAAGATGGATATAAAGTTTTAAGCGAACCCAGGACAACAGGTGATGGATATTTTGAAAGTGTTATAGCAGATCCAGATGGCAATAAGATTGAAATTACTATTTAAAGTTAACTAAATAAACACAACCCTAGACCTAAACTAATATTATATTGACATTAAATACTAAAATGATACAATTAAACATATGAACATATGCTCATATATTAAATTAAAAACAAGATTTAATATTAAAGATATTTATAGTATGATGTTAGGAGTGGGTTTATGAGTATTTATTCAAAATTTATTTATCCTTTTTTATTAGAAAGAGCTATGACTAAGCCTTCATTAGCTAGGATAAGAAAGGAATTGCTATCAAATGTGAAAGGAGATATCCTTGAAATTGGTTTTGGAACAGGTTTGAATTTAAAGTATTATCCTAGTCATATTAAAGAAATAACTGTAATAGATATAAATGACGAATTAGGAAAAAAGGCACAAAGCAGAATAAATAAATCTTCTATAAAGGTTAATTATAAAAAAATTAGTGCAGATAAATTACCCTTTAATAATAATAGTTTTGATACAATAATCAGTACTTTTACTTTTTGCAGTATTTTGGATATCGAAAAAGCACTTGCAGAATTACATAGAGTATTAAAACCAGACGGTAAAGTTTACTTTCTTGAACATGGAAAAAGCAATGATAAAAGAATTTGTTTTTTGCAAAATTTAATTAATCCAATTTTTAAAAAGGCATCTTGTAGCTTAAATAGAGATATCGAAGCTATTATAAAAAATCAAAAGTATGAAATAATAAAAATGAATAAGTTTTATCAAGACGATGCAGCAAAAATAGTTGGTTTTTTATATATGGGACTTTGTAAAAAAGTTGATTAAATATATGTTTTTAAATACAAAAGAACTTGTTTAATTATTTTAAAAAGTCTATCTTTATAAGATGTCTTATAAAGATATTTACATTTTTGTTATTGTCTTAAATATCCCAGATATAAAAATATAAAAAAACATCTTTCTTTTACAAATTGCTAATGCTAAACTTGATAGGATAAAGAATTATTTTATTACATTAAAGATGTTAATGTAAAAGAAAGTAGGTATTTAATAATGAAAAGAAAATATGTTTCAATATACCTGGTATCAATTATACTTGCTTCAATCTTTTTAGTTGGCTTTACTAATTATAATGAAGATGTTGAATTGAAGAAAAAAATGACAATAATGATTGTACCTTTAGATGATAGACCGGTAAATATTGATTTTCCAAAATCAATAGCAGATATTTTAGAAGTCAATATTATGCTCCCACCTAAAGAAATTATAGGTAGTCGCTTAGAAAAAGGAGATAGTGAAAAGATAAAAAATTGGGCATTAGAAAATTCAAAATATGCAGATGCCTTTATTATATCTCTTACAATGATTAATCATGGAGGTTTAAATCATTCACGTTTAATAGAAAATGATAATTTTCTAATTGATTTTGATTGGCTTAAAGAATTAAAAGATAAAAATCCTAATAAAAAAATTTATGCTTTTGATACTATTCAAAGACTTTCAATTTCAGTAAATAATAAATATGAAAAGGATTTATATGATAATATTCAAACTTGGGCAAAAAGCTATAATAGTGTAGATAGTAATAAGCTAAAGGACTTAGAAAATAAAATTCCTACTGATATAAAGAATAAATATCTTTATACTCGGGCTGTAAACTTGAGCCTTAATCTTGAAGCAATTAAACTTGTTGATGAAGGTATTATTGATTATTTAGTTTTATCACAAGATGATGCGGCAGAAAAAGGAATTCATTTGTTAGATCAATATATAATTAAAGAAAAAATTAAAGAATTAGCAGTTGAAGATAAAATCTCAATAATAACTGGAACAGATGAAGTGGAATTATGTTTATTAATGAAACATATTTTAAATTATCATAATTATAGACCCAGAATATCCGTTCAATATATAAATGAAGAAAAGAAGGCAGATATTTATCCTTTTGAAGATAAAAGCTTAGATAAAACAATAAGTGAACATATTAAGCTTTGTGGGGCTTTTTATGTAGAAACTGCTGCTGATTTACACTTATTTGTCTATAACTCAGTAGAAAGTGAATATGTCACTTTAGACTTTATTAGAAGAATTCGGGATAGTATAGAGGCTGGTAAAACTGT
This sequence comes from Candidatus Epulonipiscium sp., assembly GCA_012518815.1. Classification (GTDB taxonomy): domain Bacteria; phylum Bacillota; class Clostridia; order Lachnospirales; family Defluviitaleaceae; genus JAAYML01. Next base: position 8,976 of record JAAYRK010000073.1, on the reverse strand, counting down.
TGGGATTATAGATTTGACTAATAATGTTTCAAATTTTTCAAATAGTGATTTTATATCTTTATTAAAAAATCATATTACTTTATCAGAATTAGGTTCATACAGTGCTTGGAATACAGCTTCCAATGCATCAGCAATATCTATTGCACATTTATTGGCTTACTGGTATTCTAGGAATATATTTGTTGATACAGAACTATACCATCAAAAGTTCTTATATAATCGTTTTATGAATGATTATATTTATAAAGTTAAAATTAAACCTGATTTAGAAAAATATTTAATATCTGTTGGTACAGACATCTATAATCTAGATGGCTTTTATGGAAAAGAGTATATTGAAACGTATATAACAAATAATATTTTAAAATATCAATATGACTATTTATTGGAGTTTGATGAAAGTTATCGGGATAAAATTGCAATAACAAAAGTAGAATTGCCTTGGAACAGGATTTTTGAAGTTAGAATAATAAACTCTAATTAATTATTATAATTATGTAGATATTAGATAGGAGGCTTGAGTATGAATAAGATATGTTTTTTTGATACGAAACCTTATGACAAGATTTATTTTGATTCTTTAAAGGAGAAATATGATATTGAAATTGAATATTTTGAGCCTAAACTTGGGCCCAAAACTGCTTTTATGGCTAAAGAATTTGAAGTTGTTGTAGCCTTTGTAAATGATACTATTGATAAAAAAACAATAGACATTCTTTATGAAAATGGTACAAGACTCATTGCCATGAGGTGTGCAGGATATAACAATATTGATTTTAAGGCTGCCTATGGTAAGATACACGTTGTACGTGTTCCAGAATATTCACCTTATGCAGTTGCAGAACATGCAATGGCATTATTACTTTCCTTAAATAGGAAGATACATAAAGCTTATATAAGAACCAGAGATTTTAATTTTAGCCTAAATGGATTAACTGGTTTTGATTTACATGGTAAAACAATAGGTGTTATAGGAACGGGTAAGATAGGAAGAGTATTTATAGACATATGCAAAGGATTTGGAATGAAGGTTATAGCTTATGATCCCTATCCTATAAAAAATTCAAATATTGATTATGTTTCCTTAGAAGAGTTGTTTAAGGAATCTGATTTAATATCATTACATTGTCCTTTGACTAAGGATACTTTTCATATGATTAATGAAGATGCAATAAAAATTATGAAAAAAGGCGTATATATAATAAATACTTCAAGAGGTGCCTTGATAGATAGTGAAGCATTATTAGAAGGACTTAAGTCCGAGAAAATTGGTGGTGCTTGCCTGGATGTTTATGAAGAAGAATCAGAACTTTTCTATGAAGATATGTCCTATGTAGTGATTCATGATGATATCCTAGCAAGAATTATATCTATGCCCAATGTTATTGTAACTTCTCATCAGGCTTTTTTAACTAAAGAAGCCTTACATAATATTGCAGAAACTACATTAATAAACTGCAGAGATTTCTTTAATGATAAAGTACTTGAAAATGAAGTTTGTTATCAATGCGGCAAGGGACAAGCTTGTTTAAGGCAAAAAAACAAAAGATGTTTTTAATAAATGATTGAACTTTATTAATTAATGTGATATTATTCATACTGATAAAATAATAAGGAGGAATTTAAATGTTTCAAAAGTACACAAAAAGAACTATACTAGCTTTAATTATCAGTACCTTATTTTTAGTTTCAACAGTTTTTGCTGGACAAGACATTAAGATTATTTTTAATGGTGAGGAGTTAAAACTTGATGTAGCACCTGTTGTAGAAAATGATACAACTCTAGTTCCTTTAAGACATGTATTTGAAGCTTTTGGAGTTTCTCCAGAGTGGGATGGAACAAATCAAACAATTACTGCTGCAAAAGATGATGTAGTAATATGGCTACAATTAAATAATAAAATTGCCAAAATAGGTGATGAAGAAGTAGAATTACTTGCTGCACCAAAAGCTGTTGATGGAAGAACTTTAGTTCCTTTAAGATTCATTTCAGAAGCTTTTGGAGTTTCTCCAGAGTGGGATGGAGCAACTAAAACAATAACTATCAATGTAGATTTATCTGTTCCAGCTGAAGATGAAGATGTTGATACAGAAGTAGAAGATGTTGATGCAGAAGCAGAAGACGTTGATGCAGAAGTAGAAGATGTTGATGCAGAAGCGGAAGATGTTGATGCAGAAGCAGAAGATGTTGATGCAGAAGCAGAAGACGTTGATGCAGAAGCAGAAGATGTTGATGCAGAAGTAGAAGACGCTGATGTGGAAGCAGAAGAAATTTCTGATGCTGAATAAGAAGATCTATTAAAATAGAGGGATATACATATATAAGTGAAAAAGTATCTGTTTTTCATTTAAACTATCGATTTAAATTAAACTAAGGGATACATCATAAAGTTGTAAATATTTCTCACTGAAGAAAAGCTTTTTAAAACAGTAATATATTAATTAATTATTTATATTATTTAAATAAACACCTCTTATTTGTTAAATAAGGGGTGTTTAATTTTTTAGTTATAAAAAAATATTCTCTATAAGCATTGGAAAAGTTATAACTTACTAAGACAAAAGAGTAAAAAGCTTTCTGTAATCTACAAAATTTAGATATTTTTAATTTGTGAAGAAGATATATAATAAAAACGTGAATAACATTTTGTATAATAAGTATAATAATATATTTAAATTTAAAGGTGCTTTTTGAAACTTTTTAACTTGCTAGCCGGTCTTATGGATAGAAAGGAGGAAGCTAATGAATTCAAAGCAGAAGAAAGAGTATGTTGAAAAAGAGATCTTAAAATCCTATAAATCAATGTATCGGTTAGCTTATTCTTATGTTAAAAATGAAGCAGATGCATTAGATGTGGTACAAGAAAGTGTTTATAAAGCCATTAGAAGTGCATCAAAAGTTAAGCAGATTGATTATATAAGGTCTTGGCTTTATAGGATTGTAATCAACACATCTTTAGACATACTCCATAACAAAACGAGAGAAAGCCTGTCAGACGAGATCATCCAAGAAGCAATTGAAGATAAAAATAAGGATTTGGATCTTATAGATTCCTTACATAATTTAAACGATAAAGAACGGCTTGTAATTGTTCTTAGATTTTTTGAAGATATGAAAATCAATGATGTAGCTGAAATTCTTCAAGAAAACGCAAATACAGTAAAATCAATTCTTTATCGGGCATTAAAAAAATTAAGAGTAGATATAGAAAAGGGAGGTTATGGAGATGAATAATTTAAATGATTTAAAAAGAAAGTATGAAAACATTGAAGTTCCAGAAAACACCTTAGAAATTATCGAAGAAACAATAAAAAAAGCAAAACATAAGGAAAGAAGGATTACAATTTTAACTAATGTTGCTAGCACTTTTGCAACAGTAATACTTGTCATTACAATCCTTGTAAATCTTAGTCCTAATATAGCCTATGGACTTTCAAGACTTCCTGTTCTTGGTGTAGTGATTGAAGTTGTGACCTTTCGCAATTATGAAAGTAAAGACAATAATATGCAAGCAAATATTAATATTCCAGAAATAAGTGTAAAAGATGAAAAAGGACAAATTTTAGAAGAAAGCACCCAAAATATAAATCAATCTATTGAAAAATATACTGAAACATTAATTTCAAGATATAAAGAAGATGTAGAAGCTTCAGGTGGAGAAGCTTTGCAAAGTGTAAACTTAGAATATGAAGTCATTACTAATAATGAAAGATTATTTTCCATTCGTTTTAATGAGTTAATCATTATGGCCGGAGGAAATGAAAAGGTTAAAATATTTCACCTAGATAAGCAGACAGGAGAAATAATTATACTTAAAGATATTTTTGATAGTAATTCTGATTTTAAAAGAATTGTATCTGATAACATTAAAGAGCAAATGAAAAAGAGGATGGAAGAAGACGAAAATATTACTTATTGGTTAGATAGTGAAGTTCCAGATTGGGATTTTAATAGTATAAATGATGATACGACATTTTATATTAATGAGGAAGGAAAATTAGTAATCATATTTGATGAATATGAAGTTGCTCCAGGTTTTATGGGAGTGCAAGAATTTGAAATTGAAAAAGAAGTCATTAAAGACATTGTAAAAGACGGTTTTTTTAATTAAAAGATTAAGTTTAGTAAAATAGCATAAAAAACTAGTGTCAGTACTTAGTATTGTACCGACGCTAGTTTTTTTATCGGTTTTTATAATCATTATAAAGATTTTCTATTGAACGGTTAAAGGTTTTTTCTCCATCTTTGGAAAACAAACAGCCAGGAGCTTCATTATTTTTTCTATGATAAGCAATACATTCACAGCATTTCCCGTGTCTTGAACAATAAGTATAAGTGCATGTACAATTGACATTGTTATTACAAGTCATGGTATCCCTCCTAAATATAATTATGATTATATTATAAACTTCAATAAAAGCCATTGCAAATATATAAAGGATATATTGAAATGTTAAAAAAATAGGAGGAAAATAGATTTTGTTATTTCATCATATTTAAAAGTCTTATATAATGATTAGCTTCTCGCAACACATGGTCTGCTAGTAAGGGAGGAATAATTGATTTTATTTTACAAGATAGCAATTCTTCTGTAGCTGCTCTTTTAAAATCTCTAATTTGTGTTGCAGCTTTAAAGCTCATATCAACAATTTCTTTTTCAGCTGTGTTAATGCACATTTTAACTAGTTTTTCAAATTCCTTAGCTGTTATTTCAGCTGTTTCCTTAAGACTTTTTTCAGTAGGATCTAACATTCCATCAATAAACTGTGCATGTTCTTCCATTGTATGATTCCAAAAATTAAGTTCTTTGCACAATTGTTTTTTGGGAAGGCTTCTATTTTGAAGGGTTTCTAACAAATTTTGATAATATTGAGCTTCATGGGTAAGGTGTTCTAACATTTCGTTATAGATTGTCATAAAAATTTTACATTTTGAAAGTAAATCCAACAATTTGTTTTGAAAGTCAATTACGTGTTTAACTAAAGTATTGGATCTTTTATTTAAGTCATCAACAATTTGTTCAAACCAAGCTTGAGAATAACGGGTAGGAACATTAACTAATGTTAATTCAGCCTTTGTAATCTCCATATTAATAGATGCACCTGTTAGTTTTGAACTTATTTCTTCAGCTCTTAAGGTATAAGGAGTAACAAATTCATTGGATTTAATTGCATTTTCTGATACAAGCCATTTTGCATAAAAGACTGTTTCAGCAAGAAGTTGTTCAAAATTTCTTTTTAGCATACTAGCTTCTGATATATATGGAGTTTCAACTGCTTGTAAATTGGTTTCAATAAAAAATAAATGTTCTTTCATAATTCTTTGAAAGAATAAATTATTTTCTATAGAAAGTCTTATATATTCTTGTTTAGATAGCATTTACAATCCTCCTTTATAAATAGTATTCAGTATATAATATTTTGAGAAGAGGAAAATGTGACAAAGGTGTATTTCTATAATAAGTCTAAGTTTTAATGAAATAGTATTTTTAAATTATAAAAGTAAAAGAATATTTTTATGCTATTTGGAAACAATAGGATTAAATAACTAGTATTAGCAAATCCAAAGATTAAACAAAGGAGGTTTTTTATGAGCCACAAGTCCAAAATTACAAAGGTAAAGAAGAATTCTGAAGGGGATATTACAGATGTAATGCTAAATGATGGAAAGGTTTATCCTATTGATGATGCAATTATAATGGCAAAAGATGATTTAATTGAAGGTGTTAATGTAGGAAAAGCTAAAAATGGTCGGGAATACTTAAGGAGTAATCCTAATGGGGAATTAGAAGATAATTTAGATAACTTACCTACATTTGATTAAGAAATAAATAAATGCCCGCACTCTTAAAAAAGAGTCCGGGTATTTTATTTTAAGTTGTTTATATTAATATTTTGAACCATAAATACTTACATATTGTTCCCTTATAGAAAATCTATTTTTATCCCATTCTAAAGATGTTTGGAGATATCCTAGGGCATCAGCTGCATATCTTCCTGAAATTCTCTGGTATCCTAGAAGTTCATAGACTCCGTTTGAATCAAAGTCAATAGGATAAAGACCACTTAAAGGATTAACAAATCCTTCTATGGGTGATTTTAAACTGCCATCTTCATTATATATTTCATTTAAGTAATCTTTTTCTCTATATGATATGTCAATTATAAATCTAGTTTTTCTTGTAGTATTAATGACTTCTACCTTATAATTATTCCTATATATTACGTTATAATTATATCTTTGGTTAAAAGCTTCATAATCAAATAATAATTTAGGAACATTATTAAGAGCAGAGTAAATATAATAGTAGGTAATTCCTCCGCTTCCACCTGATGTAATAGCAATTAAAATATCATTAATTCTATTTCCAGTAAAATCTCCAAGAAAAATAGTAGGGTTATAACCTGCATTTGTTTTAAGGGGAACTGAAACAATAGAACCTGTTCTTCCATCTTTAATAAGCAGAGTAATATTTTGAATAAAAGGGCTATCTTCTTTTCTAATTCCTGTAAGATAAATATAATCTTTTATGCCGTCTCCAGTCACATCTCCCCGAGCAGAAGCAACGATATGGGGATTTTGTTGCTTATTATAAGGATTTATAAACATAAGCATTCCTCCGGATAATATGGCTTATTATTATCTTATGAATTAGGTATTAAAATATTGATAAATAATTGGAGAAATTTTTTATGACATTTAATCTTAAAACTATATAACAAATAAATTATTGTTTTTTAAATTCGATGCAATATGTCAAAATGTTACGTATAATATTATTTAAAAACATTTAACATAATTTAATTTGTAAAGGATTGAAATTTAATCTCTTTTAATTAATATAATAGATAAGCTAAATTATTGATTTATAAAAAATAGTAGAAATAGGAGAGTTACAATGAGGATAAAAAGTATGTCAGTAATAAGCAAGTTATTATTATGGATACAAAAGCTTTTTAAATTTGCCCTAATTTTTGTAATCATATTTGCGATTATTGTATTATTGATTAATTTTTATATGAAAACATCTGTTAAAAAGAGAATTTATTATTCATCAGATGATTTTGATTTTAATACAGACTGTATATTAGTTCTTGGAGCAGGGGTAAGAAATGACAGGCCTTCAAATATGCTTGAAGACAGATTAATACAAGGAATTGAGCTATATGAGTATGAGATATCTGATAGATTGCTTATGAGTGGTGACCATGGCAGAAAAGATTATGATGAAGTAAATGTAATGAAAAAATTTGCAACAGATAGAGGAATACCTTCAGAACATGTTTTTATGGACCATGCTGGATTTTCAACATATGAAAGTTTATATCGTGCAAGAGATATTTTTGAAGCTAAAAAAATAATTATAGTTACACAAGAATATCATTTGTATCGTGCATTATATATTGCAGACAAGTTAGGCATTGAAGCTTATGGAGTTCCTTCAGACCGTAGGGTTTATTATGGTCAAAAATACAGAGAAATTCGAGAAGCTATTGCGAGGGTGAAAGACTTTTTCTTTGTAATTTTTCAACCAGAACCAACATATCTAGGAGAAACAATACCAATAAGTGGAAATGGAGATTTAACTAACGATTAAACATAAGATAACAACTATAAAATATTTATATAAGAAAATTTTAGATAGATACTAGATACTTTTTGTCTTGATTATTTTAGGAGGAAAATATGGAAAAATCAATTTTAAATAGGTTTTTAAAATATGTAAGTTTAAATATATTAGGAATGGTGAGTATTTCTTGTTATATATTAGCAGACACTTTTTTTATTTCAAAATCATTAGGTGCTAGAGGTCTTGCAGCTCTAAATCTTTCAATTCCAATTTATAGTATTGTCTACGGTGTTGGTCTAATGCTTGGAATAGGCGGTTCAACAAGATATAGTATATTAAAAACAAAAAATGAAGATTTAGAAGCTAACAGAGTATATAGTATTTGTGTAAAGACAGCTTTATTAATAGGAATTGTTTTTGCAGTAATCGGACTATTTTTTTCTAGTTCTTTAGCTATAGTTTTTGGAGCTGATAATAATACTTTACCAATGACTGAAACATATTTAAAAACAATTCTTTGTTTTTCACCATTTATTATAATGAATAATGTTTTGATTTCTTTTGTCCGTAATGATAATAATCCTAAGTTGACGATGGTTGCAATGTTAACTGGCAGTTTTTCTAATATCTTCTTAGACTATATCTTTATGTTTCCACTTGGTATGGGAATGTTTGGAGCTGCCTTCGCAACATGCTTAGCCCCAATAATAAGCATGGGTGTATTAGCTATTCATTTTATTAGAAAAGATAATAACTTTAAATATATTAGATACAAAATTAAGCTATCTTATCTTAGGGATATAACTTCTTTAGGTTTATCAGCGTTAGTAAATGAAATTTCATCAGCTGTTGTACTCATAACCTTTAATTTAGTTATTTTAAGGCTTGAGGGTAACTTAGGCCTTGCTTCTTATGGAATCGTTGCTAATATAGCCCTTGTAGCTATTGCCATATTTACAGGACTTGCTCAAGGAATACAGCCAATTATAAGTGAAGGTCATGGCTTAAATAATGATCTAATAGTTAAAAAGACCCTTAAATATGCTTTGTTTACTTCCATTAGCCTGGCTATCTTAATATATTTTGGAGTAGTTTATAATGCTGAAAGCATTATTAGTATTTTCAATAAAGACGGGAATATTGAAATAGCTCAAATCGGTAAAAGCGGACTTATAATCTATTTTATTGGCTTTTTCTTTGCTGGTATAAATATTGTTATGACTATGTTTTTAACTGCTACGGAGCAAGCAAAAAATGCATTTACAATTTCTATTTTAAGAGGCTTTATTATTATTGTTCCCATGGTTTTATTATTAAGTAGTATTTGGAAAATGACAGGGGTATGGCTATCCTTTACTTTTACAGAAATTATTGTGACTATAACTACAATTTATATAACAGTATT
>JAAYRK010000072.1 GCA_012518815.1 Candidatus Epulonipiscium sp. | reverse complement strand
TTCTAAATTAGTCAAGCCTTCATTTTTAGCTGCCTGCTGATATTCTTCATTTATATATCTTTCTAGAAAACAGCTAAGGATATTTCCTGCTCCAATCTGTATTGTTTCATAAGTATAATGCCCTGGGATAACTCTGTCTTCAACATAGCCACATAAACCAGGAACTTCTTTTTTTTCTTTAGAAAGAACTAAATACCTTATGGACTTTTCCATAACCATAACCATTTTTTCAGCTTCTGTTACTCCAAGTGCAGGAATTGAAACATGAGCATTAATACTTGGAACAGACAAAATAGTTCCTGGAAGAAGACCAGTATTCATAGATGCAGTTTCGTTTAATTCTCCAATCTTTTCTCCTAAATAATACATAGAGCTAGTTACCAGCTCGCCTGTAAGCTGCATTGTTATCCAATCAGTAGCCTCAACGAACAAATTATCTTCTCCTAAACCTTCTGATGTCTCATTATCTATTGGAAGAATGGTGTAAGAAGCAAAATCAATACCTAAAGCAATAACTTGTGAAGGATAAATATGAGCATCTTTTAATAACTCAGGAACTAAAGACTTTATTAAATTAAGATAATTGGAAGGATTACCAAGCGTCCAGTCGCCCCCTAATTTAGTGCCATCAGGAAGTTTGTTTTCCATATCTTTATCAGTATATTCTATAATCCGTGAAGATATCTCTTCTCCATTAGAAGTATCTAACAATACTACCTTCCCAGATAAAGTATCAAAATCAATTCCAATAACATACTTCTTCCTCATGACTCTCCCCCCTTAGTATTTTTTTATTATTTATATAATAATCCGTATAATTCTTAATTAATCTTTAATAATATATCCCTTACCTTGTATTTTGTCATTAGAACGAGAATATTGCAAGGACTTGTTAGATTTTTTACTATTTTAATCCTAACTTCTTAATAAATTGCATGATATTTTGAATAATTAAATAGTTGTTTATATAAATTATAGCTGTTGCACTTTGGAGATTTTACTGGTATAATTTTTTTCGTGAGGACTTCATTCTTTCTGGGAACTGTTTGCTTTTAGCCAAAACATTGTGTCACAGAGGGACTGAAGTCCTCAATTTTCATTTTAGTTAAAAATCTTTGTTATAACGCAAATAATATATTACTATAATAAATATTAATTTTTATACAATATGTTAATACTTATGATAAAATAAAAGAACTCAAAAGATTAGTCTATATTTTAAATTAAAAGTTCAAATTTGTTAAAAGTTGTAATTTTTTAAAAAGTAACTAGATGTAATTAAAAATTTAAATTTTAAAATCATTTGTAGAATAATCCTGTATGGAGAAAAAAGTACTCCATTGCAGAATGAATATAAGGAGGAAAAATATGAAAGTTGTTGTTGCAATTGATTCCTTTAAAGGAAGCCTATCTTCCATAGAAGCTGGAAACGCTATCAAAGAAGGTATCTTAAGAGCAAAAAAAAATGCAAAAGTTGTTGTAAAACCTTTAGCCGATGGTGGAGAAGGAACTACTGACGCCTTTATTGAAGGCTTTGCTTGTGAAAAAGTCTATGTAGATGTAACAGGACCATCAGCTAACAAAGTAAATGCATATTATGGCTATGAAAAAGAAAGCCATACAGCAATTATCGAAATGGCTTCTGCTGCTGGGATTACCCTTCTAGAAAAAAAAGATCCAATGAATGCCACTACTTATGGCGTTGGCGAAATGATTAAGGATGCTATCCAAAGAGGATGCCGCAATTTCATCATTGGAATTGGTGGAAGCGCTACAAACGATGGTGGAATAGGTATGCTTCAAGCTCTCGGTTTTGAGTTCTTTGCAGAAGACAATAGCCCCGTGGGACAAGGTGGCCAAGCTTTAAGCAAAATTAAAAGCATCTCTGATGCTAATAAATTAAAAGAACTTGATGAATGTAATTTTAAAATTGCATGTGATGTCAACAATCCCCTTTACGGCTCTAATGGTGCTACATATATTTATGGGCCACAAAAAGGTGTCACTGAAGATATGAGAGATTTACTTGATGAAGGCATGAAAAATTACGCCCAAAGAACAAAAGAATTTAATGGAACCGATTTTGCCAACACCCCCGGTGCTGGTGCTGCAGGAGGCTTAGGTTTTGCTTTCTTAAGTTTCCTAAATGGAAAATTAGAATCTGGTATTGAACTAATATTAGATGCTGTAAAACTAGAAGAAGAACTAAAAGATGCAGATTATGTGATAACAGGCGAAGGTCGTCTAGACCATCAAACAGCTATGGGCAAGGCTCCCATAGGCGTTGCAAAACTTGCAAAAAAATATGGTGCAAAAGTAATTGCCCTGGCAGGAAGTATAAGCCCAGGAGCCCAAAAATGTAATGAAGAAGGTATTGATGCATACTTTTGTATTCTAAATTCCGTAGTAACACTACAAGAAGCTATGAATAAAGACACTGCCAGAGAAAATATGATAAATACAACGGAGCAAATCTTTAGATTACTTTCTTAATATTAATTCCTACGGCTATAAATAAAAATGACAAAGATACTATCCTACTAAATTAAAAATCCCGATTCATACATTTTATCTATATGAATCGGGATTTTTTAATCTATAGCTCGTAATCAAATAATTCTAGAATAAGTGGATGCAAAATAAAAATTTAAATTCTGTATAATTGTATATTTATAATGATTTTCAAAATATAAGTATAATTAAAAAAATACCAATCAAAAGAAAAATAAGGATGATATTAACTACCATAAGAAAACTAGTTGATGCATAAAATAATAATAAAACCTTTGCAATAAGTTTTTTTATAAGTTTAAATCTAAGTAAAATACCTAAAAGAAATATAAACAAAACTAAATTAAGAAGTTTAAAAGATATATAATTTGTCACCATAAATATTTTCACCCTTTATTTCACTAGATAAGACAGTATTAAACTTTATATATTTTTTCATATGTCCTATCTTTCAAATTACTAGCAGTCCTAATAAAAAATATACATAAATAAATTATCCTATTTTTATATTTAGCTTATAAAGAATAATATAATTAGCAATTATTTTAATTTATTCTTCTAAGCATCCTATTATTTTAATCTTTTTATTTATTTTATTATTTATCATACAATTCTTTCAATAATTATTATTGCTAATATTGTTAGTAAAGGTAAAAAATTTAAATAAACTATATTTATCTTTTGCTTGGAAATAATAATGTTGAAATATGAAAAGAAAGGAGTTGTTTTATGGGTGATTCCCGTTCTTATGAAGAAATTATAGAGGATGCTAAGGATAAACAAAAAAATGCTATTAAAGAATTATCTAAAAATCACAGCCCCATATTAAAAGAAAAAATTATTGAAAGTATAAAAGACAGAGCTGAAATGATTGACTATATTGAAGATAATTTAACATAAGTATATATCTATACTTCGTTTATAATCTAAAAAGGTATCACTTTCTGCTTAGCAGAGTGATACCTTTTTATTTTTATTTAATAATTACTGTCTATTGTTTGGGCTTTTTGTACTGCCTCTTCTAAGGACATACCATTAAAATCTTGAGCAGAAAATAATCTTCCGCTTTTTTTATCATCTAAAAAAGCTGCTACTACTACTCCTGGAATAACACTTTCTACAGAATTAGGAGCCTTAGGTCCACCTAAATCTGTCCTACACCAACCAGGATCTGTTAAGTTTATCATAACATCTGTTCCTTCTAATTTTGAACCTAAATCAATTGTAAACTTATCTAAAGCTGCTTTGCTTGCAGAATATCCTGCCTGCTCTGGTTCGTTTTTTATACCGCTAGTAACATTTATAACCCTACCAAAACCTCTTTCTATCATTTTAGGGATGAGACGGTAGCAAATTACAACTGCAGGAATAAGATTAATTTTAAAGCTTATGTCAAAATCTTCAAGGGGTGTTTTCCAAAAATCCGTCCTATAAGCTACTTGAACCGCTGCATTATTAAATATAATATCTACAAGAGTCCCTTTATTCTCTATTTCATCAAGCATAGAATTTACTTCTTCAATATTTGAAAGCTCGGCTTGAACACTATAAGCTTCTACTCCTAAAGCTTTTACTTCTTCTTCAACTTTTTTAGTGTTTTCAAGATTACGGCTATGCAAAATAAGATTACAACCTTCTTTTGCCATAAACTTTGCAATTTGATAGCCTATCCCTCTGCTAGCTCCTGTTATAAGTGCCCATTTGCCTTTCACATCAACCATACCATCCACTCCTTATTCTAAAATATTTGCTAATTATAGTTTTTTAAAACATAAATAATTTATATTACTTTTAATTATATCATTGATAAAAATAGTCTAAATGCAATATATATAACTCCTATTAAAAAGAGACTGTATCATTAATTATTATACAATTATAATGATACGTCAATAAAATGTAGTAATATGTAAAATCATTTAAAAAATATAATTATTATGTTATATTTAATATTAATAATTCTTTTAGAAATTTTTGCTATTAAAATATAGGAGTATAATTATGAAATCTAAATTAAAAGATACTGGAATAAGCTTTTTATACATTTTAATTCCTATTGGAGTACTTTGTTTATTGGCTATTATACTTACACCTATTATAGGATTTCTAACTATTTCTAATTATATTTCACTGCCTTATGATGAAATATCTTTTAAATCTCTTATAGAATATATAGGATATTACTTTTCTCAATCTGTCTATTGGATACTTGCAATAAGCTTTATAATTTCTTTACCTATTTATTTACTAATTTTTAAAAAGAATGAAAAAAACTTTTTTAAAACTATAAAATTAAATAAAGCAAATATAAAATTTATAATTGTATCATCTATAATTGGTATATCATTAAATTTTGCTTTATTAGGAATTACTAATATTTTAAATATAGATTACTATAATACAGTTGTAAATATCTTATCAAATGCAGATTCCCGTATATTATACATAGTTGTATTACTCATAATAGAACCTTTTTTTTCTGAAATATTATTTAGAGGAGTAATTTTAAGACAACTGACAAATTCTTACTCCCTTATCATGTCAATAATTATTCAAAATTTACTATTTGTATTATATTATAGTTCTACAGATTTCCTAAAAATCACCGTTGCTTTTATTGTTGGTATTATTAGTGCAACAATATGTTTATATGGAGATTCATTATGGAATAGTATCTTATTTCATATATTATTTAAATTATCATCCTTAGTTATATATATAGTTATTATTTATATGAATCTAAACATAACTCATTATTTAATTATATCTATTATAGCAAGCTTAATTATTATCTTAAGTCTAATTCACCTAAAAAAGATACATAATTGTCAATAATTCTTGACTAAAGTTTGCATATGTTAATAATCAAAAATCTAAATTTATTCAAAAACAGCAAAGGCTGCTCTAGAATTTTCTAATAATCTATAAAAATCAAAATAGCCAAGGCTATAATAAATTATAAAAAAGCTAGCTGATAGCTAGCTATAATTAAAATAAAGAAATCTGACTATATCTATACCATTGTTTATAGGCGTTGATAATATCTTTCATTTTATAAAGCATTCCTAAGCTTTCGCATTCTTGTTTTAGTAAATACCATAGTTTTTTTGCCTTTGGTGATGGGCATTGATAAGAATTTCCATATTGATTGATATATTTTTGTTTTAATCCTGGAAAGTGTTCATCTAACTTTTTATAATACCGTTCCCTTTGATTTTGCCTTAAGGTTACGCCAAAAGCAGGATAAATAAATTTTGCTCCATTTT